>JALYSZ010000273.1 GCA_030854525.1 Chloroflexota bacterium | reverse complement strand
AAGCGGACCGTTGAGCCGCTCGGGGCGCCAGCGAGCGCGGCCTGAAGCGCACGGGTGTCGTCAGTGACGCCATCCCCGCGCGCGCCGTACGAGCTGACATCGACGACCGCGACGGCGGGCGCGGGGCTCGGCGTCGCCGGGGCCGCAGTCGGTGTCGGTGGCGGTGTTGGCGCCGGGACACTTGATGGCCGGGACGAGGGCGGCGGTGTTGCCGGCGACGAGCTTTGTGGCGGAGGGTTTGTCGCGCTTGATGGCGGGCGCACAGTCGGCTGAGCCGCTACTGGGGCCGAGCCCGACCCGGCGGCCACGTGGAACTGCGTTGACGCGATCGGGGTGCCGAGAACCGTGGCCGACAGGGCGTGTGGGCCGATCGGCGTTGACGGGACAACGATGGCGGCCTGAAGCACACCTTTCGACGAGGGCATCGTGGTCGCGAAGCCCGCTCCATCCCAGGTGAGCAATACCGCGCGACCTGTTGGAAAGCCAGTCCCCGAGAGATCGAATTTGGACCCAACACTTCCCGCTCGAGGGAACGCAACGAGCGTTGCGCCGCTCGCGGCGGGCGCCCCACCTGCTGCCGGAGTCGTCGTCCCAGAAGGAGCGTTGTTGCCATTGGGACCGGTCGCACCCTCCGCCGGCGCCACCTGCGCCGGAACTGCGGAGAGCTCGCCGACTGCGGGAATGCCGGAACGGGCGTCGGCGAACAGTCCGCTCGCCGCGGCGACCAGCTGATCGAGCGCGGAGCGCGAGAGGCTCGCGATCACTGATGACTGCGAGATCGCGATCACCAGCGTTATCACAAGGAGCCACACGAGCGCAGCGCGATGGACTTCGCGGCCCGACCCGACGGCGGCGCCGACCTTTGTCCGATCCTCGTAGTTCCTTCCCGACAACGCTCGGCTCCTTTCGGCTGCCCGGCAGGCTCTGAGTGAGCTCCGTGGCTTTGCGGCCCCGCCTCACGACGGGTGTGCCCTTTTCGTGGTGCCGCGGTGTGGGTGTTACCGTCCTCCGGCTAGCTCGGGTTTAGCGTCTGACGGAGTGACTGTCGACGTATCTGAGTCTCAATACCCCTGCGGACGACGTGACCTTCGGGTATGAGTCATTAGTTAGGGGCGGTGGAAGGCGCTGCCGATGATGCGCGACGGCCTTGGCAGCGTTGGCACGGAGAGCGATACGCCCTCGATACTTCGATGGTGCCGACCTCAAGGGCGCCAACACGGCCACGCGTGGGCGATCCCGCCGCGACCTTCGAAAAGTCGTTAGTACGACAGGCGCTCGTTTCCATCGTGGCGGTGAAAGTCGCGGGCATCGTTCTGTTCGTCGACGCCGGCGGCTACCAAGCATTCGATTTTCCCAAGTCGCTTTTCAGTCGGTCGACCGGATGGCTTTTGGCGGCGCTGATCATCATCGCAATCGTCCGCTTCGGACCCGGCGTGATTCCTCGAACCCGGCTCCATCTGGGCGTATTCGCGTTCGTGCTCGTAAGCACGGTCTCCGCGCTTCAAGCGGATAACACCTACCTCGCTCTGTACGGCGAGCAGGACAGCTATCTGGGGCTGACCTTCCTCGTCGACATGCTCGTCCTGTACCTCGCTGTCGCGATCGCCTTCACACAGGGGGTGGACTGGGTGGTGCTCGCCGGATCGATTGGACTGGCTGCCCTCATCGCGATCGCCTACGCGGCGATGCAATACCTAGGGCTCGATCCGGTTCCGTGGTCAGAGTCACCCCGGACCAGGCCGTTTAGCACGTTCGGCAACCCGGACCACTTCGGACAGTTTCTGAGCCTCGCGTTCGGCATTAGCGTCGGAGTGTTTGTCGGCGCGACCGGTCGATGGTCTGCGCTCCTCCGCGTCGTGGCAGCGCTCTTCGCAGTCGTCATCGTGACGACCATTTCCGTGGTTGCGACCCGCGGAAGCCTTCTCGGATTCATTGCGGTCATGCTCAGCGTGCCACTCCTGCACCTACGGTTGCACGGCTTCAACCTCCGGGCCATCGGCTTTGTCGCACTGCTGGAGACCGCGGCGCTCGCCATGCTCGTCCTCTCGCTCGCGTCCTCACCGCTGGGAGAGCGGGTTGGGAACACGCTGCGCGGGGAAGAGATTCAGCCCCGAGTATTCATTTATCGAAGCGCAATGCGGGCGCTTCTCGACCGTCCATTGTTGGGGTACGGACTCGGTAACTTCTCCGTCGCCTACCCGAAATACCGGGACCCGGAGAGCGCGGTCGCCGGACGGCCGGATGTGGAGGAGACATCGGCGCACAGCTGGATTCTGCAAGCGGCAGCGACGACGGGAATCGTCGGCGTCGTGACCCTCATTCTGCTGATAGCGGCGGGCACCATGTCACTTTGGCGGAGGGTGATTCCGCGCGCTTCTCCGGTCGGCGCGGCCCTGTTGCTCGGATGGATCGCCTACTGGACTCACGGGCTCGTGGGCGTGGGCACGATCGGCGTCGACTGGCTTCCGTGGATCGCACTTGGAGCTGGCGCGGCGCTGGGTGAGAGGCGCCTCGTTGTGTTGCGTAGCGGAGGGATTCAATCCGCGGTTACAGTCCTCCTCATCGGGATCGGTATTGCCGGAGCGTCTCTGAGCTTGAATGCGCTGGTGGCGAATCGCGGAGCTGGCCTCGCGCGAAACACATCGGAGGTGCCGAGGGTCACGATTGCGGCTGCCGAGGAGGCCGTGCGACGCGACCCGGGCCGCGCGGAATACTGGAATCTCCTTGGCTTCACGAAGGGGCAGCTTGACCTCTGGCATGACGCCACGGAAGCGCACCGTGAAGCCACGCGGCGGGCGCCGCACATAGCGAGGTACTGGGCGAACCTTGCCCTCAGCAGCATGCACGAATCACTCGCGTCGGGTGCACCAGACCAAGGGGGCCCGGCGATAGTAGCTGCATCGCGGGCTGTCGAGGTCGACACCAACCAGCCTCACGCGAACATCGTCTTGTCTGAGGTGGCGCTGACGTTTGGTAGCTGCGAGCTTGCGCTGCGGTCTGCCATCAGAGCCATTTCGCTCGACCCGGCCGAACGAAGCTACGATCGCTTCGCGGCCCGCGCGTCCGCATGCGTGGGCGACAGACTGATAGCGAGCCAACTTCTAGAGCAAGGCGTAGCGATCAGGGACAGCGGAGTGCTCCAAATCGCCCTAGCTGAGCTGGCGCTTCAATTCGGCGATAGAGACTCCGCGCGCCGGCATGCCCAGCGTGCGCTGGAACTTCAGCCCCTGAACCCGGATGATGCTCAGCGGATCCTGAATCTCGTTCGCTAGCTACCATGGCTCGATGACCGGTGCGTTCGTCGCGTGATCGCCGACGGTGTCTTCATCCATCCGACATCGCGCGAGCTCGTCCAGACGGACCGGATTGGTCACGGGACGCGCATCTGGAGCAACGTCGTCATTCTCGCCGGCGCCTCGGTCGGCGCGGACTGCAACATCGGCAAGGACGTGTTCATCGATGCGGGGGTGCGCGTCGGCGACCGAGTGAAGATCCAGAACGGCGTCTCTCTCTATCGCGGCGTCGAGGTGGAGAACGGCGTCTTCTTCGGACCACACAGCACGACGACAAACGATCTCGATCCCGCATCGATTACGCCGGACGGGCGGCTCAAAGGGCCAGACGACTGGACCGTGGGCCGAACGCTCTTTCGGAGCGCTTCGCGGATCGGAGCGCACGCCACGATCCTCTGCGGTTCCCCGCTGCGCACGATCGGCCGCTGGGCGTTCGTCGCAGCGGCCGCGCTCGTCACGCGCGACGTTCCGGACTTCGCGCTGGTCGCAGGCGCACCTGGACAGCTCGTCCGGTACGTGTGCCCCCGCGGCCTCGCTCATCGCGTCGAGGAGCGCGGGGAGGGCCTCTTCTGCTGCGACTGCCGTCGGCCGCTCGTCGAGCTCGTCCGGGTCTGATAGCGAAGAGATCCAGTGAGTCCACGGTCGCAATAGTCCTGCTAAATCGCCGCGGTACTCCCTAGCCATCTTGGTGCCTCGGATGGCGCGCTGCGGCCGATGGCCCCTATGCTCAGACCCTTGAACGAACCTTTTTCGAGGCTGCAGTTACAAGCCAGACTCCTCCGGTCGTTGCTGCGCTGGGCGCCTCTTTTGGTCGCGGCGGCCGCGATCACAGGCGTGTCCGCATTCCTAGTCAGCCGAACGCTTCCTCCTGACTACCGTGCGACGGCCCAACTCTTCCTCACGCCCGCGTCGAGCCCCACCGGTTTCCAGGACGTCGTACTAGGACAAAACCTCGCACGCAGCTACGTCCAGTTGGCAACCGCTGAGGTCGTACTGCGGCCCGTGATGGACGGAGTCGGCATGAGCGATCTCGAGCAATTCCGCAAGCGCGTTTTGATCTCCCAGGTGCGCGACACATCGGTAATAGAAGTCAGCTTTCGAGATAGCGATCCGCGGCGCGCCGCCGATGTCGCGAACGCTATCGCCGATTCCTTTATCGCGCAGAGCCGGACGCTCGCCTCTGCCTTGCAGGGAGGCACCGTCTCGGAGCTCGACGAACAGATCAGTGCTGCCCAGGAGGACATACGCGCCCTGGATGAACAGATCGGAAAGCTGCGCCTCGAACTCGCTCAAATCCCCGACCCGAGGCAGACCCCCTCGCCGGTTGAGCAGCAGGCGAAGTTCCTGCAGCTCGTCCAGCTCGAGAGCTCTCGCGGGTCAAGGCAACAGACCCTGGCGCAGCTGCTCAGTACGCGAGACAGCATGCGCCTTGCCGCGACCCGATCTGAGAACACGATAAGCCTCTGGCAGCGCGCGACGCCGCCCGCTGAGCCGGAATCACCGCGCCTCCTCCTCAATACCGCTCTCGGGGCGCTGGTGGGCGGCCTCCTCGCGTTTCTTGCTGTCGCCGCCATCACGTATCTCGACGATCGGATCGAGGATCTGGACGTCGTCCGTTCGAGACTCGGTATTACGCCGATTGGCGCGGTGCCCCTCGCCAACAAGGCTGCCTTGCTCCAGGGAAAGCTCTTTATGGATCAGGACCCGAAGTCACCAGAGGCGGAGGCTTTCCGGTCTATCCGCGAGAGTATTCGCTTCGCCAACGTAGACCACCGCCCGCGTGTCATCGTGGTCACGTCCGCCCTGCCGCAGGAAGGGAAGTCGATCGTCGCAGGGAACCTTGCCCTCGCGTTCGCTCAGGCGGGAACGCCGACAGTCCTGGTGGATGCTGACTTGAGAAGGCCCGCTCTGCACAGGCTGTTCCGCATTGGCGTCGATCAGGGCTTGACGACGGTGCTGGCCGACGAGCTTTCGACCGAAGTAGTCCGGCAATTCCGGGTCGGTCCGAACCTCGCGGTCATTCCGGCTGGGCCGCTCCCGCCAGACCCAGCCGAGATCCTGTCCTCGGGCGAGATGGGCGCACTCGTCGAGATGCTGGCTGGCCAGGCGCCCGACGGCGTTGTCATTCTCGATACGAGTCCCCTACTCATGTTCGCGGACGCCATCGCCCTTACCAACAAGGTCGACGGCTGCGTCTTGGTCATCGATGCGACTCGGACTCATGCACGCAGCGCTCAGCGCGCGGTTGAGGCCCTGCGGCGCGTACACGCTCCGATGCTCGGCGCCGTCCTCAACAAGGTCGCTGCTCGATCTCTCCCGTATTACGGTCCAGAAGAGACAACCAAGGAAACGGCACGGGCCTGAGAGCGCGTGAATTCAAGGTCATCGGAACCGGCCTCTAATCGACCGTGAGCGTCAGGGTCATCCACGTGGTCGGCGCACGACCCAATTTCATGAAAGTCGCCACCGTGATGCGCGCCATGAGCTCTCAGGCCAACGTCTTCGAGCAGGTCTTGATCCACACCGGTCAGCACTACGACGACAACATGTCGCGAGTGTTCTTCGAGGAGACGCAACTCCGGGATCCGGACGTCAATCTCGGCATAGGCTCCGGAACTCATGCCGAGCAGACTGCGAAGGTGATGCTTGCACTCGAGCCAGTCCTTTTGCAGCGTTCTCCGGACTGGGTAACCGTAATCGGCGATGTCAATTCGACCTTGGCTGCTGCGCTCGCCTGCGCGAAGGTCGGAATCAGAGTCGCACACATCGAAGCTGGGCTCCGCAGCTTCGACCGCGCCATGCCGGAGGAGGTCAACCGTCTTCTGACAGATCATCTTTCGGCCATGCTGCTTTGTCCGAGCGAGGTAGCCGTGGCAAATCTCCTCCGAGAGGGGATCGGCGAGGGCGTCCATGTAGTGGGGGACGTACTTTACGACGCGATGCTCCAGTTCATGCCCGCGGCGGATCGGATCGCCTCGCCGGCGGGGTCGCTTGCCCTTGGTCCAGGCGAGTACGCCCTCGCCACCATCCATCGCGCAGGGAACACAGATGATCCACAAAGACTTTCCCAGATACTCCGCTGTCTCGAGGCAGCAGGTGTCCCCGTCATTTTTCCTGTTCATCCACGCACCCGTACGGCCCTCGAGGTAATTGGGGCCGCACGCCCAGTCAACATTCGTATGCTCGAGCCCGTCTCCTACGTAGCGATGCTGAGGCTAGAGCGAGACGCACGCTTCATCCTCACCGACTCTGGAGGCGTGCAGCGAGAAGCATTCTGGCTTGGTGTGCCCTGCATCACGCTCCGCGACCAGACCGAATGGGTGGAGACGGTGTCGACCGGATGGAACCAGCTCGTCGGTGTCGACCCGGGCCGTGTGCGTGCGGCGGTGGCAAAAGCGAAGCCGACCGAGCAGGCTCCGCAATGCTACGGCGACGGCCACGCCGCTGACCGCATCGCAGCGCTTTTTAGCGAGAGCTAGAACGCGCTCAGAATCGGCAAACCGATCCATGAACTCCAGCCGACTCCGCGCGATATTGCCCCGCATCTACGACAACTTCCTCATGCCCTCAAAGCTCGATAGTTACTCGGAGCTTCTTGGGTCGGCGCTACGCGCTGGCTATGAGACGCACTCCGTCGCCTCGTTTTGGGACGTGATCGCGGGCGGCGGTCCGAGCCCGGTAGCGAAGTACATGGTCGTTCGGCACGACATCGACACCGATCCGGCTACCGCAGCCTGCTTTCTGGAGATTGAAGCCCGTCTAGCGGTGCGGGCGTCGTACTACTTCCGGCTCTCAACCCTCGATTTGCCCTTGATGGAGAGGATCGCTGAGGTCGGCTCCGAGGCAAGCTTTCATTACGAGGAGATCGCCACGATCTCGAAGGAGAGATGTCTCAAGACGAAAGATCAGGTCTACGCCGAAATGCCGCGCATCCGCAACCGTTTCAAGTCAAATCTGCATGCGCTTCGACAAGCCACCGGATTGCCGATGTCGACCGTCTCGTCCCACGGCGACTTCGTCAATCGGCAGCTCGGACTAGCGAACTGGGAGCTTCTTAGGGACCGCGCATTTCGCGCCGAAGTCGATATAAAGCTCGAGGCCTACGACGAGGCAATGATGCGTCACGTGCGCAAGCGCTTCACGGATATATATGACGACCCGAGCGGAGTGACCCTGCTCCCCCAGGCGATCAGGGCGAGCGAGCCCGTCTTGTACCTCTTGACGCATCCCCGCATGTGGCGAAGCAATCCGGGCGTCAACCTCCGCGACGATCTTGGGAGAGTCTGGGCTGGCGTCCGTTACCGCATTTGTGGGTAGCGGGCCTTCTGCGATCGGGCGGCAGGTGGCGGTCTGACGAGCGCACGCAACGTTTGCAGGAGTATCGCTGCGTCGCGCAGGATCGCCTCGTCGCGTACATATTCAAGGTCAAGGGCCACCTTTTGGGGAAGGATGCTCCCGATATAGGTCGCCTCGATATCTCCCGCGAGCAGGCGTTCTTCATCGATGAACGCGATCTGCGAAGGACCAGTAATCCCAGGCCGAACCGAGAGTATTCGCCGATACTCCTCCGGATAGAGTTCAGTGAAGCGGCTATCCTCGGGCCGTGGTCCGACAAGGCTCATGTCACCGCGCAAAACGTTCCAAAGCTGTGGGAGTTCATCAAGCTTCGTGCGCCTCAGGAGAAGGCCAACGCGAGTGACGCGCGGGTCGGAAGCGCCTGTGATCGCCGGCCCGGTATTCGCCGCGTCGCGTCGCATGCTCCGGAACTTCAGTACGGTGAAGGACAAACCGCCGCGGCCGACCCGCTTGGCGCGGTAGAGGCTGGGACCCGGAGAGTCGAGGCGTACAGCGAGGGCGATCATCGCCTGTAGGGGCAGCGACAGCACGAGGGCAGTCCCGCCTAGCAAGAGGTCCATCGCGCGCTTCGCCTCGATCATGTGGCTCAGACCCTTAGCGCCGATACGCCACGACGCTCTTCTCGACTGCCGCGATGACGCGATTGACATCCGAATCGCTCATGCGCGAGTAGATCGGCAGGGAGAGAGCGCGATGGTACTCCCGGTTTGCGACCGGAAAGTCGTCGGGCACATGGCCGTAGGCGTCTCGGTAATAGGGGTGTAGGTGGAGCGGAATGAAGTGCACGCTCACCCCCACGCCGTCGCCAGCTAGGCTCTGGATGAACTGCGCGCGGTCGCATCGCAGCCTGTCGAGATGGAGGCGCAGAACGTAGAGATGCCAGCTTGTGGTTCGGTCCGCCCGTACGGACGGGACCTCGAGCTCGGGGAGCTCCGCGAAGGCTTCCGTGTACCGGGACGCGATCGCGGCCCGGCGGGCGTACATCTCCTCGAGCCGCCCTAACTGCGCGACACCGAGCGCTGCGGCGATGTCGGTCATGTTGTACTTGAACCCCGCCGCCTCGACCTCGTAATACCAACTTCCCTCAGCGCTGTAGCGCTTCCACGCGTCCTTTCCGATCCCGTGCAACGACATGAGACGTGCGCGCTCGGCCCACTCCGTGTTGCCGGTGACGAGCATGCCTCCTTCGCCGGTCGCGAGCGACTTCGTGACGTAGAAACTGAAGGCGGTGAGATCCGCCCAGCGACCGATCGGCACACCCTGCAGGCTACTGGGAAGGGAATGCGCGGCATCGTCGATCAAGGCGAGCTGCCTGCCCGTCGCGAGCTGGCGAAGGAGGTGCCAGTCGCATGGCTGCCCCGCGATATCGACGCCGATGATGGCGCGGGTCCGGGGCGTAAGGGCCTTCTCGACCGCGGCGACGTCGATGTTGAGATCATCGGGATGTACATCGACCAGGACGACGCGCGCGCCGAAGTACCGAACCACCTCCGCACTGGCGGTGAAGGTATACGTGGGGACGATCACCTCGTCCTCCGGCTGAAGGCCGATCGCGTCGAGCGCCAGGTGCAGCGCGGCGGTGGCGGAGTTGAGGGCGACGGCGTGCGGCGCACCGAGGTAGCTCGCGAACGCGGCTTCGAAGCGCTGCACGACGGGACCGGTCGTCAGCCACCCCGACCGTAGGACCTCCACCACCGCATTGATCTCCGCATCCGTGATGTCCGGACGCGCAAAGGGAATCCGCGAAGGACTCTCCGTTTCGAGTGGACGCCGGACGGCCGTCATCGCGGCGCGCTCCTGCCCAGCCCCACGTAGGTAAATCCGGCCGATGAGGGCGAACAGTCCCCAGCGATGTTCCGCCCGTCCACGACGAGCGGCGTCCGAACGAGCTGACGCAGCATGGGCCAATCAAGATCGCGATATTCATCGTGGGCGACCATCAACACGATGCAGTCCGCCCCGCGGATTGCTTCAGCGAGCGAAGAGGACGAATACTCCGGGACATGCGGGTCATGGATACGCACATCCGCTCCCTGGGATCGAAGCTGCTCGACGAGCGGAATGCTGGGGCTGTTCCGCGTGTCGCCCGTGTTCCCGAGGTACGAGTAGCCCAGGAGGGCTACCTTTCCGTCCGCGACTCGACGGTCAGCGCGCATGAGCGCGTCCTCTACCAGGTGGGCTACGTGCAGCGGCATCGCATCGTTCACGGCGCGCGCCGCAGTAACGAGCTTGGCGTCGAGGCCATTCGCGTTTGCTATCAGCAGCCACGAGTCCTTGGGAATGCAGTGCCCGCCAACGCCGGCACCCGGCAGCAGCATGTCGCGGCCGGGCGACTTGTTGACGAGATCCCGTACCGTCCAGACGTCCGCGCCTAACTCCTCGCAGACGAGGGCGACCTCGTTGGCGAAGGCGATGTTTACATCCCGGTATGCGTTCTCCACCGTCTTCACGAGCTCGGCGGTCAGGCAGTCCGACGGATCAAGCTCGGCGTCGACGATCGAACGGTAGAGCGTGACCATGACCTCGGCAGTCTCCTGGGACATTCCGCCGCAGACCCGACCGACGTGTCTGAGGTTCGCCAGCATCCTTCCGGGCATGACGCGCTCGGGGCAGTGGCCGAGGAAGAAATCCTGGTTTGCCTTCCCCCCCGTAGCCGTTTCTAGCAACGGGCGGACCAACTGTTCCATCGTGCCCGGTGCAACCGTCGACTCAACGATGACGAGGGCTCCCTGCTTCAGCACGCCGCCCACTGCCCGACTTGCCGACGCGAGTGCTTCATACCGCGGCTTGTGATCGCTGGCGACCGGCGTCTCAACTGCGATGAGCACGACGTCCGCGTCGCTGAGCTTCGCATAGTCGTCGGCTGCCGTGAGGCGACCCTCACGGACGACCTTGGTCAGGAGTTCCGGCAGTCCCGGCTCCTGTCCATCGATAGGGCTGCGACCCGAGCGGATCGAGTCGACGCGCGACGTGTTGATATCGATTCCGACGACCCGAAAGCCGGCCTCCGCGAACGCACACGAGACCGGCAGCCCGACGTAGCCGAGGCCCACGACACCCAGCACCGCATCGCGCGACTCGATCTTGCTACGTAGTTCCGACAGCTTCACGTTGATCGATCAGCTTGACTTGTGCGGACTCCGCTGACTCAATCAGGGCGAGCGCCAGGGCGAGCGCCATCACGCCATCTCGCCCGTGCACTTGGCGCGAGCAGTCGCCGCGCACGGCGGCAAGGAATGCCTCGAGCTCGACTCGGAGGGGCTCCCTTTTCACGAAGGCGTAGCGCGTCATCGACCCTTCGCTCACGCCACCCAAGACGCTCATGGCCGTCCAGGCGCCGCCATTGAGCTCCGCGTTCTCGAAGAAGTGGAGATCCTGGGTGAGGTAGTCGGCGCGGAACATGCCCCGTTCACCTGTGACGGAGAGCTCTCGCACCTTGGTCGGGGTAAGCCAGTTGATCTCCATGACGCCCAGGGTGCCGTTTGCGAAGCGCACCATCCCCGCAAAGAGATCCTCGTTTGAGGTATGGACCTCACGCTTGGTCTCGGCGTACACCCGCACCGCCTCGCTTCCGGTCAGATAGCGCATGATGTCCAGGTCGTGGGTCGCGAGGTCTACCACGACTCCTACGTCGCGGATCCTCGGCGGAAACGGTCCCAGACGGCGGGCGCCGATCTGGAAGATACGACCGAGCTCGCCTGCGTCGAGCCGACGTTTGAGTTCGATGATCGCCGGGTTGTAGCGCTCTACATGTCCGACCATTAGCACGCGGCCGGAGCGCTCAGCCGTTCGCACGAGCTCCCTGGCGTCCTCGAGTGTTGCCGCGATCGGCTTCTCGACCAGGACGTGGCACCCGGCCTCGAGCATCGCAAGCGCGACAGTGACGTGCGACTGCGTGGGCGTGGCGACGGATACCGCGTCCGGTCGCTCCCGCTCGAGCATCGTTTCGATGTCGCGGTACGGACGTGAGCCATGAAGGCGCGCGACATCTTGGGCACGGGCCTCGTTCTCATCGACAACGGCGACGAGCTCGCATTCGGGAAGTTCATTGTAAATACGCGCATGATGCTTCCCCATCGCGCCGGCGCCGACGACAGCCACACGGGTCACAGCGCGTTCACCTCGGTGGTCCTCATGTCGGCAGATGTGTCATCGAGGATCGGATCCGGCTGCTGCCACCGGGTCTCTGCGCCGAACGGTTCGGTTACGGCGGTGCGCAGGAGCGCGACGAGACACTCGGTCTCCTGCGGCGCGAGATGTTCCTCGAGGCCACGAACCAGCGTCTGCATGGCGTCGATCGTCGGTGTCTGGAATTCGGCCTCGACCCGCCTCACGCGCACGTGCGACGTGTCGAGAGCGCTCTCGTTTGGATAGAAGAGGTCCTCGTGCAACTTCTCCCCCGGGCGCAGTCCGGTAAAAACGATGCGGACGTCGGTGTCCACCCGCAATCCGCGGAGCCGGATCATCTTCTCGGCGAGCTCAACGATCGGAATCGGTTTGCCCATATCCAGCACAAGGATGTCCCCGGGGCGGGCAATCGCGCCGGCTTCCAAGACGAGGCCGGCCGCTTCGCCCACAGTCATGAAGTACCTCGTTATCTCTGGATGCGTGACCGTCACCGGCCCGCCGCCGTCGATCTGTTTGGTGAAAAGCGGGACAACGCTGCCCGAAGAGCCCAGCACATTGCCAAATCTCACAACGGCGTAGTGCCTCCGCCCCGCGTGCGCATAGGCGAGCGTCAGCAGCTCGCCGAACCGCTTTGTCATTCCCAGCACGCTTTGTGGCGCGACCGCCTTGTCACTGGAGATAAAGATGAATCGCTCGACGCCCGCAGCCGCGGCGGTCGCTAAGAGGTTGGCGGTGCCGATGACGTTCGTTGCGATACCCGGCAGGGGAAGCCGCTCCAGGATTGGCACGTGTTTGTATGCCGCAGCGTGGAAGACGACCTCCGGCCGAATCGCGGCGAACACATGCGCCAACCAGCTGCGGTCCTTGATGTCACCGAGCAGCATCTCGACGGGTGCGTTGGGGTCGAGTCCCTGGACCAAGTCGTGAAGTCCGGTCTCGTTCGTGTCCACGACCGCAAGGGAGGCCGGTTCGAGGAGCGAGACCAGGCGCGAGATCTCGCTTCCGATCGAGCCGGCGGCGCCGGTCACTAGCACGCGCTTTCCTCGGAGCATCTCACGTACATCGGATGTCGAGAGGTCGACCGGTTGGCGTTCCAGGAGCTCCTCGATGCCGATCGGCCGCAGGGGGCTCGTGTCGTCGTCGGGAAGACCGAAACCACTGACCGCGCGGACCCGGACGTCTGCGTCTTCGCACTGTGCGAGGACACGTCGCACGAGCGCGCCCGCTGGATTTCGCACAGCGATCACGACCAGGCTCGGGCTGTAGCGGCGGAGGAGAGCGGGCAGACCCTCGACGCCACCCGTCGCGACGGGGATCCCACGGATGTAGGTGCCCCACTTGCGCTTGTCGTCATCGACAAAGCAGGCGATGCGGTAGCCGCGGGTGCCGCCACGGAGGTCCTGTGCGAGCAGTTGACCGGTGCGACCGGTCCCGACCACGATGGCCGGTTTGAGCCCCGTCGATCGTCCAATCGCTGCGCGAACGATCTCCCCCCAACGGGGACGAAGCTTGATCGCGCTTTCCACAACCAAGACGAGGGCTGCGCCGGTGCCGATAGCGATGGTAGGGATGTAGTTGGTCTGTACGACGAAATTGACCAGCAGTAGGACGCACGCCACGAGCGCCGAGGCTTTTGCGAGCGCAATGAGGTCCTCGAGTGCAGCGATGCTCCAATCTCGCCAGTAGATGTCAAAGACTATGTTGGCAACGATCTGAATGGCCCCGGCCCCGAGGGCCAGCACTACCGTCCCGAGAGCATCCGTAATCGGAAACTGAGGACCGGTACGCACTCCGACCGCTACCAGATAGGTAAGGAAGACCGCCGCCCAATCAACCGCGGCCGCTGGCCCCAACTTTCGGCAGCCCTCGATGATCCAGAAAACAGAAGCTATATACCGACGTCCACCACCGGCGGCGTGAGCCGCACGCTCCAAATCAGTCTCCCCCACCCAATCGCGCGTCGACAGCAAATCTAACTGAGCGAAAGTGTGTTCTGACTCTACTTCGCGAAGCCAACCTCGTCCAGACGCTTTCACGCGAGGGACGTCCGCGGATCGACCAAGTTTCCTAGGTCCAAGAACTGTGCAGGGAGATCAAGTTCACGACCGCCAGTGGCACTCGGACTCCGCGCTAGGATGAGGTCTTCGCCTGAACTCCACCGGCAAGATATCAAGCCCGCCGTGGCTTCCGGTCTCTGCGGCGCACTCCGCCCGCGAGGTTGAGCTAAGGAACGGGATCGGGCAGTTGGATCCAAACAAGCGCCCTCCAATGGCGGCGCATAGGCACTGTGCGCGGATGCGGGGACGCGGCAGGGCCACCAGAACATGGCTACGCCAAGCCGACCTACGCGCTCCGGGTGCCCTGACATGAGCAGACCCAAGCCAGAAGAATGGCGCGGAGGTGAGCGATCCGATTGCCGACGCTTCAATGCCTCAGGCGGAGTACGAAAGCCCGCACGAGTACGGCGGCCAACCAAGCCAGCCTTCATGCGCGGCGGAACCGGCGAAGGCCCAGCCCGAGCGGCGGCATGATGTCCGGTCGGATCCGCAACAGTTGTCACGGGAACTAGCAAACGGCGAGAGCCACGCCGGGAATCCTAGGAGTCGTGCCGAACTGCTGATGAGGGCGTAGCCCTCCAAAAGGAAGCAGCGCGACTCCATCGGCCGAGCTATCAATGACACCCGCACGTCCCCAAAACGAAAGTGATTGCGGCTGTGGCCAAGGCTCACTTAAGTGAATCATGCCTGCATGCTGCCACGCGGTCAGAAACTGGTGAGACTGAAAGAGCGCCTGCTAGAACCGCTACCTTGAGCATGTCGAGCGGCTGCACGTGCGCGGACCGACAAAACCCAGAGGTCGCCGAGATCCCTCCCCCCACCTCTCCCAAGTCGGCACGGTCTATCGTCACGTCCCGAACGCGCCGCTGCGATGTAGTGAAACCACTGGACTCTGTCGCCAACGGCAACGGTCAGCTATTTCCAAGATCGGGGAGACGATGACGAATCCTCTGACGGATGAGACTTTCTGGGATGAGCATTGGCGAGACGTCCGCCTGCCCGTTGAAGTCCGCGAAGCCACCGCGACGCCCCATCAGAACGAGATCCTGAAGATTTTCAAGGCGTTCTTGCCGATAGGACACAACCTGGCCGTCCTGGAAGTCGGCGGGGCGCCCGGACAGTATCTCGCGTACGTAGTTCGCAGCTTCGGCTACACAGCCCATGCGATAGATAGCTCAGCCGTGGGCTGCAGAAAACTGGAGGAGAACTTCCGTCTCCTGCAGCTTCGAGTGACGGTCCACCACAAGGACATACTCCGGGACGATCTCTGGGACATGGCTCCGTTCGATGTCGTCTACTCGCTTGGTCTCGTCGAGCACTTCACGGACCCCTTACCTGTGGTGATAAAGCACGTGGAGCTGACCAAACCGGGTGGAACGATCGTCATTGGGATGCCGAACTTCCTCGGCGTTAACCGATGGCTACTCGAGCGCTTCCGTCCTGACGTCTTTAAGCACCACAATCTCGCGACGATGGATTTGCGAGCATGGAGTCGTTTCGAGAGACAGCTACCCGTTCAACGTCTGTTCTCGGGTTACGTAGGTGGATGGGAACCGCGGATGTACGCTTCGACAGGTTCCCCGAAGCCCGTCTCCGTTTCGATCGGAGCGGCCGCGAGGTTAGCGGATCACATTCCGTCTTTCCGGCGACTGAACTCGAAGTGGTGGAGCGGATACGTAATGGTCGTGTATCGCAGGAGCGAGGCTTCGGCACCATCAATCAAGCTCTGACTCTTAACTCGGACCCCAGGAGCGCGCACACCTCAGGTATCGAGAAAGCGATTACCGCGTCGTTGCCGACGACGCGACGCGCGCTCCGCGCCTCACTTCCTTAACCCTCGTCGGTATCGGGAATGCGAGTGATCGGATCGCTCAGGCCCACGCCCTGCCAGCGGCGAGCGAGGAGCACGAGAGTCCACCAATTCGAGAACGTGAACTCGTCCGCAGATCGCAGCATCTCCCTGACCGCAGAAGGTGAAGCAAGCGGCGGAGTAAGGTGGTCGCCGTCGATTGCCATCCAGGCTTCCGCCGGGATGTTGAAGCGCTCCGTCATCCCGAGCACACGCTTAATAGCGAACCGCGTTCTCTTCGGCAGCCGCAACCCGACTTCCCTAAGCCAGACCTGGGCGGGAAAGGCGGCGGAGCTAGGTGACGAGCCGAATGTGGCCTCCGGAAGCGATGCCGTCGCGGCCGAAAGCTCAATTTCAAAGAGCCGGTAGAGCCGCAGCTGATCCTTAAGCTCATCTGGAACGCGGATCGCGCGCTCAAAGAACGGCAGCGACAGGAACGGACTGGATTGCCAAAGGAAGAACCGTGACCGATCTTCGCCCTCACCGATCCATCTTCGCCCACGCTCGTAGAGCCAGAAGTGAGCCGACCGCTGGCCGAGATCATCCTCTGGATACGCGGCGATAACGCGATGGAGCTGTTCGGCTATCGTGCCTGCAGGCAGTCCAAACAGAGCCTCCGCTTGGCTGGCTCCGATCCGCTGGTGCTCGCCCAAGACATGTTCTGTTAGGCGGTCCAGCGAAGGTATGCGCCCGTAAGGCGCCTTCCTGGGAAGCAGTTTGTCGCCATAATCCCCGGTGAACAAGGTGGGTTCACGGCCCCACCGCGCGACGATCGCGTCCATCATTGGCAGAATGAACGCCATTCCCACATAGTTCAGACCGACCTTTAACGCCACCAGCCTCTCCTCGTCCATACGCCTCGCAGGCGCGACGCTGAACCCCCACCAGGGCATGGCGAGTGCCTCCGCGATGCGCCGCGCGATGGCGGCATCCCTCGCCCCCTTCCGATCAAGGCCAACATATGTGACTGCAGTCCCAACGAGATTCGCTCTCTTCATCGCTGCAGCGACCGCGCGTGAATCCATGCCTCCGCTCAGCGAGACGAGGACTGGCACACCCTCCTCGGTCCGGCGAGCCCGGACGCCGGCCACGAACAAGTCGACTAAGTCGGAGGCGTAATTTCTGATTGGTCTGGCTGGGGAGTCCTTCTGCCCTAGGTCGTGCTCAACGAAGGCGCGAGTTTCGGCCTGCAGCCTTCCGCGAGACGCTTCAGCGCTCAGTGCCAACGCTGCCGGGGCGCGCTGTACACCGTCGAACAACGTTCTTGTGCCGATCGGGTAACCAAAGCAGAGGAATTGGGCTAAAGCGATTCGGTCGAAAGTCGCCTTACCCTGAACGTCTACGATGAAATTGCACTCTCGCGATAGCAGGAGCCGCCGGTCATCCAGCGAGTAGTACAGCGGGAGCCTGCCAAGCGGATCGGTGAACACGAAGACGCGCCGTCGGGCTGGGTGGAGAAGGACGATGACATACTCGCCGTCCTGGGCCGCAGTCCACTGTTTCACGAGGCGGTCCGCACCCTTCCCTGAGTCGAAGAGCTCGTGGGATAAGTCGTTCAGCTCGGCGGCCACGAGCTCGTGACCCCTTCCGTAGATACGCCCCTCCATCGCGACAAGGCATTCGCCCGACCTCCAGACTCTGATGGGGTAAGCGGGATAGCTGACGTGGCCGAGGAGGCACCAGCTTTCGCTTAGGTCCATGGCTGCGACGTAGTCCGGCGCATGGCGCATGGCGAGCTGTGCTTGATGGAAGCGGCGAGCGAGGGCCTCCGACTGGTCGAGGGCGACTACGCAGAGATTAAGCCCCGGCATAAGCTTTCCCGGACTTCACTCTCGCCCTCATTCCTGCCTCGATCCACATAGCGTTCTGAGATCGCGCCGTTTCATCCTCCCACCAACGCAAAAACTACAGTTAGCCCGCCCGCGCGCGCCCATCACCATTCGCGGCACGCGGATCAGAACCGAGCCTAGCGATTGCGTGGGCTAGCTGGCTAGCTGCTGGTGCGCGTCCCGCGACGAGGCGACGACATCGAAGTGGCCTCGTGCATCCCGAACTATCCGACGGGAGTCCATCCGAGGGCGTACCGCGGCAAGCTGTTGATCGAGAAGTCGGGGCGAACGATCTCCGGAAAGCGGGGACCACAGCTTGATCGCACCTTGCAACCAGGACGAGGGCGCGCGCCGGTGACCATCGCGACGTTGGGGATGTCGTTAGGGCACGACCAGATTGATCAATCGTAGGACGCGCAATGAGCGAGGACGCCTTTGCGAGCGCAATGCGATCTTCGACTGCTGCGATGATCGCCACTTGTCGGTGGTCATGCCTACGTTTCTTGCCCCGGCTGAGCGGTTGCCGACCAACAACTGACGAGCAAGGGTCCAATTCCGAGCTTCCGTTCACGCCTTACGCGCCACGGCTCTCTTGGCCCCGCGGACCCGCCGACGAATCTCGTCAGAAATCCCCACATACGAATAGAACCGTGCATGTCCCGCTACGCGGTGGACGCGCGGCTCCTCTCCTCGCTCGAGCGCAGCGAGAGCCTGCTCTACGGCGGGTAGGCCGTCCAGCAGTGCCTTATGTCCTGCCCAGACCCAGTACCTCAGCATTTTGGGGGCTATCGCGCCGGTGCCCTGGGCCACGGGTTCGCCTGCATCCACCCGCGAGCCGACTTTGAAAAGCGTGTACCCGATCACTTCCGGCTCGCCGTTGTAGATCGCCCAAAACGGGGTGTGAAGTCCCATGTACTCGGGGGTGAGGCCCTCGTGGTACAAGTACGTTCCTCGAGGTGCGATGCGCCGAAACGCGCTGGAGAGATACTCGTTGACGCATACCGCGAAGACGAGATCAGGGCGGAGACTCTGCAGAGTCGTCAGCGCTTCCTGGCTGTTCAAACTCTGAAAGCGGTAGATCGGCACGTCAGGCTTGGCGAGCAGTGCAGCACCGAGGAGTTCGCGGAACGTATCGCGAATGAGGATTCCGTTGAGACGCCGCTCGAAGAGCAAATAGTAAACGCGGTAACCGACCTGGTCGAGCGTCCGCAGCGGTCCTAGTCGACGCGCCTGTCTCAGGAAGCGGGTGAGCCGGTAGCTCCATGAATTCCGGGCTCGATCAGCCACGAAGTACGCGAGGAGCTCGTGCCGGGCGGCGAGCCAGTTCGCGAACCCGTAGTTGACGTCACTGTCGCGCCCGACGAAAACCACTCTCAACTGGACCACCCCTAACCGCACCCGAAGCCGGCCCAGGATACAGGGCTCGTCTCAGGCCGGCCTTTGAAGTTGCCCCGCTGCGCCGGATTATCGCAATTCATGTGATCGGAGCAACCTGCCGCCACCTCCTCTTTGATCTCGAGCGGCGCCAGCGGACCGAGCGCGAACTTGCGGCACCGGCGGTTGCACCAGGTCTCGAGCCAGCCGAAGAGTGCGAAAGCGCGCAGCCTTGCGCGAAGGGAACCTGGGAGTTCGATGCCAGCGTGATGTCGACGCGGGCTGTACCAGCCTCGAGGAAGTCGAGGATTTGGTCCGCGCCCGCTTCGCGCGTGGAGAAGTGGTCGCGGTAGAGTCAACTCGCCGATGTGCCTGTTGATCGTCACGCAGTTCTATCGGCCTGAGCTCGGCGCTCCACAGACTCCCGTCAGAACTTGCTCGCCGGCTCCGCGCCGCAGGCGACCACGTCGCTAGATGTACCCACTCTCTATGGCATCGCGTTCGCCACAAGCAGGACAACGCGTAGTTCGCGCGGCCCTTGGTTGCGGTCAGACGCCCCTGTGGGCCATGGATCATTAGATATGCGCGCTGTGCAGCGGATGCGCAGGTGGTCTTCCCTTGGGTGAATTCGAAGGCTCCGAGGAGGATGAATTTCACACCCGCGGGCTCATCCGTTCGTGGATCGCGAGCATCGAACGAGCGATTGGGCATCAGCCTTTTCTTAGGTCCGTCCTTACCTCTGCCAGTGGCACGATGGGTGCGCAGGTTCTCAACGTTCTCGCTGCACCCGTGGTGACGCGTTTGTACACCCCGGCGGAATTCGGCATCTTCGCGGTGTTCATTTCCATGCTGTCAATCGCTGTGGTGCCGGCATCCCTCCGCTACGAAGCGGCGATACCGCTTCCGAACGATGACGACACCGCGCGCCGGCTGGTATTGCTGTGCTTTGGCCTCCTAGCAGTTACTGGCTCGGTCACTGCCATCGGCGTAATCGTGTTCGGTGGCGCTCTTGTCGACCTAATGAATGCCCACGTACCAGAGAGATACCTGTTGCTGTTGCCGGTCAGTCTCGTCGGAGTCGGCGCCATCCAAATCCTGGGGAGCTGGGCGGTCAGACTGAAGTCCTTTGGCGATATCGCTCGCGCGAGGGTGACTCAGAGCGCCGCGCAAGTTGGGACACAGTTGGGCCTCGGGATGTTGCACGCTGGTCCCATCGGTCTGCTTCTAGG
>JALYSZ010000267.1 GCA_030854525.1 Chloroflexota bacterium | reverse complement strand
AGGCGACGTTGCTCGCTTTACGCCCCAGGACTGGCGGAAGCAACGACCCAGCGCGTCTGCTCTCGCGCTGGCCCGACATCAAGATCGGCGTGACTCTCGGAGCGGGCCACCTCCACCAGCTCGACGTCCCGGAGCCGGCGACGCCAATGATCGAGTGAGGTACGTGAAGTTGACGTTCAGTTCCTGGTCCGCGATGGCGCGATAGATCTTCGCCGCGCCGCCGGGCTTGTCCTCGGCATCGGTGACGACGACCTTGTTCTGTGAGCGGACCTTGTGTCCGGCCTTCTCGCTCGCTTCTTTTCTTCATCGGTCACGATCGCGCGCCATGCGGATCCGCACGCATGCTGACCAGGGCGTTTGCTTGACAGGGCAGCGCGGTTGGCATTCACTTCTGGTCTCACTCGGGAAAAAGGGGGGTCACCGTGAGGCGCCTCATTCTGATCGCGACGCTCGCCCTGACGCTCGCGTTCTCCGCAGTCGCGCAGGCCACTACCCTTACCACCTACAACGACGCCGTGGCTGGTTTCGAGATTGCCGCCACGAGCACGACAGGCGTATTCACAGGGACGGCCGGAGGCGCCCTGTCCGGCACATGGCTTGCGGTCGTGAACCACACGCCCCTGCCATCGAGCATCGGCGGCACGGCCGCGATCACGGCCGGCTCCTACTTCACGCTCAAGACGTCGCTGGACGGCAAATCGACGAACGTCTACGGAACGTTCAACCCAGGCGGCGCCATCTCGTTCCTCTCGCAAGATGACGGCTGCCGCAAGCAGGTCTACAGCGTCGTCGGGGCCTTCAGCACCCTCCTCGTAAACGGCGAGCCCGTGCCGGGGAGCGGCGGTTCGTTCGTGGCGACGCTCACGCACCACCGCGTCTTCATCTTCCGACGCTGCATCACGTACGCGGCGACCGTTGTCGGGCAGGTGAGTCTGACCTTCTAGGCCTCCTCGCAAGCCGAGGCCGCGCCGCGTCTCGAGCATCCGGGGAGCCGCGATTGCCGGCGAGTACTCACTCGGTTCGCGCGTATACGAGAGGGCGGCCCCTGGGGCAGCACAACCTAAGAGCCGCTGACTCGGATCGGTTTTGGGGGTCGGCGCGCCCTGCGACGCTGGGCAGACCGCGACTACGCGGTCGATCGCGCGGCCAGCGCGGAGATCGTCCGACGCGATCTCGTGACTGGCAGCGAGCGAGTCGTCAGCCCACCCGGCCAGACAAATTCGGGATTCGGCGGGATCGTCTATGCATGGAGTCGCGACGGCAAGACGCTCGTCTATCTGGCTCCGGCCGACCCGCTTCCGGCCAACGGTTGTACGTGCACCGGCAACTCAGTTCACCTCGTGAGCGGCGGGACCGATCGCGTGCTGGCGTACTTCGGCGAAATTCCCGCGCGCGGGTTCACCGCGCACGCTGGCGACCAAGTCGCGGTGTCGTTCTCAGCGAGCGGCAGCAAGTTCGTCGCAGTCGACACGATCTCCGGCTCCTCGAAGGGGTCTGACGCCCTGAGCCTGCGCGTCTATTCCTTTGATGGACGGCCCCTTCTCGAGACGAGCGGCACGATGCCGGTCTGGGTGGGAGAGCGCCTGTTGTTCCGGGGATGCCGTTACGACAATCCACCTGCGTGCGTGAACTCGTGGGATGGGGGGCCCATCACCACCATTCTTCCCGTAGTCCAGTGGGATTATCCGGTGGTTTCCGGTGACGCGAAGTTCGTCGCCTTCTCGCGTTGGGACGACGGGTGTCTCGCGTGCGTCGTGCTCTACAACACGCAGACGAACACGATGAGCACACTCGGAAAGCTTCGCTCAGCACCGATGTGGGCGTCATCGACAGTCATCTGGTGGGCCGGAGAGGAGCGTTGCGAGTACCCGAGCTGCAACGCACCGGCCCCGACACTCCCCACGGATCGCGTTTATGCGTACGACGTCAACAGCGGCGTCGAAACGCTATTGCCGTTCTCCGTAGTGGACGACGTGTGGCCCCGGATCTGAGGATATCGCTCGTCCCGCCGTTCTTGCGCTCGCGATCTGTCTCATCGCGGGGCCCGGAGGCCGGCGATCCTTGCTCCTCTTAACCCGCCAGCCGGAGCCATCCGCGCTCGTCCCGGACCAGCCGAGTTGTTTCAACATCGGGGTCATAGAGTCCCGTCTTCCGCTCCGAAGTGATCACAGTCGGCGGTTCGTCCGAGGCCTGCTGCTAACACGAACACTGCGTCGATGGACAGCTATTACATGTATCGGTGGGGTACGCGCGAAACTCCTGCGGAGCGTCCGCGCATGCGTCTAAGCAAGGACACCCGCGAAGCACTCGACCACCTGAACGCGCTTGCACCGACGAAAGCGGTCCCTGGGGGGGCCCTGCTGCTCGACAAGGAACTCGGAGGTCGAACCAGTCCGCTGTTCCAACGTCGCCCAGCCGCCGGCGCCCCCTAACTCAGCCGGCCAGCCGGAGCCATCCGCGCTCGTCCTGAAGGAGCCGAGCTGTTATCACTTCCGCGTGCTTGACCCCCGTCTTCCGCTCTGGGGCCAGAGAACATGGCGTGCAGTGCGAACACCCACGCGGGTCGCCCCTCAGTTATGCGTTGCGACGCACCAGTGCCAGTGGGCTCAAGCTGGCTTGCGCGCATAGACGGTGACCCCGCGCGTGTCGAACTCCTTCGCGTCGCTCTCGTGCTTGCTCCCCGAGAAGACGTCGATCTCGTTCGACATGACGATGTCGGTGAAGCCGGTCTGCTCTAGGAGCGCGCGCCACTCTGCATCCAGCAGAGCACCCGCAATTCAGCCGCTCCAGAGGGCGATGTCGTCCTTGGAGTCCTGAGGCACCTCCTTGTGAACGAGGATAGTCCCCGATCTGGATGCGTCCGCCCGGCTTCAGCACACGCCACATCTCGGCGAAGACCGCTCGCTTGTCCGGACAGAGGTTGACCACGCCATTGCTGATGACAACGTCGGCGAAGCCGTCAGCCACAGGCAGCGACTCGGCGAACCCCTCGCGGACCTCGACGTTCGTAAGGCCCATCGCGCTCGCGCCGGCCTGAGTCTTCGCGCGCATCTCGGCGGTCATGTCCACCGCGATGACGCCCCCGGCGGGTCCGACCTGCTGAGCGGCGATGAGCGTTGTCGAGGCCAGCGCCGCAGCCGATGTCGACGACGCGCTCGCCCGCACGAAGATCGCCGAACAGGAACGGGTTGCCGGTACCGGCGAAGGACTCGATGTTCGGGGCGGGGAGAAGGTCTAGGGCGCCAGCCGGGTACCCCAGCATCGCGGCAAGGGGACGTCCGGTGTGAAAGTGAAAGCCGAGCTCTGGATTGTGGCGACCTCGCTGTACTTCTCGGCGATGTACCGGCGCAGCTCGTCACGATCGACGCGGGCGACCCCGATCTGTTGCACGCCCAACCTCGCGACCTCCAGACTCGACCGCAGACGACTGCGGCAACGACGAGCGCCACTGCCTATTGTGCCTCTTGAACACACCAAAGGGAGGACTCGTATGTCCAAGCTTCTTATCACGACCCTCGTCGGTCCGACCGACCCGACACGCGCGAGCCTCGGCTTCCACATGGCGGTCAACGGCGCGGTGAAGAACCAGATCGAGACGAGCATCGCGATGGCCGGCGATGCGATCGATCTGCTCAAGCCCGGCGTCGTCGAGCAGGTGCGTGGGATCGGTGTCCCCCCGCTCGCCCAGCTCCTGCCGGCGTGTGTGGCCGCTGGCGTACGGATCTATGTCTGAAGGGGCTGCGCCGAGGCCCGTGGGGTCTCCGAAGCGGACTTCGCCGGCATCAAGGCCGAGTACATGACGCCACCGATCTACACAAAGATGGTCATGGAGGCGGACCGCAACATCACCTTCTGAGTCGGTGCGACACGCGCAGACGTTGACGTTTGGCACACCCTCGTTGCCAGGGCTAGCAACACGGTCGACACTTCCGGGCGGCTAATGCGCACGCACGAGGCGGCAGCGCCTCCAACGAGGGCCACGCCATTCGAAGATCGCTCGCTCGTGGAACGAGTCCTTGCGATTTTCGGAACTATCCGCGCTGAGCCCGCAGACGCTGAAGAGATCCGGCTTCGCAAGGCGCTGCTGGTGGCGAGCGGCTTCCTCATCAGTGTCCTCGCCATCTTCTGGGGCCTCCTCTACATCCTGTTGGGCGGCTATACGCGTACTGTCGAACAGGGCTCCCATTGCCAGAGAGTAGTCGCGCAAAGTCCCTCTGCTCGGTGTGCGCGCTCAGTTCGCGTGCTGACCGCCACTGACGCTCATCAGCTCCTCCGG
>JALYSZ010000307.1 GCA_030854525.1 Chloroflexota bacterium | reverse complement strand
TCGGGATGAATGCGCCGATGACGGCACTGACGAGGGTAACGGCGCCCGCGACCGCGATCAGCAGCGAGACACCTACAACATCGGCGAGGGCTCCGCTGAGGACGATTATCGGAAGCCAACTCAGGTTGAGGAGCGCGATCCGCGTTCCGAAGACGCGGGCTCGCAACCCCGAAGGCGCGAGCTCCTGCGACAGCGTGATGTTAGGAACATAGAAGACCACGTTTGCCACGCCGCCTAGCACGAAGAGCAGCAAGGCGAGTTCGAAGGTAGGTGCGAGCGCGAGGGCTATCAACACGAGACCGTAGATTGCAAAACCGCCGAGGATCAGTCGCCCTTTAGCGAGATGACTAAGCCGGGGTCCGAGGTACACCCCGCCAACCAGGGCCCCAACTGCGATCGCACCCTCCGCTGCTCCGAAGAGCGAAGCTCCAAGTTGCGGGTCGCCGCCGGCAAACCTACGGAAGACCAGCGATGGTGCGAGGCTTGAGACAACAGGGATCGACAACTGGCATGCGAGTGACAACAGGGTGTTCGCACGAAGAACAGTGTGTCGCCAAAGAAACCGAATCCCTTCAAGCGTTTCTCGGCCGAGGGATCGGACCGCGAGAGGACGAGCCTCCTCATCCAACTGGACTCGCCAGAGCAAAACGCCCGAGGCCAAGAAACTGAGGGCGTCGACGTAGAAAGCGCGCTCACCGATCGCGGCGACAAGCAAACCTGCCGCGACCGCGCCCAGGACCTCCACTGCGCGATCCGTGGAATAGATCAGCGAGTTCGCCGCAGGCAAGTCAGACGGATCTACGATTCGTGGCACCAAGGCGAGGCGAGCGGGGTTGAATATCGCCCCGCAAGCGGCCGCCGCGAACACAAGGACATAGGCCACAAGGAGCGGGTAGCCCAGAGCAAGCACGACCGGAACGGCACCGACCAGCAGAAACCGTCCAACATCACAGGCGATCATCGCTCGGCGATGGCCGACAGCATCTGCGATCGCGCCTCCGAACATGCCGAACAATGCGTTCGGAACCGTCGCGATCATCACGGCAAGCGCTGTAATCAGCGCGGATCTCGTCTGAACATAACTGACATATGCCAGGGCAATTAGGGTTACCGGGTCACCGAATCTGCTTGCAACTTGCGCGAGCCAGAGCGCGGCGAAACTCGGGGAGCGAAGGGCGCGGAATGTCACCGCGGCCTGTCGATGGTCATCGATGCCTTACGAGGCGAAAGACCATCCAAAAGCCGCCAATCGCCAGCGCGACATCACCGATGCTGTAGATGTTGTTGATCACAGGAATTGGCAGAACGTCGGCCAAGAACGGGAGCCGTGTATCGGACCCGAGGATGACGTGAAGCCCATCTGAGGGCGCTGCCTTCCCCGACAAAGTGAGCGCCCGCGGATCGACCGGCATCCCGCCGTTCAGAAACGTGACAACGGTGTTGAGGAGCGCACCGAGCCCTACGAGCCAAGCGCCCGGCATTGTGCGATTCACAAGCGCCACGAGAGCGACGAGCACGAGCCCTCCGATTGAGGCAGTGAGTGCCAGTCCACCAAGAAAGGGTGCGGCTGTTCGCGCGATCACTCCAGCGAGGAGCGCTGGCCAGAGCGTGAGATGGAGTCTCGCGAGGTTGCGCCAGTTGCCGCCAGACGCGAGGCCAAGGACGAAGCCGACTAGAAGCCCGCTAACCAGCATGGGCATCGCGAGCAAGTGGCTCGCGCGCCAGCCGTCTGCGAAGTTCCGCTAGCGTCTCGTAGTTGATCGGTGGCAATTCGCTTACTTCGAAGGCCTGAGCTCCACGGTTCTCGATGAGCGTTGCGAGGGCGCGAACAATCCTCGGATCGAACTGGATCCCCTTGTACCGATTCAGCTGTTCCATCGCGCGGTCATGGCCGATCGCCTTGCGGTAGATGCGGTCTGAGGTCATCGCTTCGTACGCGTCGGCGACGATGATGATCCGGGAGCCGAGCGGGATGTCCTCGCCCTTTCGTCCCTCCGGATATCCGCTGCCGTCGTAGTTTTCGTGGTGATGGAGGACGAGTGGCACGAGCGGCCTGAGTGACTCCGAAGGTTCGAGAATCGAGGCGCCGTAGATGGGGTGGCGGCGCATCAGCTCTTGCTCGTGTGGATCGAGCCTGGTTGGCTTCATGAGTATCTGATCCTCGACACCGATCTTCCCGATGTCATGGAGCATCCCAGCGAGCTCGATCTCTTCGATGTGCCGCTCCGACAGACCCATCTCTCGCGCGATTGCACCCGCGATCCGGGATACGCGATCCGCGTGGCCGCGAGTGAACCCGTCCTTCGCGTCGATCGCCTGCGAGAGCGCACTCACTGTCCCGAAAAATAGGCTACGCGTCTCGGCGTACTTCGTGAACGAATAGCGCGCGAGGAGAAGCGGAACCATGAATAGAAGGGTCGCCCAAAGACCCACCCTCAGGCCGACCTCGGCCATGAGCCAGCCAATGAAGACTTGAGCTGTCGCACCGAATAGGGCATCTCTGATCGCCATTGCCCAGATCCGCGTGATCGGCGCTGTGGTACGGGCACTGACGACCACAACCGCCAGAAAGACGTTGGTCGCGATGAAAACCAGGCCGACGATAAGAATTACGATCGTCGTCCCGAGAGGATCGTCATGGGAAAAGGCGGGCCGCGTAGCGACGAGCGCGAGCGACGCAGCGAAAGCCGCAATAACGTTCGAGAACTTGTTGTAAAGACTTCCGTACCAGGGGATCTCGCGACGAATGTCCCTAAGCTCGATCGTCCCGAGCAACCCGATCCAGCACGCGGCGAAGGGATTCGCCAAGAGTGGATCGAAGACAGCGGCCAGAATCGGGGCTGTGGTGATGTTTGCAACTACTCCCGCGGGCAACCGCACAGAAAGTGAAGCGGCGCCCAGTGTTACTCCCGTCCAAAAGATCAGCCGGACCACATCGATGCCGTCCGGGAAGGGGAGACTTACCCGTACGAGGATCAGCGCGCCGGCGCTGATAACTGCTAGGACAACGCGTAGCTCATTTCTGTTGTCGGGAAGGCGCACCGCGCGAGGATACGGGAGGGCGTTTAGGCCGGCGAGATAACTGCACAAAGCGAGGGCCTCCCGGCCCTCGCCCGCGCTCTTGAAACGCCTCTAGAGGTCGTGAAAGTCAGTTAGTAGCCGTTGAAACCGGCGCCTCCGCCAAGGACGAGGGCAACCAGGGTCGCGACCGCTGCGATGATTCGGCGCATTGAGTCCCTCCCTTCGGGGCTGTTCAGACGGAAAGTCGGCTGGTCGGGCGGACGTCTTAAGCGCCGCCCGATTTCGATACCGCCCCGAAACCCAGGGTTCTCGGGATAACCATTTCTGGCAGCGGTAGGCGTCGATTCGCTCGATGACGCTAGGCGACTAGCATCCGGCGGCTGTGGGGAGCAAGGTCGGAGAACCCCCGCCTGCCGTTGACTTATGGGCGGCTGTGCCATTCGACGATCTACCTGCCTCACTACTTGGGGCCGCCGCTAGATCCGAATGGAAGACGGTCCGCGATGAGCTGCGGACTGTGATGGACGGCGTCGCCACGGACGGGGCCTACGGAAGAGCTCTTCTCCAATTCGTCATGTCGTTACCTATGCCATCCGACCCAGTTTTGGCGCGATACCGCGCCTCGATCTGTATAGATCACGGGGATTGGGATGGTCTTTTACGACACCTTGGCTCGAACCCAATAGAAGCTATCGAGCTCATCGGGGTTCGCGACATCATTCTGGCGAGCACCGACCGAACGGAGCCGCCTCACGCCGAAGCCGAACATCACCGGTTTCTCTTCGAGATCTACGAGTTTGTTTTTCAACGAGCGGTTCGACGGTACAAGCATTGGGCCCATCGGATCTTGGCCTTTTATCCGGACGTAATTTGGAAGCGACGCGATATCCCGACTGGCCGGCATTTCCGTTCCCGACGGCTTCAGGATGGTGTGTGGCTCGCTGTGGCCGAATCGCACGGAGGAAGTCTCGCGATCGCGGAAGCTTGTGCCGATGAGGCCCAGCGGCTGGGAGACGAGGGGGAGCCCGGCCGTGACGTGGCTCACGATCTCAAGACTCTCATTGGTTACGCACGAGGAGGTCGCCTCGATCGCGATCTCCGGTTGCGCGCGAGGATTAGCTCGCCGATCGGTCTCTCCCCATTGGGTTCTTGGGAGACCCTCTTTCATCTGGTCCCCTTCTACACCTATATG
>JALYSZ010000191.1 GCA_030854525.1 Chloroflexota bacterium | reverse complement strand
AGCTCGAGCTGAAGGGGATCCAGCACGACATCGGCATCACCTTCGTCCACGTCACCCACGACCAGGAAGAGGCCATGACGATGGCCGACCAGATCGCCTCGATCCTCGGCGACGTCCTCGCCGAGGCCTGGACGCGTCTGCGCCGATGACGGTCGCCGGCGAGCGCGAGGTCCCTGCGGCGGCGGCTACGGCCCCCGCGGACATCCGGCTCGACGAGGTCACCAAGCGCTTCGACGACGTCGTCGCCGTCGACCGGCTCAGCCTTGAGATCGAGCGTGGCAGCTTCTTCGCGCTGCTCGGCCCGTCCGGCTGCGGCAAGACGACGACGCTGCGGATGATCGGCGGCTTCGAGCAGCCGACCGAGGGCCGCATCTACCTCGGGGACGACGAGGTCAGCGGCTTGCCGGCGTACAAGCGCGACGTGAACACGGTCTTCCAGTCCTACGCGCTCTTCCCTCATCTCTCGGTGTTCGAGAACGTCGCTTTCGGCCTCCGCCGCCGCGCCGTGCGTGGCGACACGCTGAAAGGGCGCGTCGCCGAGATGCTGCGCATCGTGGGCCTCGAGGGGATGGAGAAGCGCAAGCCGCGCCAGCTCTCCGGCGGACAGCAACAGCGCGTTGCGCTCGCCCGCGCGCTGGTGAACAAGCCCCAGGTGCTGCTGCTCGACGAGCCGCTCGGCGCCCTCGATCTGAAGCTGCGCAAGCAGATGCAGCTCGAGCTGAAGGGGATCCAGCACGACATCGGCATCACCTTCGTCCACGTCACCCACGACCAGGAAGAGGCCATGACGATGGCCGACCAGATCGCGGTCATGAACCGCGGCCGGATCGAGCAGCTCGGCACCCCGACCGAGCTGTACGAAACGCCCTCGTCGGCCTTCGTCGCGGGCTTCCTCGGGGCGTCCAACCTAATCCCCGGCACGGTAAGCGGCGCCGACACGGTGAAGCTCCGCCGTGGGCCGGAGGTTCGCGTGAAGCCGGAAGCCCTCGCCGGCCGCACCGGGGAGGTCGCCGTCGGGATCAGGCCGGAGAAGATCGAGCTTGGGCAAGGCCAGACGAACGCCCTCGAGGGCACGGTCGTCGAGCAGGCCTACGTCGGCGTGGCGACTCAGTACATCGTGGATACGGATTGCGGCCGGCTCACCGTCTACCAGCAGAATGCGTCGCCTGGATTGAACGGCGTCGCGGCAGGTCAGCGTCTCACTCTCAGCTGGAGCCCCGACTCCACGTTTGTCGTCGACTCAATGGAAGGATCCGAATGACCGATGTCCTGACCCGACGTCAACTACTCGAGCGGGCGGCCGCGGGCGGCGTCTTCCTCACGGTTCCCGGCGTGCTCGCGGCTTGCGGAGGGAAGACGAAGTCCGCTGGCGGGAATTCGGCGGCGAACCGGCAGCTCGCGAAGACGCTGCGGTTCTCGAACTGGACCCTCTATATCGACGTCGACCCGAAGACGAAGAAGCGACCAACGCTCGTGAATTTCGAGAAGCGCTACAGCGTCCATGTCAAATACGTCGAGGACATCAACGACAACGCGTCGTACTTCGGAAAGATCCAGGGCCCGTTGTCGCGCGGCCAGTCGATCGACCGCGACCTGATAGTGCTCACCGACAACTCGCGATTCCCCGGACTGGTGATCAAGAAGGGCTGGGTCGAGAAGCTGGACAGGAGTGCCATCCCCAACATCAAGAACCTAGAGGCAGCCCTTCAGCACCCGAGTTTCGACCCGAACCGGGACTACAGCCTGCCATGGGCCTCCGGGATCACGGGGATCGGCTTTAACGACAAGCTGACCGATCCGGTGCTGTCTATCGACCAGCTACTCGATGATCGCAAGCTCAAGGGCAAGGTGACGATGCTCACCGAGATGGCTGACTCCATGACGCCCGTTATCCTGGCCAACGGCGACGACCCGACGAACGTGACAGACCAGGTGTTCGACCGCGCGTTTTCACGGATCAAGAAGGCGGCCGACTCCGGCCAAATCCGCCAGTTCACCGGGAACGATTACTCGGGTCCCCTCGCGAAGGGCGACCTCGCCGCGGCAGTCGGGTGGTCCGGAGACTTCATCCAGCTTATTGCCGACAACAAGAATCTGCACTGGAACGTCCCGGAGGCCGGAACCGACATCTGGACCGACAACATGATGATCCCCAAAGGCGGCGACGTGTACACCGCCTCGGTCTTCATGAACTACATCTACGACCCAAAGGTCGCCGCACGGCTCTATGCAGGAATCCAGTACATCTGCCCGGTCATCGGAGCGAAGGCAGTGCTCGCGAAGACCGATCCGAAGGACGCGAACAATCCGCTCATCTTTCCGACGAAGGAGATGCTCTCGAAGGTGCACGTCTTCGACACCAAAGCGCTGAACAATCAGAAATACCTGGAGGCTTGGCAGAACCTCATCTCCGCGTAGCATGGGGTTCCTTCATCGCCACCGCGGCCTGACGCCCTACTTGCTTCTCGCGCCAGGCCTTGCCTGGCTCGCGGTCTTCTTCCTTGTTCCGCTTGGGTTCCTCGTGTACTGGTCGCTCCGGTCAGGGAGCTTCGACGTGGGCTACTCCTTCGACTGGGCCTGGGGGAACTACTGGGATGTGATCAGGAGATACCGAGGGCAATTCGTCCGCTCCTTCGAGTACGCAGGCATCGCCACGCTCGCGTCGCTGCTCTTCAGTTATCCGCTTGCGTACTGGATCGCGTTTCGCGGGGGACGCTGGAAGAACCTGCTGCTGCTCTTCATCGTCGCGCCATTCTTCGTCACCTACCTGATCCGTACGCTGGCCTGGCAAACGATCCTCGCCGACCACGGCCTCGTGGCCAACACGCTTCGCGACCTCCACTTGCTCGGCGCTGACGGTCGACTGCTCGCGACGTCGACTGCGGTCGTCGCCGGGATCACTTACAACTTCCTCCCGTTCATGGCGTTGCCGATCTACGTCTCGCTCGAGCAGATCGACAAGCGCCTGATCGAGGCGGCGCAGGATCTTTATGCGAGCCGCTGGAAAGCGTTCCTGCGGGTGACACTGCCGCTGTCCTTGCCGGGTGTCATCGCGGGCACGTTGCTGACGTTCATCCCGGCCGCTGGGGATTTCATCAACGCGCAGCTGCTGGGCTCACCGAGGCAGCACATGATCGGCAACGTCATCCAGTCCAAGTACCTCGAGCTCATCGACTACTCGTCGGCAGCAGCGATGTCGTTCGTCCTGATGGCCGCAATTCTCGTCGCCGTGCTCGCGTACGCACGCGCTGTCGGAACGGAGAAGCTGACGGGATGAGCGTCGTGGAGTCAGTGGCGTACCCTCGCTCGGGACCGGGAGCCGCGAGCCGTGCGTGGCTGTTCGCCCGCCATCACGCCCTCACGGCCTACTCGATGCTTGCGTTCGTCTACCTGCTCCTACCGATCGCGATTGTCGTGGCGTTCTCGTTCAACCATCCCGCAGGCCGCTTCAACTACGTCTGGAGAGGCTTCACCTGGGACAACTGGAAACACTGGGACGCAGTCCCGGGCTTGCGATCGGCGATGGTCCTCTCCCTTGAGGTCGCATTGCTCGCCAGCGTAATTGCAACCGCGCTGGGGACGCTGATCGCCCTCGCACTCGTCCGGTACGGATTCCGCGGCCGGGGTGTCACCAATCTCTTCATCTTTCTGCCGATGTCGACGCCCGAGATCGTGCTCGGGGCGTCGCTGCTCACCCTGTTCATCAACGTCAACTTCGCACTTGGCTTCACAACGATTCTCATCGCGCACGTGATGTTCTGCATCAGCTACGTCGTTGTCACCGTGAAGGCGCGGCTCATCGGCTTCGACCGCCACCTCGAGGAAGCTGCGATGGACCTCGGGGCGAACGAGTGGGTTACCTTTCGCAAGGTCACCTTGCCGCTCATCGCGCCGGCGATTATGGCCGCGTTCCTGCTTTCGTTCGCGCTCTCGATCGACGACTTCACGGTGACCCTGTTCAACTCGGGCTCCGAAGTGACCTTCCCGCTCTTCGTTTGGGGGGCCGCGAGAGTCGGGGCGCCTCCGCAGGTAAACGTGATCGGAACAACGATCTTCATCGTCGCGATCGCGACGATGATTGCGAACGTCCTCATCCAGAATCGTCGGGCGAGGCGCGCCTGACCCTGCCGACGGTTTCGCCTCGGCTGCCGCCTTGGTGGCTGGACGAGGTCGGCTCCGATGAAGCAATGCCTCCCTTGGAAGGCGACGTTGTTTCCGACGTCTGCGTTGTCGGGGGAGGCTACACGGGTCTCTGGACTGCGCTCGCGTTGAGGGAGCGCGAACCTTCGCTGCGGGTCGTCCTCGTCGAGGCCGAGACGTGCGGCGCGGGACCGAGCGGGCGCAACGGTGGGTTCCTGCACGGCTACTGGGCCGGGCTCGCCCATCAGCTGCCACTTCTCGGACGGGAGAGTGCGGTGCAGCTCGCACGTGCAGCGGAGCGGATCGTGCCGGCTGTGCGGGCGTTCTGCGAGTCGCGCGGGGAGGACGTTTGGCTGCGCGAGTCCGGGATGCTGATGGTCTCGGCGGCGCCGGCGCAGGACGATGTCGTCGACCGCGCGGTCGCCGCTGCCGCCGAAGTGGGTGCAGCCGAGCAAGCGGTGCCCCTGGACGCGAACGGCGTCGCCGAGCGAATCCGCTCGCCGGTCTTCCGCCGCGGTGTCTACTTCCCGGACGGCGCGACCGTGCAACCGGCACGGCTCGTGCACGCACTGCGCCGCGCGGCCGTGGACGCAGGCGTCGAGCTGTACGAGCACACGCCTGCGCTGCGCATACGCGCCGGACGTATCGCGACGCCGCGCGGCAGCGTTCGTGCGCCGGAGGTCGTCGTCGCGATCAACGCCGCCGCGACCGGGTGGCGGCCGGTTGCGCGCCACGTGACGAACTTCGGCTCGTACGTCGTCCTCACAGAGCCTGTCCCGGAGCTGCTGGAGCAGATCGGCTGGACCGGCGGCGAGGCGGTCTACGACGGGCGCATGTTCTTGCACTACTTTCGTACGACCCCGGATGGACGCGTGCTAATGGGCAGTGGCTCGGGCCCGATCGGATTTCGCGGTCGGGTGGACGGGCGCTTCACCGCAGACGACGCGAGCGCGGCGCGAGCGGAACGCGGTCTTCGTCGCCTCTTGCCGGGGCTCGCCGATGCGCGGATCGAGCGCGCGTGGGGAGGGCCGATCGATGTCTCCGCCGATCACCTCCCGTTTTTCGGGACCGTGAAGGGCAAGCGGATCCACTACGGCGTCGGGTACTCCGGCCACGGCGTCGGCCCGAGCTGGCTCGGCGGTCAGATCCTCGCGTCGCTCACGCTGCACCACGAGAACGAGTGGACGGCACTGCCGCTCGCCTCGCGCCGGGTGGCGTCCCTGCCTCCCGAGCCGCTCAAGCATCTCGGCGGCGCGCTCGTGCGGTCGGCAATCCTCGCCTGCGAGCGGGCGGACGAAGAAAACCGGCGACCACCGCTACCCGCGCGGGTTGGCGCTGCTTTGCCGCGTTTGTTCGGAATGGAGATCGGCACGCGTTGAGAGTCGCTGCCACTGCCGGCTTGGCCGGCGGTGGCCGGAACCGCAACGATTCGAGGTTCCGCGAAAAGTCATCCTGGCTCGCGAAGCGAGCCGGACTTTTCGCGGTTCAGGTG
>JALYSZ010000167.1 GCA_030854525.1 Chloroflexota bacterium | reverse complement strand
GAGCGCAGGGTATTCAGGGCGTCACCGGTCCCACGGGCGCGCAGGGTGCTACCGGTGCGACCGGCGCTCAGGGTATTCAGGGTGTGACCGGGCCCACCGGGGCCCAGGGTCCAACCGGCGCGATCGGGGCAACGGGTGCGACCGGTGCGACCGGTGCGACCGGTGCGACCGGTGCAGCTGGCCCCACCGGCCCGATCGGTCCGATCGGCCCCACCGGTCCTCAGGGTCCGACCGGTGCGACCGGCGCAACCGGCGCCACCGGTGCGACCGGCGCAACAGGCGTCACGGGCGCGACTGGTGCAACTGGCCCGACGGGTGCGACCGGTGCGATCGGCAAGAATGCATTCACCACGACGACCGCGAACTACACCCAGCCCGCGGTGAGCGCGACGGTGAGCGTCACCGTCGCGAGCACCGCCTGGATGGCCACAGGCCAGTACCTCTACGTCAACGGCGGCGGCTATTACACCGTGAGCTCGATCACCAGCGCGACCGTCGTCGTGCTCACCAACCTCGGCTACAGCGGCAACGCCGCCCCCGCCGCAACGGTCACAACCGGTGCGGCCGTGAGCCCTGGTGGGATCCAAGGCGCGACCGGCGCGACCGGTGCAACTGGCGCGACGGGTCCAACCGGCGCGACCGGGGCAACGGGTGTGACCGGGCCCACCGGGGCCCAGGGTCCAACCGGCGCGATCGGTCCGACAGGTCCGCAGGGTCCCACCGGGGCCACCGGCCCGACCGGAGCTCAGGGTATTCAGGGTGTGACCGGTGTGACCGGCGCCACCGGTGCGCCTGGTACCGCAAGTGCGACGGGCGCAACAGGTGCGACCGGTGCGACCGGCGCCACCGGCCCGACCGGAGCTCAGGGTATTCAGGGCGTCACCGGTCCCACGGGTGCGCAGGGTGTGACTGGCGCCACCGGAGCCACGGGCGCCACCGGCGCGACGGGCGCGACGGGCGCGACGGGCGCGACTGGCGCGGCTGGAACGGGCCACACGTTCGAACAGAATGGCGTATCGGTCGGAACGCAGACGAACGTGAACTTCATCAACGGCTTCGCCGTCAGCAACGCCGGTGGGAAGATCGTGATCGACGGCGCCGGCTTCGTGCACACGACCGGCACCGAGACGATCGCGGGCGACAAGACCTTGAGCGGCAACACGACCTTCACCGGCACGACGACGCTGAACAACGCGACGACGACCGGGACCGCCTCGACGATCACGACCGGCAACGGCCTCACGACGGGGCGGGCGCTCGACGTGAGCACCGGCACCTCTACCTTCTCCACGGGCAGCGGCTCCGGGTTCTTCTACGGTGGGGCGTCGAACTCCAACGCAGGTGCGAACACGTTCTCGAGCACCGGCAACTTCACGGGAACACTCGTGGCCCTGACCGCGGACCAGACGACAGCGGGGACCGTGCTCGGCATCAGCGCGCAGAGCCTCACGACCGGCAAGGCGATCGACGTCTCACTCGGCACCCTTTACTCGGGCACGACCGATTCGGTCGCCGGCTACTCCATCGGTGCGGTGAATGTCCGGGCGCAGTCGTTCACGGGGAACATTCTGAATGTCGAGGCGCACGGCGCCGGCGGCGCGACCGCGAACCTCGTGAACTTCTCGAGCACGCAGCTGAGTGGCAAGGTCTTGAACGTGAACGCGACCCAGCTGACCACCGGCAAGGCCGTCGCGGTCACGCTGGGCACCCAGGGGACTGGCATTTACGTGAATACCGCAGCCGCGTACAGCGGCGATCTCCTCTCGCTCAACATGAACGGCACGCCGAAGTTCACGATCAACCAGGCCGGCGACGCGACCGTCGCAGGTACGCTCAGCGTGACCGGAGCGACGACGCTCTCGAGCACCCTTGGCGTCACCGGGAACCTTTCGGTGAACACGAACAAGTTCGTCGTGACCGCGGCCACGGGCAACACCACGGTCGCCGGCACCCTCGGCGTGACCGGAGCGACGACGCTCTCGAGCACCCTCGGTGTGACCGGCGCCGCGACGTTCGCGAGCACCGTCGGTGTCACCGGTGACCTCGCGGTGAACACCAACAAGTTCGTCGTGACAGCCGCGACCGGCAACACCACCGTCGCCGGAACGCTCGGCGTGACGGGGGCGACGACGCTCTCGAGCACCCTCGGCGTCACCGGCGCCGCGACCTTCTCGAGCACCCTCGGTGTCACCGGTGACCTCGCGGTGAACACCAACAAGTTCGTCGTCACCGCCGCGACCGGCAACACGACGATCGCGGGCACCCTCGGCGTGACCGGAGCCACGACGCTCTCGAGCACCCTCGGCGTCACTGGCGCGACCACCCTTTCCAGCACTCTCGGTGTCACCGGTGCGACGACGCTCTCCAGCACGCTCGCCGTGACGGGTGACGTCAACGTGAACTCGGGCAAGTTCACGGTCACGGCTGCGACCGGAAACACGGCCGTCGCGGGAACGCTGAACGTGACCGGCCAAACCACGGCGACGGGCGGCATCCAGGTCGGCAGCACAGGCACCCCCTACACGCTCGTGAAGACGTACTCCGCGGCGATCACGCCGACCGCGCTCGGCCAGTCCACGTCTGCCGAGCAGACGTTCGCCCCCGCCGGATACAGCGGCCTCGCCGTCGGCGACAAGGTGATCGTCAACCCGCCGGGCCAGACCGCAGGGTGCCCGATGAGCGCGGCGCGGGTCTCGGCCGCGAACACCCTCGCCATCACCTTCAATAACGCCACCCAGGGCACCTGCACCCCGCTCGCAGGCACCTACACCGTCATCGCGTTCCGCTAGGCTGGAGCGCCGGTGCACGAGAACGCGATCGTCGTTCCGATCAGTGCGCTCCGGCGGATCTTCGTCTTTCTCATTGTCCTGATCGCGATCGTCGTCCTCGTTCTCATCGCACGCACGCAGCTCTTCCGTGCCGGCATCTCGACCCTCTTCGCCCCGAGCGCCGCGGAGGCCATCGACCGGAGCGCGTACCAGGCGGTCTTCTTGACCAACGGATCGACGTATTTCGGGAAGCTCCAGGAGCAAGGTGATGCGTGGTTCCTGCTGTCGGAGGTCTTCTACCTGTCCGCGTCCGACCAGTCCGGGACGCAGCTGATCAAGCGTGGCTCCGAGCCGCAGGGACCGAGGGAGCCGATGATCATCCCGCGACAACAGATCCTGTTCATCGAGAACCTGCGCGATGACAGTGACATCGTCGCCGCGATCCGAAAGTTCAAATCCGGGCAGCTTCCGGCCGCGACGCCGCCGCCGCAGACCCTCCCGCCGACCACAGCGCCCAGCGTATCGCCGAGCCGGACGGCGAGCCCGAGCCCAACCCGCTGACGACGCTCGGACTCGCCTATCGCCGTGCGGCGCGCTGGGTGGCCGTGAACCGGCAGCTGCTCCGGAACGTTGGGACATCGCTCGTCGTATTTCTGGCCGCGGTGCTCTTGACCCAGTGGTGGGACTTCACCGTGCCGGCGCTCGGCAGAGCGCAATATCAGGCCGTCTTCTTGGCGAACGGCCAGACCTACTTCGGTCGCTTTTACGACCGGATCGGCGCGTACGCGAAGATCGAGGACGTCTACTACCTGCAGCAGACGCAGTCCGCGGATCCGAACGCGGCGCCCGACACCAAGATCGTCCGCCGCGGGCGCGAACTACACGAGCCGTCGTCGCGGATGCTGGTCCCGAAATCCGCGATCCTCTTCGTGGAGGATCTGAGGGACGTGTCCCCGATCGCGCAGTTCATGCGTCAGGACAGCCGATGAGCCTCTACGACCCGGAGCGCGACCGAGTCCGGATCGCCGGTCGTTGGTTGCGCTGGGCGCTTCCCTGGATCGTGGCCCCTTTGGCCCTCGGGGTCTTCGTATCCGCGAATATCGACGCGCGCTCCCTTCCCCTTTTGGGGGCCGAGCGGCTCTCCGCGGTCCTGTTCCTGGACGGGCAGGCGTACTTCGGTCACCTCGACGACTCCGGCGAGGGAGGCACGCTCGTCCTCCGCGATGTCTATTACTTCAGGAAAAGCCAGGGTGGCCCGACGGGCCTGCCGGTCGGTCTCGTTCGTCGCGGGACGGAGGCGCACGAACCGGCCGATGGCATGCGGATCAACCGCGACCGAGTGCTCGCGATCGAACGGGCCGGGTCGACCTCAGCGGTCGCGCAGGCAATCCAGGTTGACCGCGAGATCGTGCGGACGCGACCGGCGCCGATCTCGCTCAACCAGATTGTCGTCGCTGGGCCAAGCGCTGTCGCGACACAACGGGTCGCCGTCGAGCACGACCTGCAACGCGCCTGGGTGTCCGCGCGCGATCAGCTGTTGAAGCTAAACGACCTCGTGCTGCCAGTCACCAAGACGGAGGCAGATGCGATCACACAGAAAGCGCTCGTCGATCTGCGAACGGTGCGTCGGAACGCCCTTACGGCGGTGGCGAGTGCGCTCGCGATGTCGTCGGCCGACGCGGACGCGTACGCGCGGGCGACAAACGCCGCGCTCGAGGGTCAGACATTCGCGAACGACGCAGGTGTTCTCCTCGCGCCGGAGTTCGACGCGATCGTCAGCCGCGCGACGCAGTTGTACGCGCAGGTCGGCGACGCCGCCGCGAAGGAGCTCACGCAGCCCAAAGCGGGTCCCTCGCCGAGCCCGCACCCCTAGGTCAGGGCCTCGCGCCGCCCGCGGCATGATTCTCGGGGAGCGCGATGGTATCCAATAAGCCGTTTCCCCCGAAAGTCCGAGGTTGGACGTAGGACCGGCCGCTAACATCGGCACCGTTGAAAAAACTGTTCCTCGCCTGCCTTATGGGCCTGGCCACCGTTTCCGCGGCATGCGGCGCAGCCGGGTCGGGGGGCAGCTCGAACGAGACCGCCGCCGACGCGCTGAACCGCGGCCTCCAAGCCCACGCCGCGGGGAAGCTTGACGAGGCCGTCGCCGCGTACTTCATCACGCTCTCAAAGGACTCCAAGAACCAGTTCGCCTACTACAACCTCGGCGAGATCGCGCAGCGCCAGAATCGGCTCGTCGCGGCTGAGTCCTACTACCGCTTGGCGCTGGAGCTGGACCCGAAGATGGAGAGCGCCCTCTTCAACCTCGCGATCGTGCGGACCAACGTCGGGGTGGCCGCCGACGCCGTCGTGCTCTACAAGCAGGTCATCAGCGTGAACCCGAACAACGCGGCCGCCCACTTCAACCTCGGACTGCTCTTCCGCCAGCTCGGGCAGACCGCCGAGGCGCAGGCCGAGCTTGCGACCGCCCAGCGGCTCGATCCCAAGCTGGTCGCGCCGAGTCCGAGCGCGAGCCCGAACCGACAGTCGAGTCCCACGCCGACGAGGTGATCAGGTCGCGTCCCAGCTAGACCTCCCACATCTTCGCCGGATCGCTCTCGTTCTCATCGTCGCGCTTCCGATGCTCTTAAACGCGATCGCACTGCTTCCCGAGGTCGCGTATGAGCTCCCGAACGTAAATGACGATGCCGAGCACGTTCTCTTCATCCAGCAGGCGTCCGAGGCGTGGGCGAGCGGGCAGGACCCACTCGACTTCTGGGTCCCGCAGGTTGAGCTCGGCTTCCCGCAGTTCCTCTACTACCAGAACCTCCCACATCTGCTGATCGTCGGGCTTGGGAGGCTGACCTTCGGTCTCATCTCGCTGCGGGCTCTCTTCGATGTCGTCCGGTATTTCCTTCTGGTCGGCTTCCCGCTGACCGTGTTCTGGTCGATGCGGCGGCTGGGCTTCTCCGACGTCGCCGCCGCGATCGGAGCCGCTGCGGGCTCGCAGCTCTCGGGAAGCCATCGCTACGGCTTCGAGTACGACAGTTACGTTTGGCGCGGCCTTGGCGTCTACACGCAGATCTTCGGGATGCACCTCTCCTTCCTTGCGCTCGCGGCGCTCCATGGCGTCGCTACCCGGGGCAGGGGTGTCATCACCGCCGCTTTGGTGTGCGCGGCTCTCGCTCTCTCGCATCTCATCTACGCGTACATGACCGCGATCACCGCAGTGGTGCTCCTGGTGTTCGGGCTGACGCGCGCGAACGCCCTCGGCCGCATCCTGCGCTTCGGCGCCGTCGGCGCTGTCGCTGGCGTGATCGGCGCATTCATGTGGATCCCATTCTTCGCGCAGGCCGGGTACCTGAATGTGAGCCCGTACCTCGATCGCGCGAAGTACGACTCCTTTGGTGCGCCGACCATCTTGGGTTGGCTCGTGTCCGGGGACCTTCTCGACCACGGGCGTCTTCCTGTGCTCACCGCGCTTCTCGCGGCGGGAATAATCGCGACCCTCGTCCGTCGCGCGCCGGTCCACGTCCTCACCCTCGTTCTGTTTGTGCTCTGGCTCGTGCTCTACTTCGGCAGGCCCACCCTCGGCCCCGTCGCGGACCTTCTGCCGCTACACGACGGCCTGCTCTTCCACCGCTTCATCGGAGGCGTCGACCTCTTCGCGATTCTCCTCATCGGCGCCGGGGGCGCGTACCTCTGGATGGTGGCGCGCGCGGAGGTGTCGCTGCGGCGCCTCGCCGCGGTCGTGGCCGCGACGGCGATCCTGTTTGTGCCCGTGCTTGTCGAGCGCTGGTCGTACTACGCGGCCAACACCGCCTGGATGCGCGCGAGCCAGGCGGCTATCGACTCGGACACGGACGCAAAGACCGTACTCGGCGCGCTCAAGGCCCTGCCGCCAGGCCGCGCCTACGCCGGGCTGCGCAGCAACTGGGGCGATACTCTCGACTTCGGGATCCCGTTCCGCTCCGTCCGCCTCTACAACATGCTCGCCTTCGAGCGCGTCGATGCCGTCGCGCCCCCGTACCGCGGCGCATCGCTCAACTCGGACCTGCTCTTCGACTTTAACGATCACGATCCCGCCGAGTACCGACTCTTCGACGTCGAGTACGTCATCGCGCCGCCGTCGGTCGCGCTCGCCCCCGGCGTCGTGCCGATCATTTCGACACCCAAATACGTCCTGTATCACGCGCCGGGCGGCGGCTACGCCGAGTACGCCGCGGTCGCCCGGAGCGAGACCTTCACGAGTCAGTTCGGTCTCTTCCAGCGGGCGCGAGCCTGGCTTCGTGGAGGCATGGCGACGAGCTGGCAGTTCGAGCGCTACCTCTACCGACAGAATTCTTCCACCGAGGTCGTCGCGCCGCTCGCGGACTGCTCGCGGCCGACGATCTCCTACGAGCGCGCCCAGCCAAGCCGCTTCGACGTGCTCGCAAGCTGCCCCGACGACTCGGCGATGGTGCTCAAGGTGACGTATCACCCGAACTGGCACGTCACCGTAGACGGCCAGGAGGTGGCCACCTTCATGGTGTCTCCGAGCTACGTCGCGTTCGCCCTTCCGGCGGGCCAGCACTTCGTCACCGCCGAATATCGATCGGGGCCACTGAAAGACCCTCTCTTTTTCCTCGGGGCTGCGGCCGCGCTCGGCGCTATTGGTTTGCGGCTCCGTCCGCGAGTGCGCGATCCACGCAGTTGGCGCGTCCGCATGCCGCCCTTCCGCGAGCCGATTCTTCGCTTCCGCCATTTCGTCATCGCGAATGAGCCGATCGCGGGACCGGCGCTGGCGGTGGCCATCGCCGGTCTCGCCTTCGTGGTGCTCGCGCCGTTCACGCCGCGTATAGCGTTCAACGAGGGCCTGGGATTCGATGGTCGCGTGTACGCGTGGCTGACCCAGGCACTTCGCGGGGATCACAGCGTGACGGTCGTCCCTCCGTGGTCGTTCCGTCTCGCTCCAAGCGCGATCGTCGCGGCGACCGGTCTCGACGTGAAGCTCGGTTTCCTGCTGCTCGACCTCGTGGCCGCCCTCGCCAGCGCAGCGCTCCTCTACCGGCTGCTGCGGCACTACACCGTCTCACCAGGTCTCGCGCTGCTGGCCGTCGGCTGGTGGGCAGTGCTGCCGCTCGGCCTGCGCTGGGCGCTCTATTACCCAGTGCTGCCGGACACACTCGGCTTCCTCCTCCTGCTCGCGCTTATGGTGTCCGCGCTGGAGGGTCGCTTCGTAGCGTTCGGCGCTCTGCTCGTTGTTGCGGCGCTCACGCGAGAGAACCTCGTCGCACTCGGCCCGTTCCTGTGGCTCCTGCACGTTCGGCGGGATCCCGTCGGCGTGACTCTCCGTAGCCTCGCTATCGGCCTGCCGGCCGTTCTTGTCTACCTAGCGGTGCGCCTGTTCCCAGTTGTCCCGCCGCCACCCGAGTTCACGAATTGGGCCGAGCGCTACCAGATTGACGTCAACCTTCGCTTTGTATTCGAGAATATCGATGCGCACGCTTGGCGCTACGTGCTCGCCGCGCCCCTCACCCTCGGCATGTTCTTCGCGCTTCCGTTCGCGTGGCCGCGTGGTTTGTTCGCGTTCCTTTGCCGCGAGCTCCACTGGGCGTATTACCTCGTGATGTCCTTCGTGGTCGCGCTTGTCGGGGGTCGCGATGACGATCGGTACCTCTACGTCCTCGTGCCCGCCCTCGCGGTCTTCGTGTGCCAGCTCGCGCCCTCGTCTCTTTGGCGGTCGGGCTGGCGAGTCGCGGCGCTCACCGTTCTGCACCTCGCCGCCGTGCGATTCCTTTGGCCGGTCGGCGCTAGCGAGACCGAGTATCTTCAGTACACCGTGTCGGCGATGAGTGTCGATCGGATGATGGCCCTCACGATCTTCTGCGCGGTCCTGGGACTGAGCGGAATCGCCGTCGCTCGTGTCGACCTGAGCGCGCTCAGTCCCGCACGCCGAGCCAGAGCACAAGCGTCGGTTTGACGATGCTCCACCAGTCGCGCACGCGTCTGATCTTCGAGTAGTTCCCCCCGCCCTTCGGATACGTCTTCGAGACGCCCACCTCGACGACGCGATAGCCGAGCTTGATCGCCTTCCAATGCACGTAGTACTCGAACTCGTAGCGATCGAGCCAGGCTTGGTCGATGCGGATGCGCGGATCGTCCAGCAGAGAAAGCCGATACGCGCGATATCCGTTCGTCACGTCGGTGCCGGCAAAACCAGAGAGAACGCGGAACAGGAAGGTGTACCCGCGGATCATCACACCGCGACCGCGGGGCAGATGGACGCTCGCGCCGCCCTCCCTGAGGAACCGCGACCCCTGGACGTAGTCGTATCCGGCGCGGAGCTTGTCGATGAGCCGCGAAGCCTCGGCGGGATCGTCCTTGCCGTTCGCCGCGAGCACCACGACCGCAGCGTGTCCGTTGGCGCGCGCCGCCTCGATGCCAGTTCTGATCGCAGCTCCGACGCCGCGACGCCGCCCCTGAGAGATGACCCGCGCGCCGGCCTCGCGCGCGAGCTCAGGCCCGCCGTCATCGGATCCGTCGTCGACCACGATCGTCTCGGCGATGACCGGCGGCACGCGGTGGACTAGCCCGGCGATCGCGTGCCGCTCGTTGAAGAGCGGAAAGATCATCGCGACGGTCCCGAGCTCGGCCACGACAGCACTCTAGAGAGACGCGACGTTTCGCGCGCTAGCGGATCGGGTCCTTCTCCATGAGGCCGCGGTTGTGGAGATAGAGCGCCGCCTGCGTCCGGTCGGTGAGTTCGAGCTTGCTGAAGATGTTCGAG
>JALYSZ010000156.1 GCA_030854525.1 Chloroflexota bacterium | reverse complement strand
GATCTCGGCCGACGAAAGCGCCGGCGGCATGTTCCGCCGCTGGCCCTTCTTCCAGCGCCTCCTTTCGTGGACCAAGCCGTACGCACCATTCGAGCGGGGCACCCGCGAGTACGAGCGCTACGACTGGAACAGCCTGCTCCCCGACGAGAAGGAGGGCCGCGCACTGATGTGCTCGATGATGGACGGCACCTCGTACTACCCGTCACGCCCGGAAATGGAGCGGAACCTCGCCGCGTTCGCGCAAAGGGCCGGGGTCGCGGTGCGATACGGGTGCCGGTGGACCGGGACGCGCCGCGACGGCGATCGCTGGGTGCTCGAGACGACCGACGGCGAGTACCGGTGCCAGGTCCCGATTTTCGCGGTGGGCGTGGCCGAGCCCTGGCGTCCGCAAATACCTGGGATCGAGGACATTCCCCATTACGCCGCCACGCGTCCGGCGGAGACTTACGCCGGGCGGCGCGTATTCATCATCGGCAAGGAGAACTCCGGCTTCGAGCTCGCGACAGGATTCCTGCAGTGGGCGAGGCAGATTGTCCTCGCGTCTCCGTCGCCCGCGAAGCTCTCGATCAACACGCGCTCGCTCGTCGGAGTTCGCGCCCGATACGTCCAGCCATACGAGGACCACGTCCTCGCGGGCGGCGTGATCGTGCTCGATGCGTCGATCGAACGGGTCGAACGAACCGGCGACACGTTCCGAGTGCACACGCGCAAAGCCGAAAGCGCCGCGGAGCTCATCTTCGAAGTTGACGACGTGATCGCGGCGACAGGCTTCACGAGCCCCATTCAGGATCTAACGAAGCTCGGCATTGCGACGGTCGGTCGCAACAAGCTCCCCGCCCAAACGCCCTTCTGGGAGAGTGCCTCGGTGCCCAGGGTGTATTTCGGCGGAACGATCCATCAGGCCTCGCCCGGGCTTCGCAAGCACGGAATGCCGAGCAACTCCGGCGGCGTGAACGGCCACCGCTACAACGGACGCATCCTCGCTCGCGAGGTCGCCCGAAAACATTTCGGCATCGACCCCGAGCGGCCGGTCGTGACGCGCGCCGAGATCGTGTCCTATCTGTTGGACGAGGTCACGAACGCACCGGAGCTCTGGCACCAGAAGTCGTATCTCGCGCGCGTATTGATCCGCGATCCCAAGCGCGGGACCGTCGACGACGGGATCCTCCCGCTGCAGAGCTTTCTCGACTCAGGTCCGGCCGATGCCGTGGCCGCGACGCTCGAGGAGAATCCGAACGGCGACATCTACCCCGTCCTCTACACGCGCCGCGGCGGCGTCAGCGCGGAGCACGACCTATCGCCGCATCCGCTCCACGATTTCCGCACGCGCGACCACGAGCGTGCGGTGGTCGCCGCGCTCGAGGGTCTCCTGCTCTAGCGGCTAGGACTTCGCCACGGGCACGAGCGACATCGCGAGGTGATAGAGCGGCTCGCGGCCGAGCGGCTGCGGGCCCTGGATGTGGATGTGCGTCCCAGAACGCTCAAAGTCGAGGTGCTGGACGCCGTCGATGACCCGATAGATCGCGGTCACGTCACCGATCGTCACGTTCTCGCCGCTGACGCCCGGGAACGCGTCCCGCGGGCCTTGCTGCATGAGCACCACTGGCGAGCCGTTGGCGGTGAAGGGCAGGTGTACAACGCCACGCTCATCGCGCCCCGGCATGCCTTCGTCCAGCCCATCGATGCCGCAGAACGGTCGGAAGAGCTGGGAGCCGGACTGCGCTGCGAGCTGGCGCCAGATCTCCATGCGCATAGCCGTGATCGCGCCAGGCGGCAGGACCTGCCCGATGCGGACGTCCGCTGCGGGCGTGAAGGTGAAGTCCGCTGCCGCGATCTCCACGTTGAGCTCGAGCGCGACGAACCGCCACGTCATGAGCAGCTGCCCCTGAGCGTCGCGAACGTCGGCTCCCAGCTGCAACAGCGTCTGGGCGTCCAGCCAGGTCGTGATCTTCGCCATCGGGCCGCTCTGCGCGGGGTCTTTCGGAGTGAGCTCGAGGACGTGCGCCGGACGGCCGAGCACGACGTCGTCCGCGAGCTGCTTCGCGTTGAATGCCTGCGACAGCCCTTCGATGGCGCCCGCGAGCGTGCTAGGAGCGAACGGGCTCTGCGAGAGGACCATCCGCGGGTCGATCGGCTGCGCCACCTTCGCGTCCGGCACGTAGACCCAGGCGGCTTTGCCGTCGAAGAAGAGCTGCTGCCTCCCCGTCGCGCCGCTCGGATCGGTCGCCGTCGTCTCGATCCGCACACTGTTCGGAGAGCTGAACGCGATCTTCTGCTCGTACGACGCCGGGACGGTCAGGCGCTTTCCATCGGGTCCCATCCAGTTCGCACCCTTCGTTGTGCCGCGGTAGGTGTTCAAAGCGGTGCTCCCATTTACAGCCGCCCGCTCCGCGCGGACGAGCAGGTCGCTCGCGCTGGCGGGAACGGTCGCTACCACGAGCGATGCAACGAGCATCGCCGCGGCGACGATCCCGGCGGCCGCGACCGCGTACCGTGACCGCAAAGAGAAACGTGACGTCGTATGCGCGACCGTCTGGGCCGCCGCCCGGTCGATGGCCATCGACACGCTTTCGGGGGCGCGGATCGAGAGCGCGAGATCCCTGACCTCTTTAGCGAAGCGTTCCTCGTCCGTCATGTTGTCGCCTCCAATAGCTCGCGGAGATCGGTGAGCGCGCGGTGAACGAGCATCTTCACGGCAGCTTCACTGCGGCCTAAGAGTGGCGCGATCTCGTCGCACTCCAGACCGGCGAAGAACCGAAGCCGCAACGCCTCCGCACGATCTGGAGCAAGCCGCTCGGTCAGCGCGAGGACACGTGCAAGCTCGACCCGTTGCAGCGCGAGGTCGTCAGTGCGGACCGGATCGGCGAGCGCAACGGCGGCATCAAGCGCGAGGTGCGCTCGCTTGGCACGGTGAGCGTCGGCGGCCTTGCGCCGCGCGATGCCGACGAGCCAGGCCTTCACCGGGCCTGTGCCACGGTAGGTGCGGGCGGAGCGGAACGCGGCGAGAAACGTCTCGGCGACGAGATCCTCGGCGTCTGTCTCGTCGCCGCAGCGCGAGAGAAGGTAGCGGTAAAGGTCGTCGACGTAGAGCCGGTACAGGGTCGCGAATCGGGCAGGATCGGAGGCAGCGTCGCGCACGAACGCAGCATCCTCGGCCATAGGCAGGCTGATCGCCGCGGATGGGGTCATGCCGTCACCATCTTCCGCGCCTTTTCTCCTACCACAACGTCGGTCGAGGGGCCCTTTCGGTAACACCTCGCGCCGCCAGTTGAGACTCTCCCCCCTCTAGGGAGCTTCCTTGGAAGGTGTCACGGCGGCGAACTGAATCCGATCTCCAGCGTGAGCAGCACGAGACAGGCCGCAGCCAGCAGTAGATCGTTCAGGGCGAGCCGGACATGCTGGTACTTCTGACCGGCAATCATCGCGAGAACTACAGAGTGCTCGGAAAGCTGCCGACTAAGTTCGCCTGGCGTCTTGCCCAGCACGTCACGCGCGTACGCGGCCGCGCCCGCGGGAGCCGTCGCATGGGCGCTGATCGCGTCCCAGTTCACCAGATCGCCCTCGAACGGGGGTGGCGTCTCACGATCGATGAGTCGCGTGATCCACTCGATCAACCGATGGTGTGGATGTACGCCCAGGTGCCGCTCCGGCAAGCGGGGTCGTAGCACCTGGTAAGCGTTCGCAACGGCCAGCAGCGAGAACACGACAAAGAGTGCGACGAGCAAGAACTCGAGGCCCGCCGGTACCGTGCGCGGAGGGAACATCTCCTGCGCTGACAGCGGCACTTGCCGGAACGCACCAAACAGGATCCCGGTCGCGGCCGCGATAACCCCGGCCTTTGTGTCCGAGAACCGGATCTGATCCTGTAAGTACGCGTGGACGTGTCGGGTGAACTCGAACCGAATCCACACCGCGGCATCCGCTGGCGCGGGCTCGTTCATCGCGCGCAGTGTGCTCGATAGCCTCCCGGCCGGCGACCCGGCCGGCTAGTTGCCGTCGGTAAGGCCGATCACGTTCCCGTCTGGATCGCTGAAGAGCGCGATCGTCGTGGTCGGTCCGACCTTCGTCGCCGGGAACACAACCTTGCCGCCGGCGTCGGTGGCCTTCTTCAGGGTCGCGTTGAGATCCCGCACCACGACGTAGAAAGTCACGAAGGGCTTGGGCCCGCGGAGCGGACCGATCCCGCCGCCGATCCCTTTGCCGCCCGCATCGGTGTCGACAAAGGTGTAGTTGTTCGGCGTTTCGTTCATCTTCCAACCGAGCACCGTGTTGTAGAACCGACGCGCCTTCGCGGGATCGGAGCTGTTGACCTCGAAATTCATGACCGGATCGCCCATTCGGACCTCCCCTTTGCGCCATTGCGCGAAGTCCCCATACGTTAGTCTCCACTTACCAATGGCGTCAAGCGCCCACTGGCGACGAAGCATCTTCGTGCTCCTAGTAGAGGAGGGCCACCCGCACGCGCTCGGGCAGAAGCGCGATGAGGCCGTCCGGGCCGACCAGGTAAACGTCGCGTTGATCCGATCCGCCGACGAACCCGATGCCGACCGCGAGGCGTCGCCCGGCGGGTTCGGGAAGATAGCCGCCGTAAGTCCCGCTTGTGCTCCACACGTTGCGGCCGGTCTTCCAGTCAATGACCGCGGTCGTCGGACCGCCGGGAGCGAGCGCTGTACCGCCGATCGGCCCTACGACGAGGGTCTTATCGCCCGAGAACCCCTGGACCGCAAAGTCGTCGATCGTCCCCTGCTGCGCACCGTCGTCGGCCGCACGGATCGTCGCCTTCCATTTGCCGCCTGTGCTCTGGCGGGCCGATTCGGCGAGCATCGACCCGTCGGCGCTGGCGGCGACCCATCCGACCGCTCCCGCGTAGTCGACCGAGCGGATGATCGCGCCGGTCGAGAGGCGGAAGACCCACAGTCGCGCCGGCGCGATGCCCTGCCCGAACACAGCCACGATCGCGCGATCCGTGCCCTCGTCGCAGGCGAGAACCGGATACCCCGCGTTGTCGCTATACGTCGTAAACCCACTTGCGACCACCTTGGCGGGTTGACCGATGAAAGCCGTTTCGAGCCGCATCTGCGCGCCCGCCGTCGCGCTCGCAGGAACGGCGGCGCACAGAAACCGCCCTTCACTCGACCACGTCTTCGAGTGCTTCCCCGACCACGGAATCGTGCCGAGCGGCTTGCCATCGCGGTCGTAGGCCGTCGAATCGACGATGTACGGGATTCCGTAGGGCGACTGCGACCACCCCGCGCCCGCGGTGGTCTGGGCGACCTCAGCCTGAAGAATGCCGTTCACCTCGGCGCCGAACGAGATCGCCCGAAGGCGTGTCTCGCCGGGCTGCTGGAACAAAACAAACGCGCCCGCGACGGCCGGAAGCGGCGCGCTCGACACCTGGATCCGAGCTGGCGCGTTTGGAGTGGCGACCGCCGTCGTCGCGGTCGCGGACGGCGACACGGACACGGTCGGCCTGGGGCTGGACGCGGCAGGCGCGCAGCTGATCACGATCACGGCAAGTAGCGCTAGCGCGATGGACCGAATGGGGATCACCCGAAACTAAGTTAGCTTGTCGCGGCCGCTTCGCGCTTCGCCGCTTTGAGTGCAACCTCGTCCGAGATCCCGACGAAGTTCACGATCGCACCGGCCGCGCAGAGCCCCGCGGCGAGCAGTGCGGCCAGCTGGAAGGCCTCGGTCGATTGGTCTCGCGACGCGATCGCCTTCGGATCGTTCGTCTGAGGCACGAGGAGCGGCGGATAGTCGCGCCGGAGCGCGGGATCGGAAGGGTCCGTGCCGGCAAGGCGCGCGGCCATGCCGCTGTAAAAGCTCGCGGTGATCGCGACGAAGATCACGGCACCGGCGAGCTGGGGGCCGACGCGCGAGATCGCGTTGTTGACTGCCGAGGCAACGCCCGAGTTGCGTACGGGCACGCTCGTCATGAGCGCCGTTGTGAGAGGAGCGACCATCATCGCGAGGCCGAGCCCGAAGACGACCT
>JALYSZ010000143.1 GCA_030854525.1 Chloroflexota bacterium | reverse complement strand
CACCGGTGCCGTGGCCGCGGCAGGGCGACGTGCGGGCGTGCCGGTGGTGGCCGTCGCGGGGAGTCTTGGCGAAGGACATGAGACGCTCGGGCTGGACGACATAGCGGTCGCGAGCGAAGGCGTGCCGATCGCGCAGGCCATGCGCGATCCGATCCCACTTATCGAACGCGCAGCGGAGCGCCTGTTGCGTGCGCGACCGCTGGTTACGCACTAGCGTTACGCGCTGATGCAGGTCAAGGGGACACTGCCGCTCGAACGCATCCCGGAGGATCGCACGCCGAGCCTCGAGCTCGTCCGGATAACCGAGGCTGCCGCCATCGCCGCGGCGCATTGGATGGGTCACGGGAACAACAACGAGGCCGATCAGGCAGCGGTCGAAGCGATGCGGAAGACCATGGAGGACGCGCGCTTCAACGGCATGATCGTCATCGGCGAGGGCGAGCGCGACGAGGCGCCGATGCTCTTCATCGGCGAGCGAGTTGGCCGTGGTGACGGGCCGGAGGTACACATCGCGGTCGATCCCCTCGAAGGCACGAACCCCGTCGCAAAAGGCCGTCCCAATGCGTGCGCGGTCATGGCGGTCTCCGAGCCGGGTGGCCTTTTGCACGCGCCCGACACCTACATGGAGAAGCTCGTCGTCGGTGCACCCGCGCGCGGGAAGGTCGATCTCGACCGGCCCGTCGCGGAGAACCTTCAGATCATCGCGCAGTCGCTGAACCGCGACGTCAGCGACCTGACCATCGTCATCTTGGATCGACCGCGGCACGAGAAGCTCATCAACGACGTTCGGGCCGCCGGCGCTCGGATCAAGCTCATCGAGGACGGCGATCTCATGGCCTCGCTCTCCGTCCCGATCGCCGGCACCGACGTGCACGCGGTCATGGGAACGGGTGGTGCGCCCGAAGGAGTGCTTGCCGCGGCCGCACTCCGTTGCCTGGGGGCGGAAATCCTCGGACGGCTTCGTTTCCGGAGCGCTGAGGAGCGGAGCCGCGCGAAGAAGATGGGGATCGAAGACGAGACTCGAATTTACCGAACCGAGGATCTGGCCAGCGGGAACGACATCCGCTTCGTCGCGACCGGGGTGACCGACGGGGAGGTCCTGAAAGGCGTGCACTTCTTCGCACGCGGCGCGCGGACGCACTCGATCCTGCTGGACCGGCTCATGGGAAAGCTGCGGTTCATCGACACGACGCACTTCGAGGACATCGACCACCCACCGCTCATTCGGCTGGAATAGGTGAGCGCCTAATACGTCTCGGCGGACCTCGGCAGCGAGGCGGCCGCGTTGCGGACCGCCCGCATCAACACCTCGTAGTTCGCATCCTTCAGAACGCATCCGGCGCCCAGACGGCGGGCCGAGTCACACACATCGGCGTCGAGCGTGTACATGACCACGCGGGTGTCGGGAAGCTCGCCAGCGATCCACTCGAGCACCTTGATCCCGTGCGCACCGGGCATCTCGTCGTCGAGGATGACCACGTCCGGCATGAGCTCCTGGCAGAGGCGGACGGCCTGCTGCGCGTCGCGCGCGACACCGACGCATTCCATGTCGCGCTCGGCGTTCAGCAGGTAGCGGAGGTTCTCGCGGACAGACGGATGATCGTCGACCGCGAGGACGCGGATCATTCCCCCAAGCACCGTCGGCCAGTCTAGGGCGCGAGGACCGGTGCTATCGTGTCGATTTCGGATTGACATGGCGGGATCGGCCGCCTAGGTTCTTGCGGTGCCCGCGATCCGCCAGCGACGGCGCCGCCCTGCTCCAATGTCGCCCGCCCTGAAGAAGCTCGGCGAACGTTTGCGCGAGGCGCGGATCTCATCAGGCATGTCGCAGGCGCAGCTGGGCGCACCGTATTTCACGCGCGCGCATGTGAGCGCGATCGAGCTTGGCAAGATCCGTCCGGCGATGCGCTCGCTGGAGCACATGGCCAGGAAGCTCGACAAGCCGGCGTCTTATTTCCTCGACGACGCGGATGTCGAGCGCGCGCGAGGCGAGCGCGATCTCGAGATGGGCTCGATCGCGGGACTCCTCACGTTCGCATCGGCGCCGGAAGCCCTTCGCCGTTCCGAGAAGCTCCTCGATGCGGGAGATCTTTCGGTGCGCGAGACCTGCCGGCTTCGGCTTCACGAGGGATCGGCGCTGAACCTCCTGCACCGGGGCGGCGATGCCATCAAGCCCCTCACCATCGCCCAACGCCTCGCCGGGGAGCTCGGCGACGAGCCGCTCGCGCGCGCGGCCGACTACCAGCTTGCGGTCGCGACCCGGATCGCCGGGAACCCTCGCGCGGCGCGCGAGATGGTCGAGACGCTCCTGCGGCGCATCGAAAAGGCGAAGCCACCGGACCAGCTACTCCGACTTCGAATGCTCATCACGCTCGGGGGTTGCGCGCAGGACATGGGCGAGCCGCAGGCCGCCACCACCTACTACCAGCAGGCCCTCGAGTGGTCGAGCGAGATCGGAGACCTCGCCCGCATCGCGTTCATTCACCAGGGGCTCGGAAATGCCTACCGGGCTCTGGGGGACCATGACGCCGCCGCGGGCTACTACCAGAAGGCGCTCGCGTCCGCCGAGCTGGGCAAGGATTTGGTCGGCGTCCTCATCATGCGCAACGCCCTCGCGGTGATCGCTGCGGATGCCGGCCGCATCGAGGCCGCGTACGAGCACGTCGCCCGTGCGATCGAGATCGCACGCGTCTCGGGCCCTGCCGCGTACCTGGCCCACTGCTACGCGACGAGAGCCGAAGTCGCGCTCAAGGCCAGGGACTCGGCGCTTGCGCGATCCAGCGCCGAGGCGGCGATCGCCGCCGTCGGCGAGCGGGGCGCGGATGCAGATCGCGCGGTCGCGGGTGCGACCCTTGTCCTCGCGGAGCTCGATCTCAGCGACGGCGACCCGGCAAGGGCGGAGCGCAGGATGCGCGAGGTCGCCGCCACCTACAAGTCCCTCGACGCGAAGGCCGAGCTCGGGGAGGTCCTCATGCGCTTGTCCCGCGCGGCCAAGACGCGCGGCGATCTGCGTGGGGCCGAGCGTTATGCCACGCAGGCGTACGCGGTGAGCAAGCCGATGAGCGCGAACGTCGAGGTTTGACTCAGTCCCGCTGCTGACGCTCGGTGGCGGTGAGGACGTTGCGCAGCAAGAGCTCGGTGGTCACGGCGCCGAGGCCACCCGGTACCGGACTGAGCCCCGCGGCGACGGGCGAGACGCTCTCCACGTCCACGTCGCCGACGATGCCCTGCGGCGTCACGTTGATGCCGGCGTCGATCACCATCGTACCCGGCGAGATCATGTCGCCTCGAAGGAATCCGGCTCGCCCCACGCCGACCACGACGATGCTCGACTCCTTCGTGACCGCGCGAATGTCCCGGGTCTGGCGGTGTGCGATCGTCACCGTCGCGTCCTCCTTCAGCAAGAGGTATGCGGCGGGGCGGCCGATGACCGTGCTCCGCCCGATGACCGCGGCCCGCGCGCCGCGGAGCGTCACGCCGTGGAATTTCAGAAGCTCGACGATGGCCTCCGCCGTCGAGGGGACAAACCGTGGCCGTCCGTCGGCGAGCGCTCCGACGTTGAACGGGTTCATGCCTTCGACGTCCTTGGCCGGAACGATGTGGTCGACGATGTGGCCCTCATCGAGCGCACCAGGCAACGGAGTGAGGAGAAGGATCCCGTTGATCTGGCGGTCCGCGCCGAGCCGCTCGAGCGTCGCGACGAGCTCCTTCTCGGACGCGTCGCCGGACAGGGCCACCTCATCGACCGCGACAGCGAGCTTCTTTCCGTGCGCGGCGAGGCGTTGCTGATAGGTGTTCGCCGACGGATCGATCCCGACGGAGACCACAGCGAGTCTGGGTGCGAGGCCCCGAGCGGCAAGTGCGGCGCTCCGCTCGCGCGACCGCTCGTGCAATTTTTCCGCGAGCGGCTTGCCGTATAGGAGCCGCATGGCCCTTACCGCGCGATCCGAGATTCGACGAAGTCGGTGATGCGTTGGCGCTGCTCGTCGCTGCCGTCGACCGCGCGATCGAGGTGTTCGGAGATCGCCTTCACCTGGGCGGCGTCTTTCACTGACGCGAGGTTGATCATCACGTTCAGCGCCGCCCCGCGGAGCGCGGTCTGGGCCATCAGCGCGCCGACGCCGATGTCGCTCGCCGTCATTGGGCTGGCGTTCGCGATGCCGCGCTCGCACGCATCGAGGAGCCGCCGTGCGGTCTCGGCGACCTCGAGCGGCACACGCGACGCCGCGAGAAGCGCGGCCTGCATACGCTCCTGACGCTCCCGTTTCTCGTCCTCGGTCTTGCGGGGGAGCTTCATCGCGTCCGCGACCCGCGCGTAAGCGGCGCTGTCGTCATCGACGAGACGGAGGAAGTCCGCGCGGAGATTGTCGGTCTCCTCGATGAAGCTCCGAAGCGCTTCCGACGGTTCTTTCTTCAATGAAATGCGCGCGACCATCGCCGCGAGCCCCGCGCCCATGGCACCCGCGTATGCGGCCGCGCTCCCACCGCCGGGGACCGGCGAGTCGGCCGAGAGATCGTCGCTGAACGCGCGCAGCGTCCGTTCGATGAACCGATCGGGCATGGGAATTGGGGGCGAAGTGTACGTGCTAGCATCGATCGAAACTTCATACGCGATCCCTTTCATCTAGAGAGGCTGAGGGAACGGCCCGATGACGCCTCGGCAACCGGCGGAGACCCGCTGCGGTGCCAATTCCGTCCCGGTGGGGTAAGCCCCAGGGAAAGATGACAGGGTCGACCGAACAGGGAGACCTCTCGTCATAGATAGAAGGAGAGGTCTTTTTCTTTGGGCGCACTCGCGAGCCTTCTCAGATCGGACGAGTTCGTCGTCACGGCCGAGCTCAATCCACCGAAGAGCGCTGCCGCCGCCGTCGTGCGCCGCCGCGCCGAGGTCCTCAAGGGCTTCGTCGACGCGGTCAATGTCACCGACAGCAACCGCGCGATGGTCGCTATGGCGGCGATCCCCGCCGCGACGATCGTTCGGAGCGTGGGTCTTGAGCCGATCGTCCAGATGACCGGGCGCGATCGCAACCGCATCGCCCTGCAGGCGGACCTGCTGGGTGCTCTGGCGTTGGGCATCGAGAACTTCGTGTTCATGAGCGGAGACGACCCGAAACAGGGAAACCACCCCGACGCGGTGAACGTGAAGGACCTCGACGGGGTCGGCCTCGTGAAGATGGCCGTCGGTATGCGCGATCACGCGCGCTTTCTCTCGGGCGACGAGATCAAGCCGCCGCCCAAGATGCTCGTAGGCGCGACCGCGTCCCCCTCTACGAAGCCGATGGAGGCCGACCTGAGCAAGACGTTCGAGAAGATCGCCGCGGGCGCCGACTTTCTGCAGACGCAGCCGGTCTTCGATCTGGCGACGTTCAGTCGCTGGCTCGTCGAGCTGCGCCGCGGGGGCTCGCGCGACGTGCCGATCATCGCGGGCGTTCTCATCCTCCGCTCGCCGGAGCAAGCGGAGCGACTCGCGAAGGTGCCTGGGGTCGCCATCAGTCTCGAGACCATCGACCGGATGAAGAAGGCGACCGAAGCCGAAGCCGAAGGCGTCGCCATCGCGGTCGAGCTGGTCAAAGCGCTGCTGGCTCTTCCCGGCGTGCGCGGCGTGCATCTCTACGCGATCGAATGGCCGGAGGCGGTCGGGCGCGTCGTCGAGACGGCCGGACTGCTCCCGCGGCCGGAAGCGAGGGTGGCTGTATGAAGACCACGGTGATCGGCGCATATCCGAAGATCGGGGACGGCCTCGACGCGCAGGAGCTGCGTCGCGCGCTCCATCGGCACGATCGCGGCGAGCTCGGCGACGCCGACCTCGGCAACGTCTTTGACGAGGTGACGCGTGCGGCGATCGGAGAGATCGAAGCCGCCGGAGTCGACGTCACCAACGATGGCCAGATTCGCTGGGACGACCTCCTCTCGCCCTTCGCGCACGCGTGGTCGGGCGTCGAGCCGGGGCCGCTCGAGCGCTTCTACGACAACAACACCTACTTCCGTCAGCCGGTGATCAGCGGCCGCATCGTGACGGATGGGCGTTCGCTCGTACGCGACTACACGTTCGCGGCCGGGGTCGCGAAAACGAAGCTCAAGGCGGCCATCCCGGGGCCTCTCACGTTCGCGACCCTCGCCGCGCGCGATGATCAGTACGGCTCCCTCGAGGAGCGGGTGCTCGCCGTTGCGGATGCCACAGCACGAGAGATCGCGGGCCTCAAGGCGGCCGGGGCCACGATGATCGACATCGAAGATCCCGCGGTCGTCGCATCGCCGAAGCACATCGAGCTGGCGCGCGAGGCATACGGTCGCTTCGCCGATCCGGATCTCGCGCTCACACTCGTGACCTACTTCTTCCCGCCGGATGCGGTGCTCGAGTCACTCGCGTCGTTCCCGGTCGCCGCGGTCGCGATCGATGTGCGCAGCCGCGACACGACCGCGTACGAGCGCCTCGACGCGTTCCGCACGCAGTACGTTCTGGTCGGAGTCGTCGACGCGCGCACCACCCGCCTCGAAACAGCCGACGAAGTCGCGCGCTACGCGGAGCGTGCGCTCAAGCTCGTGCCGCAGGAGCGGCTCGTGCTTGCGACGACCACGTCGCTCGAATATCTGCCGCGCGACATCGCTCGCGCCAAGCTCACGGCATTGGTCGAAGGCGCGCGGCTCGTCAGTGGTGAGACGGCAGGGGCAGGGACCTCTGCCGGGAGAGGGGCCCCGGCATGAGCGAGAACGTTTTGCTGACGACGACGGTCGGCTCCTTCGGGAAGCCCGAGTACCTGACAAAGGCGCGCGGCCAGGTCGCGCGCGGCAAGCTCAGCGCGGCGGAGCTCGAGGAGCTCGAACGCAAGGCCACCGCCGAGTGGATCCGGCGTCAGGAAGACATAGGGCTCGACGTCCTGGTCGACGGCGAGATGTACCGGGGCGATATGGTCGCGTACTTCGCCGAACGGCTCGAGGGCTTCAAGATCGGCGGGCTCGTGCGTTCCTACGGCAACCGCTACTACCACAAGCCGGTGATTGCGGGGAAGGTCTCGCGGCCCAACCCGATGACGGTGAGCTGGTTCCAGTACGCGCAGTCGCTGACTTCGAAGCCGGTGAAAGGCATGCTCACCGGTCCGTACACGCTGCTCGACTGGTCATACAACGAGGCGTACCCGACACGCCGCGACGCGGTCCTCGCGCTAGCCGAGATCGTGCGCGATGAAGCGCGCGACCTCGAGCGCGCGGGCGCCAAATACATCCAGATCGACGAGCCCGCGATCCACGCACGGCCTGAGGAGATCGAGATCGCGATCGAGGCCATGGGCATAGTGACCGCGGGCCTCTCGGCCAAGACGATCTCTCACATCTGCTACGGCGACTTCGCCGCGATCTACCCGCAGGTCCTCGACCTGCCCGTCGATCAGCTCGACCTCGCGATGGCGAACTACGGCTACCGCTGGCTCGATCTGTTCGACCGCAATCCCTTCACGAAGGAACTTGCGATCGGGATCGTGGACGTACACGCGCACGCGACGGAGACCGTCGACGAGGCCGCGGAGGGGATCCGCAAAGGTCTGCGCTACGTGCCGGCGGAAAAGCTCTGGCCCCATCCCGACTGCGGGCTCAAGACCCGGACGGTCGAGGAGTGTGTCGAGAAGTGCACCGCGGTCGTCGAGGCGACGAAGGTCGTACGCAAGGAGCTCGCCAAAGTCGCCGCCTAGTGCGTTACTTGCGCCTGCCCTTTTTCTTGCCTGTCTTTTTCTCGGCGCGAGCGCGACGCGACCGAGGAGAGAGGAGCTCCGGAGTCGCGGCCGCTGGGGAGAGCGGCACGACAACGGGTTCGAGACGGCGCGCGACGGTCGTTCGCTGGATGAAGTAGACGGTCCCGGTCGGAGCCGTCATGTTCAGGTGCCGGACCTCGAGCTCCGCCTCCGCGAAGTGGTGCACCACTCTGCGGACGGTGACGTTCTCGGGGCGCGGAGTGAAGTTGCGGAACGAGTCGAGGCGAACGACCGCGTAGGCGTCGTGCTTGTCGGGGGCCGGTGTCGTCGCCACGCCGAGAGGTTACTGGCGGTCGTACAGCTCGAGGATCTCCCGGCGGAACGGAACACCCGCCTTGGCACGAAGTTGATCGAACTGGTCGAAGTCCCACTCCCCTACGAAGGTGACGGCGACCCCCGTCTTGCCGGCGCGGCCGGTCCTGCCGACGCGGTGGGTGAACACCTCGGCGTCCTCCGGGAGGTCGTAGTTCACCACATGGCTGATGTCCTCGATGTGAAGGCCCCTCGCGGCGACGTTCGTCGCAATGAGCACGTGGAGCTCGCCTTCGCGGAAGCGTTCGAGGGTGCGCTCCCGCTCCCTTTGGGTCATGTCGCCGTGAATGGCGGCGACGTTGTGCTTTTTCTTCCGCAGCTTGTCCTCAAGCTCGTCGACGCCTCGCTTGGTGTGCCGGAACACGAGGACCTGATCGGTCTCGTAGCGACGGAGCAGCTCCTCGAGCGCGCGCACCTTGTCCTGGTCGAGCACCTCGACGTACACCTGCTCGATGCTGTCGACGTTCTGCTTCTCCGGCTCGATCGCGACCTCGACGGCGTCGTGGCTGAAGCGTTGCGCTAGGTCGCGCACCTCCGCGACGAGCGTCGCGCTGAAAAGCGCGGTCTGCCGCCGCTCCGGTACCCGGCGGAGCAAACGCCGCACTTCTGGGGCAAATCCCATGTCCAGGAGCCGGTCGGCCTCGTCCAGCACGACCACGAAGACGCCTGAAAGATCGAGATTTCCCTTCTCGATATGGTCGAGCAGGCGTCCGGGCGTGCCGATGACGATCTGCGTGCCGCGCGCGAGGGCGCGCTCTTGCGGGCCGTAGGGAACGCCGCCGTAGATCGCGACTTCGTGTGACTTGCGGTATTTGCCGATCACTCCGAACTCGCGCGTCACTTGAACCGCGAGCTCCCGCGTCGGCACGACGATGAGCGCCTGCGGCCGCTTGAGGGTCGCGTCGACCTTCTCGAGGATGGGGATCGCGAACGCCGCGGTCTTTCCGGTGCCCGTCTGCGCCTGGGCAAAGAGATCGCGGCCCGCCTGAAGGACCGGGATGGCGCGCGTCTGGACCGGCGTTGGCGCCATGAAGCCAAGCTCGTCGATCGCGCGGGAGATATCAGGGTGGATGGCGAGCTCGCCGAAGCGAGCGGTCGGTGGTGCGAGGGTCAATGTCTCTCCGGTTTTGATTTACATGCTAACCGCTGAAACGCTCGCGGTGAACGAGGTCCTTCAGCGGAAGACGGTTGAGTCTCGCAAGTATGTTTTCGGGATCGGCTTTCACGCGTGGCCGTGGCTGCCCCGGCGCCGGGTACCCGAGCGTGACGATCGTGGCGATCGCTGCGTCAGCGGGAACGCCGAGGTCGAGGCGCATCCGGTCGTGCTCGTCGGGTCGCACCGAGTTCGGGCAGCTGCCGACGCCGAGAGCCCACGCCGCGACCATCATGTTCTGCGCGACCCGTCCCGCGTCGAAACGCAGCCGTTCGTTCAGAAGCACGACGGCGATCGCTACTGCGCAGCGGTCGAGATTCCGCGGTGCCATGATCGCGTTCGCCAGATCGTGGCGATGCTGCCGGTCCTTGAGGACGACGAACCGCCACGGCTGCGTGTTCTTGCTGCTCCCCGTCGCGCGACCGGCCTCAAGAACTTTCGTGACGATGTCATCGGGTACGGGACGATCGAGGTACTCGCGTACCTCGCGTTTGGCAACGACGGCCAGGTAAGCGTCCACTCGAGACGGCCAGTATGCTCGGAAACATGCCCGGCTCGATCCGCGTAGCACGCCTTCTTGGCATCGACGTGCGTATCCACTTCTCGTGGTTCCTGATCTTTTTCATCGTCGTGCTGTCTCTCACCGACTCGTTCGCGTCCGAGAACGTGACCTGGTCCGACACGAAGTCGTTCGTCATAGCCGTGATCGCCGCGGTCCTTTTCTTCCTCTCCGTCCTCGGTCACGAGCTTGCGCACGCTGTGGTGGCCCGACGATTTCGGATGAGCGTCTCATCGATCACCCTGTTTGTGCTTGGCGGTGTCGCGAATCTCGCGAAGGAGCCGCCGTCCGCCGTGTCAGAGTTCCTGATGGCTTCGGCCGGGCCTGCCACAAGCCTCGCCATCGGCGTCGTCGCGCTCGGCCTCGGTTTCTTCGCACCCTCGGTGTTCGAGGTCAACCCCGCATTGCAGCCGATCCAGCCGGTGGCGCGCTACATCGGGACGATCAACATCTGGCTTGCCGCATTCAACATGCTGCCGGGCTTTCCACTGGACGGCGGCCGCGTGTTCCGTTCGATCGTCTGGGGGATCACGAAAGATCGCCTGGCGGCGACCCGGATCGCAGCGCGCGGGGGCCAGGTGGTCGCGGTGTTGCTCGTCGCTGCCGGCGTCTTCCTAGCGCTACGCCTCGACGCGACGATCAATGGGCTCTGGCTCGCCTTCATCGCCTACTTCCTCTGGAACGCGGCGAGCTCGACCCTCCAGCAGGAGAAGGTCGCGTCGGTCGTCGGCGGCGCCCGGGTGGGACCGCTCATGACGACGGACTTCAAGTCGACGACGCCTGGCGCCATGGTCGGCCAGGTGATCCGCGATCTCGTGCTGCCCATGAACCTGCGCGCGATCCCCGTTGTGGCCGGCGACCGGCTCATCGGCCTCGTGGCGATCGGCGATCTTCGCAAGGTCGAACAGGAGCGCTGGGCGGGGACACCGGTCGACGAGGTGATGACGGCGGCCTCCGAGCTCCCCACGGTCTCGCCCGACGATCCGCTCGGCACGGCCCTCGAGCGTTTCGGCGAGACGGAGCTACCACTCCTGCCGGTTATCAAGGAGGGACGACTCGTCGGAGTCCTGTACCGCGAGTCGGTCATCGGGTACGTGCGGATGCAAGAGTCGCTCGGCCTTGGGGGGCGCCGCTGACGCGCGGTTTCGAGCGCGTAGGCGTCGGAGTCATCGGCACTGGCCTCATGGGCCGCCGTCATGCGGAAAACCTGGCAAGACAGGTGAGCGAGGCGCGGCTCATCGCGGTCACCGACGCCGACGTCTCAACTCGTGAGCGCGTTGCGAAGGAGCTCGCCGCGAGCGGCAGCGGTTCCGTTGAAGCGCTCCTCGATCGCTCCGACGTGCGCGCCGTGGTGATCGCCTCACCGGCCCGATTCCATGAGGCGCACGCCATCGCGGGAGCGCGAGCGGGTAAGGATGTGTTCGTCGAGAAGCCGATCGCGACGACCCTGGACGGAGCGGATCGCGTCATCGCGGCCGCACGGGACGCGAGTGTCCGTCTTCAAGTCGGTTTCCAGCGGCGATACGACTCCGCGTATGCCGAGGCGCGGAGGGTTGTGTCGGGTGGGGATCTCGGAAAGCCGCTCTTCTATCGGGGCATCAATCGCGATCGCGATGCTCCCGTCGGCCCGCCGGGGTCGGTGGAGACGAACGACATCCTCACAGAGTCCGCGATCCACGATCTCGATGGAGCCCGCTGGATGATGTCCGATGAGGTCACCGGCGTCCGCGCGAGTCTGGCGACCGTCGGCGATCGCGCCACGACACCGGCGCCGGATCTCACGATGGTCGAGCTTCTCTTCGCGGGCGGAGCCCTCGCCTCCATCGAGGCGATGCGTGGCGCCCGATACGCCTACGACATCCGAAGCGAGATCATCTGCGAGAACGGCGCGGTCATGGTGGGCGGTTTCGAGCAGACGATGCTCACGGTCCTGCGTGCGGGCGAGCGGCGCGAGGATCTCTATCCGGGTTTTTTGGAGCGGTACGCGGAGGCGTATGTAGCTGAGCTGCGCGACTTCGTCGCGGGTGTAATCGACCGGCGTCCTCCCGCGGTCACCGGCGAAGATGGCCGGCGCGCTCTCGCGATCGCGTTCGCGGCCGGGCGAGCGGCCGCGCTGGCTCGGGCGGTCTCGCCGGACTGACTACGCGGTCGCGCGCTCGGCGGCGATGAGATCGAGGACGAGGGTTGACCATCCGAAGTCACGCGCTCCCTGGCCCTCGCCGGTCAGGGGGTCATAGAACTCGCGGATGCCACCCGATGCCATCATCCGAACGGTGCGCTCCGCGAGCTCGCTCGCGACGTCGTTCCGCCCGTGCGCGCGCAATCCCCAGTAGAGGTACCAGTTGACGTTTACCCACGTCGGCCCGCGCCACGTCGTGTTCGTACGCCACTTTGGGTCAAAAGACGGCTCCGTCGCCGCCACGCTCGGCACCGGGTAGGAAAGCCAGAACTCCCGCTCGTTCAGAAGATGCTCGTCGATCAGCCGCTGCGCTTTGCGTGGATCGAGGTCGTCGAGGATGAGCGGAAAGAGCGACGAAAAGGTCAAGACCTTGGCGGGCTCTTCGTCCCAGCCGGCAAGGTCCCAGAACACTCCGGTCTTTTCGTCCCAACACTTAGCCTCGAGCGCTTCCCGCACCCTGCCTGCGCGCGCGCTGAACTCCTCCGCCTCCCGGGGCAGGTCAGTGAGCTTCGCGAGGCAACTCAGCCCATCCGCGTAGATCGCGTTCACCATGACGTCCTCCCAGGTGAACGTGTTGAGCGCCGGGATGCGCGCGGGGTCGGCGCGGTGCGGCGCATACGCATCGAAGAGGCGCTGCATCGATCGCTGGAGCTGTGGGAGCGTTTCCTCAGGCGGCCCGGACCGGATGCCCATGAGCCGGTCGTACTTAGGACTTGCGTCAAGACCCGACTCGTCGGGCTGGATGATCGCGATCAGCGAGTCGTCGTCGGGATCGCGGTACGCCTTGAGCCAGCGGAAGAAGCGGCGGATCGGTGGCAAGACCTCGCGGACGAATTCCGTATCGCCGGTCGCTTCGTAGATCCGGAGGACGGCGCGTGCGACCACGGGCGGCTGGATGGTCGCGGTATAGAAGGGATCGGCGAGGGTGATCGAATACTCGCGCAGCGCCGCGTCGTGTGCGCTCTTCTCCCAGAGCAGCATGTGCGGGATGAAGCCATCCGGCCGCGCGCCCTGCATCAAGCAACGGATCTCTTGCTTCGCGAGCTCCGGGTCGACGTGCAGCAACGCGATGGCGTGAAATGCGCTGTCCCAGAACCACTGGAACGGGTAGGTCGTGGGCGACGGGCACACGAAGTCGTACCGCTGTCCGGCCCACGCCGAAAGCCCACGCTGCCGATTGCCCCCCAGGACCCGGCGAGCATCCGCCGCGACCTTGTCCCACTCGGAACGCACGATTCCGGATTATCCGACGACGGTCGCGGGTATGATGCGAAAACAGCGCCCGCGCGACCTCGCGCGCGGCAGGGAGGTTTTATGGAAGAGCGCAAGACTTCTGTTCTCTCGCGTCGCGCATTCCTTCAGGCGATGGCCGCGACCGGCGTCGTGGTGGCGTGTGGGACGTCGCCCTCGACCACACCGAGCGGGAGCGCCAAGCCGGCGACGTTGTCCGGCACGGTCACCGTCTCCTATCCCGACGAGCTCGGTGCGAAGCCGAAGTACGTCGAGAAGGCCGCGTCGGACCTCAAGGCGAAGTACTCCGGCATCGACGTCAAGATCGACCTGCAGAAGATCTCGAGCGGCGACTACTACACGAAGCTCCTGCTCGCGCTCTCCGGTGGCGGCGACGTTCCGGACGTCATCCATGTCGGCGGCGATCGGATCGGCGAGCTCGCCGACGCGGGCTACATCGAGCCCCTCGACAAGTACGTCTCGCAGTGGGAAGACTGGAAGAACTATCCGCAGGCCGTGAAGGATGGCGTGAGCTATCAAGGCAAGGTCTGGGCGATCCCGTATGGCCTCGACATGCGGTGGCTCTACATTCGTCGCGACGCTATGGACAAAGCCGGCCTCGGCGCCGACTGGACTCCGAAGAACGTCGACGACATCCTGACCGCGGCGAAGGCGGTCAAGGACAAGAACGCCGCCACCATCCCGTACGCGCTTTACGCGGGTGTGGGCGCCGACACCGGCACCGCGAACCACTCGTTCGTGCCGCTCGTGTGGGCGTACGGCGGCGACATCATCGACAAGAGCACCGGCAAGTGGATCGGCGACAGCCCGGCGGTACGCAAGGCCCTCGATTACTACCAGCGCGCCTACAGCGGTGGCCTTTCGCCCAAGGAAATCCTTACCACTACCAAGCCCTGGACATCGATGCGCGAGAAGGAAGGCAATGGCCAGCTCGCGCTCCTCTTCGAGGGCGGCTGGGTATACGGCGGCTGGCAGACTGCGAACAAAGCAGAGACCGAGAAGAACGTGCACTACGTTTTGCATCCGACGCTGTCCGCCGGACCGTCCTTCACCATCGGCGGACCCGGAACGGTCTGGTACGTGACGGCGAAGAGCAAGAACAAGGACGCCGCGTGGGCCTTCATCGCTCAGTGGAACAACAAGGACACGGTCGCGAAGCTGAACATCGAAGACCCGCACCCGGTCGCGCGCAGCGACTCGGCGGATGTTGCCGAGTTCAAGGCTCAGCCGTATCTCGTCGACTCGACGAAGGCGCTCGAGAAGGCGCGCTTCATTCCGACCGACGCGAACTACGGCAAGGTGATCGGCGCGATCCAGAAGGCAACCGGCCGCGTCGCGGCCGGCGAGATGAGCGCGGACGACGCCGCGAAGCGGTACACCGATGACCTGAAGCAGGCCGTCGGGGCCGACAAGGTCATCACGCAATAAAGACGGCGGTCGGAGCTGGGGCGATCCGCCCCCGCTCCGCCTCCGCATCCTCCGCGCTCCGGCGCAACGGCGCGTATCTGGCGGGCCTGTCGCCGGCGGCGATCCTCCTCACGCTTTTCTTCGTGGGACCGTCCATCTGGGCGCTCTACACGAGCTTTACCAACAAAGCTCTCGTTGGGCTCGATGCCGCCCGCCCACGGTTCGTTGGACTCGACAACTACCAGCGTCTCCTCAGCGACCCCGATTTCGCGACGGTCGTGCTCAACTCCGTCGTATTCGTCGTCGGCTCCGCGGTGGTAGGGCAATTCGTCCTCGGACTCTTGCTTGCGCTCCTGCTCGATCACTCCGAGCGCCGCCGGTACCGTTTCGCGACCGTCGCCTACGCCGCGGTGCTGCTCGCGTGGGTGAACCCTACGGTCATCGCCGGCTTTCTCTGGGTCGCGATGTACGACTTCTATTACGGCTCGCTGAACACCGGCCTCGGGCTCCTGGGTCTCGGACCGGTCGACTGGCTCGGCCGATTCCCGATGCTCGCCGTGATCATCGGGAACGTCTGGCGCGGGACCGCCTTCACGATGCTCATCTTTCTCGGCGCCCTGAAGACGATTCCGAGCGACATCTATGAAGCGGCGCGCGTCGACGGCGCGAACACCTGGCGGCGTTTCTGGGACCACACACTGCCGAGCCTCCGGCCGATCGCCGCGCTCGCGCTGCTCTCGATCACCATGTCCACGTTCGGGACGTTCATCCTCATCCAAACGCTCACCAACGGCGGTCCAGGTAGCCAGACCGAGGTTATCGCGCTCTACGCGTTCCACGAGGCGTTCCGTTCGTACCAGATCGGGTACGGGTCGACGATCGCCGTCGTCATGCTTCTGCTGAACGTCGCCTTCGCGATCGTCTACCTGCGCTGGTCGAGGGCACGCGCTTGAGCATCGGATCCGAGGCTCGCGTGCAGACGATCGTGCCGGCCCGAGCGCGTCCGCTGGGTGCCGGATCGCGGCTCGAGTGGGTGCTCATGCACATCGCGTACGTCGTCATCACGGTGTTCTTCCTCGCGCCGTTCGTCTGGCTGTTCACGGCGGCGTTCGACGCGCAGGCCAAGGCGTACATCCGCTTTCCGAGCCAGCCGACGCTCGACAACTTCGTTCAGATCTTCGACAAGTACGCGTTCGCGACGGCGCTCGGCAACAGCGTCTTCGTCGCCGTGTCGACGATGCTCCTCACGGTCGCGGTCGTGGCGCTCGCGGGCTACTCGCTCTCACGCATCGAGCTCCGCCAGAAGGCGTGGATCACGTACGCGATCCTCTTGCTCCAGACGATGCCGCTCTCGGCGACGATGGTCCCGATCTACGGGCTCGCGCGCGAGCTCGGACTTCGGAACTCGTACCTCGGCCTGATCCTCGTGCACTCGGCCATCGAGCTGCCGTTCCTGGTCTGGTTGATGAAGGGGTTCTTCGACTCCGTTCCGCGCCATCTCGAGGAGGCCGCCTGGCTCGACGGCCGCGGCAAGCTGCGCGCGCTCTTCGAGATCGTGCTGCCCGTCGCGCGTCCCGGCATCGCCGTCGCGGCGGGACTCTCGTTCCTTTCGGCGTGGGCCGAGGTGCTCATGGTCCTTATCCTCGTCGACCAGCAGAACATGAAGACGATTCCCCTCGCGTTCTACGAGACCTTCCGCACGGCCGGCGGATACAACGAGGTCCAGTACGGGCTCATCGCGGCGATGGGCGTCCTCTACGTCCTCCCCGTTATGGCGGTCTTCTTCGCGACGCGGCGCCTCATGGTGCGCGGGCTGATGAACAGCACCCGGGGCCTCTAATGGGGAAGGTCGAGTACGACGACGTCTGGAAGCAGTTCCCCACGCGGGACGCGCCGGCTGTGCGGGGCCTCACCCTCGACATCGCCGATGGCGAATTCCTTGTCCTCCTCGGGCCGAGCGGCTGTGGCAAGACCACGGCGCTCCGGATGCTCGCGGGACTCGAGCAGCTCGACCGTGGCGACATCCGGATCGACGGAAAGAGCGTCGTCGGCCTCGAACCGAAGGATCGGGACGTCGCGCTCGTCTTCCAGAGCTACGCGCTCTACCCGCATATGTCCGTACGCGACAACATTCAGTACCCGCTCAAAGTCCGCCGGCACACGCCAGCCGAACGGTCGAGCAAGGTCGAGCGCGCCGCGAAGCTCCTTCGGATCGAGCACCTCTTGCCGCGAAAGCCCGCGCAGCTCTCGGGCGGCGAGCAGCAGCGGGTCGCGCTCGCGCGAGCGATCGTGCGCGAGCCGCGCGTCTTCTTGATGGACGAGCCGCTCTCGAACCTCGACGCGAAGCTCCGCACGCACACCCGCACCGAGCTGAAGGCGCTACAGCAACAGCTCGGCGTCACCACTATTTTCGTCACGCACGATCAGGCCGAGGCGATGACCATGGCCGACCGCATCGCGGTCCTCGACGCGGGAGAGTTGCAGCAGCTCGGCACTCCGGACACCGTCTACCAGCATCCCGCGAATCTCTTCGTAGCCCAGTTCATCGGCAGCCCGCCGATGAACATCCTGGATGCGAAGCGAGACGGCGACGCGCTCGTCGTCGCGGGCGGCTGGCGGATCCCAGTCCCGCGTCGGCTCGACGGCGGCTCGAGCGCACTCAGGGTCGGATTACGGCCCGAGGCGATCAATCTGGGACTCGCGAACGGAGACGGAGCACAGCCAGCTGAGGTCCTCGTCTCAGAGCCGCTCGGCAGCGAGGTGATCGTCAACGTGAAGCTCGGCGACGCGCTGTTGAAAGTGCGCACCGCGCCGGAGGTGCGGCCTGACCCCGGCACCCGGGTATATCTGCGCGCCGCCCCCGAAGGAGTGCGTGTCTTCGACGCAGCGAGTGGCGCCGCACTGAATTGACCGCGGTCGACCTGGGGCGCCCGGCGATCACGCTCACCGGCCGGTTCGAGAAGGATCACGAGCGCCGCTATTCGCACGTTCCGTTCGAGGTGCCTTCCGGACTCCGCCAGCTCCACATCCGCTACTCCTACAGCGATCAGATCGACTCCGATCCGCTGATCGGCGGTGGCAACACCCTCGACATCGGACTCTTCGATGAACGCGGAATCGCCGAAGGAAGCCCGGGATTTCGCGGCTGGAGCGGCAGCAACAAGATGGAGCTCACGATCGACGAGAAGTGGGCCACACCGCCCTACCGCAAGGGAAAGATCGGCCACGGAAGGTGGTACGTGCTGCTGGGACCGTACAAGGTCGGGCCGCGCGGCTGCGACTGGAAGGTGGAAATCTGGTTCGACCCGGGTCTGGCCTCGCCGTGGAAGTCCGCCGGCGCCGTATCGCGCCGCGTCGACCCCGATCCGCTGCCCGAGGCGCGTGCCGGATGGCTGCGCGGCGATCTTCACTGCCACACGCTCTATTCCGACGGCGACTCGTGGCCGCCCGAGATGCTCGACGCCGCAGCAGAGGCCGGGCTGGATTTCCTTGGTGTGACCGACCACAACAACGTCGCGCACCAGCTCGCCTACGGGACGGGAGGCGACGGCCTTCCGATCGTCCTACCCGGGGTCGAGGTCACGACCTACGGCGGCCACTGGAACGCGTGGGGCACCGATCGCTGGTGGGAGTTCCGCGAGCCCGAATCATCCGCCGTCGAGCGCACCATGCGCGCCGCGATGCAGAGCGGCGCCGTCGTGAGCATCTGCCACCCCAAGCCCTTTGGCCCGCCGTGGGAGTACGTGAACGAGGGCGGATTCCACGCAATCGAGGTGTGGAACGGCCCGTGGGCGCAGCTCAACGCCGTATCGCTCGAGCGCTGGGACGGCTTGCTGCGCCGAGGTATTCACTGCGTCGCGGTCGGCGGCAGCGACACGCACTACCTGCATCGTCGTGACGTCGCGCCACGTCATGCCGATTCGATCGGCACGCCCACGACGTGGGTCGAGGCGCAGCACAGCGTCGGCTCGATCCTCGCGGCGCTCCGCGAGGGCCGTTCGTTCATCTCAGCATCGCCGCGCGGCCCCCAGCCGTACTTGAGCCCGAATCCGGCTCGCCGCGGCAGCGTGCGCATCGAGGTCCGGGACGGCGACGGAGCGACGTTGCAGCTCTTGGACGAAACCGGAAGGATGACCGTCGCGAGCGTCGACAACGCGATGTGGGAGGAGGCGTTCGCAGTGCGGGCCGGTTCGCTCTACGTTCGGGCGGAGCTCAGTGGCGCGACCGGCGAATTGCTCGCGCTGACCAACCCGGTCTGGACGGAGCGGCTCTGAAGATGGGTGAAGGTCCAAACCCCGATTCCTACTTCCGCGCGGGCGATCGGACCGTCGAGCTCAAGGTTCACCGGTGTCTCTGGAGCGGCAGGTACTCGGAGAACTCGCCGCTCGCCATAGCCGAATGCGCGAGCGAGAGGGTGATGCGCACGGAGATCGACGTGCGCGCCCTACGGGACGGCGAGTTCGTCGTCCTCCACGACGACCGGTTCGATCGTGTGACCGACGCGAGCGGCCTAGTTCGCGAGGCCACGGCCACCGAAGCGACGCGACCGCGATTCAAGGATGGCACGCACCCACTTCTCTTCTCGGAGGCGATCGAGCTTATTGCCGCGAACGAGTACCCGCGGCGGATCGAGCTCGACCTCAAGGACCTTGCTCCCTATACCCGGCCACAGGCTGAGGCGCTCGCTCGAGCGGTGCAGCCCCTCAAGGAGCGGGCTCACTTTTCGTGCCCAGCGGACTGGAACCTTCGGAGACTCTTGATGGTCGACCCGACGCTTCTCGTGAGCCTTAACCCGCATTGCTACATCGACACCGTGATCGATGATGATGTCCGTCTACCCGCCGGTGCGTACGGCTATCGCGACGCGCATCCGCTCGCGAGGCAACGCATCTCCACCACCGCCGAGTACCTACGCGACCGATTCGGCGGAATCATGCGGCTCGTCCCGGGAATTTCGGAGGCGCACCTGCGCGTCGAGATGCTCGAGCGCATCCTCGACGATGGGGTCGCTGACATTGCCGAGATCTTCCACTCGCTCGGTCTGAAGCTCGACGTGTGGACGCTGGATGCCGACACGCCCCGGTGGCGGGAGCGTCTCGCGCGGATCGTCGCCGCCGGGGCTGACATCGTCACGACGAACACCGCCCAGGCACTCGCCCCGGTCGGGCGCGGCCTCGCATAGCTAGTGCGTGCGGAGCCACTCCGTGAGGCGTTCGCGGCAGAACCGCTCGCGCTCGGGAAGCTCGTTCGCGCGATACCAGACAATCCCAGCAAGGAGGAGGTAGATCTCGTAGATCTCCGCGCGTTGCCGCGCGCGGTCGTCGTCGACGTGCGCGTAGCTGTCGCGGAAGGGCGCGAGCATCGCCGGGCAAGCGGGCAGGGTCCAGCTCTCGATGCGCACCAGATCGAGGAGCGGGTCGCGACCGCGCGCACGTTCGAAGTCCAGGAACGCGGCGAAGTGCCAACCGTCGGCTCGCCGCTGCAGCAGCAAGTTCGCCAGGTTCAGGTCGTCGTGCGTGAGGCGGCGCTCGACGCCGTCGAGGGCGCCGCGCCTTTCTTCGTAGTGACTGATCACCGTCGCGTGCGATTCCTGATCGAGCGCATCGAGGAAGCGGCACTCCGCGGCGCGCGTGCGGAGCCGATCGTCTAGCTCTGTCGACCACGGCATCGGTGTGTCGACGTACTCGACGCGGTGCATCACGCGAAGGCCGGCGCCGAGCTCCTCGCCGACGCGGTGCTGGTCCGTGAACGAGAGCGAGCCAAGCGAGCGTGCCGCGTCCTCGCCCGTGATGAAGTCCTGGATGTAGTAGGGAACCTCGAGCGTGCGCTTGTCGACGTCGTACCAGCGCACTGCCGGGTGCGGCACGCGCTTCGCGAGCAGGAGCTCGGCGAGATGTAGAAACCGGCGCATCCGGCCAGGGTGCGGACGGCGGTGGACCTTGAACAGGAACTGCTCTCCGCTCGGCGTCGTAAGCACGTATGCGTGATGCGATCGTCCCCGCGGCCATGGCTCGACGCGGACTCGGGCGAGCGCGCCGCCCGAAATCTCATCGGCCGCCTGGGCGACCTCGTCCTGCGAGGGCGGGACGGTGAGCGTGCGCATTGGCCAGCGACGAATCTAGCGGCGCGGGCGCTTAGGCGCAGAGCGTGAGCGCGAGCTGCGCGGCGACCTGGGCATTCGCGCGCAATAGCGCGATGTTCGCGTCGAGCGCGCGGTAATTGGTGGCCTCGCCGAGAGCCCGCAATAGATATGGCGTGAGGTCCGCGCCGCGGATGCCGTCGCGGTCCGCGGCGGCGATCGCATTCCGCACCTGCCCCTCGACCTCGTCGCGCCCGAGGGCGGATTCGGCCGGCACCGGGACGCAAAGCAGCATGCCCGCGCCGCGCGCGAGCTGCTCCCGCGCGATACGCGCCGCGCCGAGAGCGTCGTTCACGCGGTACGAGAGACGAAGACCGCTCGATCGCACGTAGAAAGCAGGGAACTCGTCGGTGCCGTAGCCGAGAACGGGCACACCGAGCGTCTCCAGGCGCTCGAGGGTGAGCGCGAGGTCCAGCACGAATTTCGCGCCTGCGCTGACGACCACGACCGGATGCCGAGCGATAGCCTCGAGGTCGGCGGATTCGTCGAAGCTTCGTTCCGCGCCGCGATGGACGCCCCCGATGCCTCCGGTTGAGAGCACTTGAATGCCGGCCGCCGCGGCGATCTCGACGGTCGCCGCAACGGTTGTGCCGCCGAGGGAATGCGCGGCAAGCACGGGCGCGATGTCACGGATGGACACCTTGGCGACGCCGCTTTCGTTCGCGAGCCGCTCGAGGAGCACGTCGCCGGCGCCGACGACGGCGACGCCGTCATGCAGCGCGATCGTTGCCGGCACCACGCCCATCGCCCTGATCTCCGCCTCGAGCGCCCTTGCTGTATCGAGATTGCGCGGGCGCGGCAGACCGTGTGCGATCACCGTCGATTCAAGCGCGACGACCGGTGCGTTGGCCGCGATCGCCTTCGCGACCTCCGGCGCGATCGCGAGCTTCATCGCCGACCCGTGGCGTGACCCTGCTCGCCGGTCTGGCCCGCGAGGAGCTCGACCGCGTGTGGGAGCACGGGCAGGAGGACCTCGAGCGATTCGCGCACGGCGCGGGGCGAGCCCGGGAGATTCACCACGAGTGCCGCTCCGACCGCACCGGCGACGCCGCGCGACAACATCCCGTGGGGGGTCTTCTCGAGAGACCTCGCGCGGAGCGCCTCGGAGATTCCCGGCACTTCGCGATCGATCACGCGCCTCGTGGCTTCGGGCGTCACGTCGTTCGGCGACAGGCCGGTGCCCCCGGTGGTGAGGACAACGTTCGCGCCCGCGCGAACGGCGCCGAGTATTGCCGTCGCGACGCGCTCGACGTCGTCGAAAACGAGGGACTCGTGGACGACTTCGATGCCCACGGCAACGAGACCCTCGCGTATCGCGGGGCCACTCTCATCGAGACGCTCGCCGGCCGCGCCTTTCGTGCTCACTGTGATCACGCCCGCCCGCACCTTCACGATGCGCGATACGTCCCCGACTTCCCGCCGGTTTTCTCGACGAGACGGACGTCCGTGAGTGTCGCGCCGCGCTCGACGGACTTGAGCATGTCGTACAGCGTGAGCCCGGCGATGGAGACCGCGGTGAGCGCCTCCATCTCGATGCCGGTCCGCGCGCTCGTCGCGACCGTCGCCTCGATCGCGATCCCGTCGGATCCGAGCGCGAAGTCGACGGAGGCATGCGTGAGCGGCAGGGGGTGGGTGAGCGGTATGAGGTCGCTCGTGCGTTTCGCCGCCATGATCCCGGCGACGCGCGCAGCGGCGAGCACGTCGCCTTTCGGCGTCGCGCCGTTGCGCACGAGCTCCATCGTTGAGCGCGAGACGCGCAGCAGCCCGCGCGCGACCGCACGCCGCTCGGTCACCGGCTTGGCGCCGACGTCGACCATCCGGGCGGCCCCTTTGCGATCGATATGGGTCAGCTTCTTGCGCGCCGGAGTCATTTGCTCAATCTCGCGGCTGCGCCGCGAAGAAATGCTCAAGCTGGCGATTTCGCTCGTAGCGAGCAGAGGCAGGGGCCCAGGGGGCAGGGGCCCCCGGACGCGGAGCGGAGCCCGAAGCGACGCGCTCCTCGCTCATCTCGTTGGTTCCGGCTGCTCGGTGAGGATCACATCGACCATCTCGCCCTTTTCGACGCGCGACGGCCCGACCGGCAGATCGATGAGACAGTTCGCGAGCGACATCGATCGCAGAATGCCCGAGCCCTGGGGGCCGGTGAGACGGACGGTTCCGGCGTCGGGGTCGTGGACCCCGCGCGCGAAGAAGCGCAACGATGCGACCTTCTCGACCGGTTCGGCGAGGCGCGCCTTCGTTCGCGGGCGCGCCACGTTCTCGCGGCCCTGCATCCGAAGGAGGGCCGGCCGAACGAAGATCTCGAAGGTCAGGAGCGCTGACACCGTGTTGCCGGGCAGCCCGAAGATCGGGACATGGCGGTCGCCGTCCACGAGCTCGCCGAATGCGAGCGGGCGTCCCGGACGGATGGCGATGGCCCAGAAGTCGATCGTTCCGAGCTCGGCGAGCACCGGCTTCATGTGGTCGTGGTCGCCCACCGAAACGCCGCCGCTCGTCACGATCGCGTCCGCCGCGACGCCCTCGCGCAGAGCCGCGCGCAGCGCGTCAGGTGAGTCGCGGACGATGCCGCGGACCCAGGGCTCGGCGCCCGCCGCGCTGATCGCCGAGCCGAGCGTGTACCGGTTGGAATCGCGGATCTGCCCGCGCTCCAGGGGCGCGTCGAGGTCGACGATCTCGTCCCCCGTGGAGAACACCGCGACGCGGGGGCGCTTGCGCACGCGCACACGGGCGCGGCTTACCGAGGCGAGAAGACCGATCTCAGCGGCGCGCAGCACCGTCCCGGCTGTGAGGATCCGCTCACCCTTCTTCAGGTCCTCGCCCGCGTGGCGGATCGAGATCCCCTTCGGCGTTACTGCCGTGATCGTCACGAGGTCGCTCGCGTTGTCGGTGTCCTCGACCCTGACGACGGTGTCCGCTCCATCGGGCATCGGCGCGCCAGTCATGACCCGCATCGCCTCGCCCGGACCGACGGATCGGTCGGGGAACCCGCCGGCCGCGACCTCGCCGACGACGCGCAGCTCGACCGGGGCGGAGGCAACGTCATCGCCCCGCACGGCGTAGCCGTCCATCGCGGAATTGCGGAAGGGCGGCACGTCACGATCCGCGGCGATGTCTTCGGCGAGCACGAGGCCGAGGCCGTCCAGTAGCGGTACCTCGACCACCGGCTGCGTCGGCACGGCTGCGAGGATCCGCTCAAGAGCCTGGTCCGCGCTCATGAGCTGCTGCGCGGGCTTCGCCGAGGTCGCGCTGATCGGCATGGCGCGAGTTTAGGCCGGGTAGACGGTGATCTCGGTCGCCTTCACGCTGACCCAGACCTCTCCGCCCTCTGCGAGATCGAGGTCCTGCACCGCGGCCGGCGTGACTTCGGCGATGATCCGCATCTCGCCGTCGACGCCCACGCGGACGCGATCGCCCTGGAAGTCGAGCGTCGACGCGCGTCCTCGCCACACGTTCCGCGGCGAGCCCTCGGGACGCCCGCGGTGGAGCGCGACGGCACGCGGATGGATCATCGCGAAGACCTCGCCGTCGACGCGGTCGGCCGACTGGAGCGATGCCCCGCCGGGTAGTGCGACCTCACCTCCCGCCGCGATTCCTCGGAAGAGGTTCACGCCCACGAGGTCGCCGACGTAGCGCGACCGCGGATGCTGAGTGACCTCGGCCGGCGTGCCGGTCTGAACGACCCGTCCGCGTTCGAGGATCACGAGGCGGTCCGCGAGTGCGACCGCTTCGAGCGGATCGTGCGTGATGACCATGCGGATGCCTACGAACGATGCGAGGTGACGCCGGAGGTCGCGCCGGAGCTCGCCACGCGCTGATGCGTCGAGCGCCGCGAGGGGCTCGTCGAGCAGAAGGAGGCGCGGGTCCGTGGCCAGCGCACGGGCGAGTGCGACGCGTTGCGCTTGGCCGCCTGAAAGCGCGCGGGGCATCGCGTGAATTTCCTTTTCGAGTCCAAATCGCTCCAGCCAGCCGGTGGCTTTTCTCCTCGCGTCGGCTGCGCCGGCGCCGCGCGCCCTGAGTCCGAACGCGACGTTGTCGAGCGCGGAAAGGTGCGGAAACAGCAAGTAATCCTGAAACACCACACCGATAGGCCGTTTCTCAGGCGGAAGGTGGGTGCCGCGGGCGACATCGTCGAAGACCGCGCCGTCGAGCGTGACGCTCCCGCGATCGATCCGAGCCAGCCCGGCGAGCGCGCGCAGGAGCGTCGTCTTCCCGGCGCCATTCGGCCCGAGCACGGCGACGATCTCACCCGGCACCACTTCCACCTGCGCTTCAAGCGCGAGTGAACCGAGGCGGAGGGCGACATCGGCCTTCAGCATCAGCTGAAGCGGAGGTAACGGTCCCGGAGCGCGATCAGGATCACGAGCGAGACCGCGAGCAGCAGCAGGCTGAGCATCACCGCGACTTCGGGGCGCGTCTCCAGCGCGATGAGCACCGCGAGGGGCAGAGTCTGCGTCGTCCCCGGCAGATTTCCCGCGAACGTGATCGTCGCCCCAAACTCGCCGAGTCCGCGCGCCCACGCAAGCACGGCGCCGGCGAAGAGGGACGGCGCGATGAGGGGAAGGGTCACGCGCCGGAACACATGCCAGCGCGTGGCGCCGAGGGTGCGTGCAGCTTCCTCGTAGCGCCGGTCCATCGAGCGGAGCCCGGCCTCGACCGTAAGGACCAGGAAGGGCGTCGCGACGAACGCCGCTGCGAGGATCGCCCCGGTCGTCGTGAATGCGATCCGTAGGCCGAGCCATGCGTCGAGGAATTGACCGACGATCCCTGTGCGCCCGAATGCGAATAGGAGCGCAACCCCGCCGACGATCGGCGGCAGGATCATCGGGAGGGTGGTCAGCGCACGCGCAATGTCCCTTCCCGGGAATGGCACGCGCGCGTAGATCCAGGCAAGAGGCACGCCGAAGACGACGGCGAGCATGCTCGCGGCGACGGACACGACGACCGAAAGCCGAAGAGCTGTGAGGGCCTCGGGCCGCGTTAGCTCATCTAGCGCGGTCGCCCACGGTGCGCGGTAGGCGAGACCAACTACTGGCAGGACAAAGAAGGCCACCGCAACCGCCGCGAGAATCGTGACCGGTAGTGGAGCCCGCTCGTGGGTCATGGTCGAGAGAAGCCGAAGGACGCGAGCAGGCGTTGGCCCTGGTCGCTGACGAGATAGTCCACGAACGCTCTCGCGAGCGTGGGGTTCTTCGTTCCGCTCACCACCGCGATCGGATACCGCGCGACGACCTGTTGCTGTTCGGGGATCTCGACGCCGCTCACGCGCAGTCTTGCGGAGAGCACGTCCGTCACATAAACGATCCCGGCGTCGGCTTCACCGAGCGCCACCTTGTTCAGGACGGATCGAACGTCGAGCTCCTGGCTCGCCGGCGTGAGTCGCACGCCCGCTTTTGCCAGCGACTCGAGGGCGTACTTCCCCGCGGGTACCGTGGGGGCGGCCAGGACCACAACGAGGCCGGGGCGCGCGAGATCGGCGAGAGAAGCGACGGTCTTCGGATTGCCGGGCGCGACGGCGATCGCGAGGCGGTTGGTGGCGAAGACCGAGGGAGGGCCATCGTTGAGCCGCGCATCGACGATCTTCTGCATGTTCATCTCATCCGCCGATGCGAAGACGTCCGCCGGCGCGCCGTTCGCGATCTGGGTCGCGAGGGTCGATGACGAGCCAAAATTGAAAACGTAGGTCGTTGCCGCGTAGCGGACCTTGAGCTCATTGGTCGCCGCCGTGAGCGAGTCGGTGAGGGACGACGCCGCGAACACCGTCACCGAGCCCGAGACAACCCCCGCGGTCGCTTCGGGCATCCCCGCCCCGCCGCACGCGACGACCAGGACTGCGACCAGCGTTGCGAGCACACGCCTCACGTCGACCTCGACTTCCCGCGAGCGACCTCAACAACCACGTTCGTCGCCTTCACCACGCATACCACCGCGCTGCCGGGCTCGAGCGCGAGCTCGGTGGCTGCCTCGGCCGTCATCAGGCTGACGAGACGGTGTGGTCCGGCTTGCACCTCGACGACCGCCGCGACGCGGTCCTTTTCGACCCGAGTCACGACGCCGGGGAACCGGTTTCGTGCCGACTGCGCGACGATCGGCCGCTCGCGCTTGCGTCGCTCCTCCTGGAGGCCACGGATGTCGGCGAGAGCGACGAGACGCTGGCCGCCCGCGGATCGCCGCACCCGCAGGCGGCCGGAGGCGGTCCAGCGGCGGAGGGTGTCGACGGAGACTCCGAGGAGCTCGGCGGCGTCACCGACCCGCACCGAGCTATCCATAGGTTCCTTGAGCTTTCCAGGCATGAATGCATAGATATCTTACCCCTGGCGGCCCATGGCGCCCGGGAATCCGAATGTGACCTCAGGTTCGGCAGTGGTGGCCTCTAGCCTCAACTGAACTTCAGCGCCACAACTGAAAAGAGGTAAGTGTGGAGGGACTCCGCACCGCGGTCCCGCTGGAGGACGCCGGTGAGGTAGTCCTCCTACTCGACGAGAACGGCGTCATAACCCGCGCGAGCGGGAACGTCGAGAAGCTCCTCGGCTACCCGCCGAATGAGCTCGTCGGAAAGCACGCGACCGTGATCCGACCCGACGTCGACAAGTTGGTGGTGCATCGGAAGAACGGCACGACCTTTCCTCCCGACATCAGTCTTGTCCCAATAACGAACGGAGACTCGAAGGTCTTCTCGGTTACTCTGCGCGACCTCCGGGCGCGCGAGCGGGACGAGGACCGCCGCAAGATTTACGAGTCCCTGTTGGAGGCGGCCCCCGACGCGATCGTGGTCGTCGACGACGAAGGGCTCATCCGCTTGGCGAATCGCCAGGTCGAGGCGCTCTTCGGCTACGTGCCCGGTGAGCTTCTCGGGAAATCGGTCGACCTGCTCGTGCCCGAGCGCGCCCGAAAACAGCACCCGTTCCGCCGGACGAAGTATCTGAAGGAAGCGAAAACGCGACCGGTCGGGGTAGGCCGCAAGCTCTCGGCGAGGCGTGTCGACGGGACCGAGTTCCCGGTCGAGATCACGCTATCGACGATCGACACGAGCGACGGGCTCCTGGTGTCCGCCGCGATACGAGACATCACCGATCGCATACGGGCGGAAGAGCGCCACCAGCTCTTTCAGTCATTACTGGAGGCGGCGCCGGATGCCATCGTCGTCGTCGATGCTGGTGGGCGCATCAGCCTCGTGAACCGGAAGGTCGAAGAGCTCTTCGGGTACACGCGCGGCGAGCTCATCGGCGAGCTGGTCGAGATCCTCGTCCCCGAGAACGCGCGCGCAGAGCATCCCCATCACCGCTCCGGCTACATGCTCGATCCGCGTACCCGGCCGATGGGTGCGGGGCTTGAGCTGACCGCGCGGTGCAAGGACGGCACCGCCTTCCCCGTCGACATCAGCCTGTCGACCATCCAGACCGCAGAAGGCCTCTTCGTATCCGCCGCGCTTCGCGACGTCACCGATCTCCGGAGGGCCGAGGCACGCAGCCGACTTGCCGCGATCGTCGATAGCTCGGTCGACGCCATCATCGGCGAGACGCTTGAGGGCACGATCACAAGCTGGAACCCCGCGGCGGAGCGGCTGTACGGGTGGACCGCCGCGGAGGCGATCGGCAAGGACATCGCGATCACCTATCCGCCGACCAAACTCGACGAGCGCGCCGAAATCCTGGCGAAGCTGCGTAAGGGCGAGCGGATCTCGGGGCTCGAGACGGTCCGCATGCGGCGGGACGGCACGCTCATGGACTTCCTCGTCAGCATCTCTCCGGTCCGCGAGGAGCACGAGACCATCGTCGGAATTGCATCGACGGGCCGCGACATCACGGACTACGTGGCGGCCGCGCGGCAGCGCGAGCGCCTCGAACGCGAGCTACAGCAGGCGCAGCGTCTGGAGAGCGTTGGCCAGCTCGCGGGAGGCGTCGCGCACGACTTCAACAACCTGATCGCGGTGATCATGAATTACGCGACCTTCGTCGCCGACGAGCTCGGGGATCGGCCGGCTCTCCGCGAGGACGTCGAAGAGATTCGGCGCGCCGCAGAGCGCGCCGCCACGCTCACGCGCCAGCTCTTGATCTTCTCGCGCCGCGAGGTGGCGCACCCCGAGATCCTTGACGTCAACTCGGTGGTTGTCGAGATGCGCAAGCTCCTGCAACGCACGATCGGCGAGCACATCGAGCTCGTCTCCACACCCGCAGCGGAACTGTGGCCGGTGCTTGCGGATCGAGGGCAGATCGAGCAGGTGATCATGAACCTGGCGGTGAATGCCCGCGACGCGATGCCGCATGGCGGCAAGCTCGTCATCGAAACTCAGAACGCGGAGCTGGACGAGGACTTCGTCGCGACGCGCGTCGATCTCCCGACAGGCCGCTACATGCGCCTCATCGTCGCGGACACCGGGCAAGGAATGACGGCCGAGGTGGCTGATCGTGCGTTCGAGCCGTTCTTCACCACAAAGCCGAAGGGCAAGGGCACCGGCCTAGGGCTCGCAACGGTCTACGGGATCGTGAGCGACGCGCGCGGAAAAGTGGGTTTGTACAGCGAACCCGGTCGCGGCACGACGGTGACCGTCTTGCTTCCTGCCGCCGAGACCGCGGCGATGATGGCGGAGCCGTCGCAAACCACGGGCGAGAGCGCCGGAAACGGTGAGGGCGTCCTTCTCGTAGAGGACGAGGGGGCCGTCCGTGCCGCCGCGCGACGCATCCTCACTAAGAACGGCTACCGGGTGTTCGAGGCCGCAAGTCCCGCCGACGCGGTCGGGCTCGGCGCTGACCTCTCGCGCAAAATCGACCTGATCCTCACCGACGTCGTGATGCCCGATATGTCGGGTATGGACCTCGTGGCTCTGCTCCACAAGTCTCGGCCCGGTGCCCCCGTCCTCTACATGTCCGGCTACCCGCAGGACGTGATCGCGCACCAGGGTCTGGTCACCGGCGAGGTGCATCTCCTGGAGAAGCCGTTTACCCGAAAGGCGCTCCTCCGGGCCGTCCGGGAGGTGCTCGTCAGTGATTGAGGCGGAAACGAGGATCCGGGTCCTTATCGTCGACGACCACGTCGCGGTCGCGGAGAGCCTCCACGCGCTTCTGGAGCGTGAGGGGAGCTTCGAGCTGACCGAGATAGCGCACGACTCGAACGATGCCTTCCGCATCGTCCGCGAGCGCCAACCCGACGTCGTCCTTATGGATCAAGCCCTGCCTGGGATGTCGGGGGCCGAGGCGACCGCCCATGTGATCGCCGCGTGTCGAAAGACCGCCGTGATCATGTTCTCCGGCGGCATGACCGACGACGAGCTCGTGACCGCCGTCGAGTCGGGTATTCGGGGCTACCTCTCAAAAGGAGCGAGCGTGGCGGAAGTGATCTCGGCGATCCGCCGCGCGGCGGCCGGCGAGATCCTCTTTGGTCGCGACGAGCTCACCCACCTCCTCCGTCGAGCCCGCGACCGAGTGAAGGAGCAGGCCGAGCGAGACCGGCAGAAGGCCGGGCTCACCCCACGCGAACGCGAGGTGCTCGGCCTCATGGCTCAAGCGCTCGAGGTCCCCGACATCTCTACGCGGTTGGGGATCAGCGCGCATACGACTCGTGGCTACGTCCAGAACATCCTCGAGAAGCTCGGAGTCCACTCCAAGCTCGCGGCCGTCGTCCGAGCGAACGCGCTCGGCGTTTTGGATACGTGAACCCCCCGCGTCAGCGCGGGGCGAGCGAACCGCCGGGCCGCGCCTCCTGGCAGTTCACGACGCTCGCGACCATAGCGGCGTGGCTCTTGTACATCGTCGCGTTCCTCGTGCTGTTCACCGTCCTGCGCGAGGCGACCGGGGCACTCGCTCTTCTGCCGGTCGCCACCGCGGCCT
>JALYSZ010000105.1 GCA_030854525.1 Chloroflexota bacterium | reverse complement strand
GGTGAGGGAAGTGGCCGATCTGCGGCGTCTGTGGGTCGGCCGCATGCAACCGCTCCTCAAGCCCCCTATCCGCCCTCCTCATCCTTTCACCCCAACGATCGAGGAGGTCTATCGATGGAAGGAGCCCGGCGTCGACGAGGCCGCGGTCGCCGAGCCCTTGATCGCCGAGCCTGCGGTTGCGGACGCGCCCGAACAGGCGGTGGAGCGTGAAGAGCCTCGTTAGCCCGGCAGTAACCATAAGCGTCGAAGAGCGGAGCACAGTAAACATCGGACGCGCGCAGTTTCAGGGTTTGCAGGGCTCCGATTCTTTCCTGGACTTGCTAGAGGCCGGCATTTTTTCCCTCGTCCGCTCGAAGGCCCATCGTTACGGCCTCCGCTCCGGGCCGTTCGTCGGGGAATCACTAATAGATGGCCAAATCCGGTTGCGAATAGTTGAGAAGAGCGAAGGGGCCATCGGTGCGCTGCTCCATTGGGCGCTGCCCGAAGATGTGCGTGTCGTCAGCACACCAGCGGCGGGGGGCGAAAGCGGCCGACGTTTGGAGCTCTTCGTACAACACTTTCTCGCGAATGTCAGCGCCTACGTCGGGATTGGCCGAGTCCGAGAATACGTTCCCGAATTCGCGACTTCCTCGACCCCGCGTGGCCGACTCAACCTCGCCGCGACGATGCGGCTGCGGGCACACGGCGTTCGCGATCGCCTCTCGTTCTCGCATTGGTCTCTTTCAGCAGACATCCTGCCCAATCGCCTACTCGCCCTCGGTCTCTGCGCCGTTGAGACGTTCGAACGCGTCACAACGCGCTTGCTCGAACGGTCGAGGGCGCTCTCCATGCTGTTTGAAGATGCGGCGGCGTTGACTACAAGGCGAATCGACACGCGCGAGATGAGACAGCTTTTTGACGCGCTCTCGGTTGACGCAGGGACCGGTTCCCAACTCCGCGCGGCATTGGCCTACGCTCGAATTCTCGCGTTGCACGTCGGCGCGTGGCCGCACCGCCAGCAAGAGCCGCTTCCCGAATCGTATTTCCTCAATCTCGAAACGTTGTTCGAAGACGCTGTGAGACAGGTCTGGAGCGAGGCCAGCGCCGGATACCGGGTGGTGAGCGGCGCCAGTCTGCGTCAGGAGCTACTGGTTGACTCTCGTGAGGGCTACAAGGCCGAGCCAGACATCGTCGCCCTCAGCCGCGGCGGTCGGACGCTGATCGCCGACTGTAAGTACAAGGACGTTGACCGACCGGGCAATGATGACATCTACCAGCTCGTCGCCCATGCAGGGGCGTTCCTCTGCAGGGATCCTGTTCTGATTTATCCGGGTCAGGCCTTCGGGTGCCGAATGATCGGACGAACTAGTGATGGGATTTCGGTCTGGAACGCAACCGTTCGCCTTTCGTCGTTAGGCGAGGATGTCGGCGCAGTGTTTCGAACGCTCCGACAGTCCGCCGAATGACGGGGACTCATCGGCCTCTGACAAAGTCCGAGCAGATGGCGCGTGTCCGTACGCGCGACACTGCCGAAGAACTCGAGCTTCGACGTGCCCTTCATCGGCGCGGCTTCCGCTATCGCATCCACTCATCATTGCCCGGACGCCCAGACATTGTCTTTTCGACGCGCCGCATTGCCGTATTCGTCGATGGGTGTTTTTGGCACGGTTGCCCTCTTCATTACACCGCTCCACGCGTTAACTGGGAGTTTTGGAAGAAGAAGGTTGAAGAAAACCGTGAACGCGACGTACGCTCCGACGCCAAGCTGCAATCAGCGGGATGGGCTGCGATCCACGTGTGGCAGCACGAACTTGGCCCTCAGCTCGAGAACACGCTGGAAAGACTATCCAGACTCCTCGAAGCAGATTCGCGAGTAGAGCAGTCCGCGGGAGGCTGACTGCGTCCATTTCAAATTCGACCTTGGCAGCGGATTAGCACTTTGATGGGGTCAACACTGAACGTAAGCCTGCCTGCCCTGACGCGCTCTCGATGTCGAGGATCGTGTGCGGGCTAAGAGCGGAGGTAGGCGACGTCCTTCTTGCGTCTCAGCTCATGCGCCTCGCGCTCCGTCAAGCCCTCGAACTCGGTCGGGCAGAACATGATTTCATCGGGGTAGAACTCAAACAGGACCTTCCTCGTGCCATCCTCGAACTGGACCGTAACTCGCGGCATGGGGCCCAACAGTCCCTTGGGCATTGGCCCGATCTCCGCTCGGATAATTCGAATCTCTTTACTCATCCAGGTACCTCCGCCGATTGCGGCGTGTCGCTGTGACTAAGGACGTGACGATCATCCGCGCACGGGCAATCCTGGATCAGGCAGCGCAGCCGGAATCCTGAGAACAAGCGAGCACGTTCTCCAGGACCCAGCGACCTCACCAGGCTGTCGGCTGGCTCACGAAGTGTGCGGTGGTCGCGGAGCAGGTGGGCGCAAGCATCGCAGTCTGGCCGCGATGGCCAAGGCCGAGCCCACCTCACGCGCGCGGATGCCTTCGAAGCATCAGAGCCCATCCTATCGCCGCTTCCCTAGGCTCAACTTGCCAGCCTGAGCCAACCGCGCAGGTCGCGAACGAGTCGGCTTGTTTCAACATTGGGGACATAGACTCCCGTCTTCCGCTCCGAAGTGATAACAGTTGGCGGGTTGTCCTCGACCTGCCGCTGACGAGCGAGAACAGCCTCGACGTATGGCTCCCAAATCGGCTTCGCCTTGAACTCAATTCTCAAACCGTTCTCGGTGTGATCGGCACGGATCTCGCTGAAGATCATGTGCAGAACACGCTTTTTTCTTCGTCGGTCATGATCGGCCAGTCGTCGACGACGGACTGCAGCCTCTGACGCTGAAGGGCTATCGACGCAGCTGCCGGTTGTAGGTCCGCCAAGTGTCGTTGGTGCGAGGGAGCATGGCGATGGCACAGTTCAGCCTCCGCAGCCGCCCGCACCTGCAGCAGACGTCGTCGCCTCGCCGCCGATCACAGACGGTGGGTCGTACCTGGCCACGACGACGTCCAGCTGCGACATGTCAGTCGACCGCTCCAGACCCACGATGTACAGGTGGTCCTCGATGACAACCAAGGATCCCCCGAGCTCCAGGGGCAGCGGGGGCAGAGCCTGCCACCGGCCTGAATCGGGATCGAAGACATCTACGAGGTTATAGCTCGGGGCTGGTGCGTGCCACGGCTCTCCGGGCCCGGCACTGGCACAGGAACCAGCAAGATATCCGCCGCTGACCGCCAGCCGCCCATCCGGCATGGCCACCATAGAGCTGTTATGCCGAGCCACGCGCGGCCGCCCGAGCTCCGACCACGCGCCGTCGTTTAGTCCGTAGCGCCACAGGCCCCTGCCGCCACCGGCCAACATTGCGACATCCCCGTCGCCGAGGTGTGCCGCTCCATCGATCAAGTATTGCCACGCGGTTGGAATCGGCTTGCCTTCCCACGCGTCCTGTGCGGGGTCATACGCCATGATGCCGTGCAGACCGAATGTCCAGATCAGTCCCTTGGTGTCGCTGATGACAGCTGAGTCCCACGCGATTCGCCCGGGCGCGGCTTTCGCCTGGGCCCAGGAATCAGTCGCGGGGTCATAAACCTGCACGTCCGACCGCTCCTCGTTTGATGCACTGCCTCCAAATGGCGCACCGATCACGTACAGCAGCCCATTGGCGGCGCTGACGCTGTGTGGCGCTGCCTGCGCCAGGGGCATCGGCGCCAGGTCCAGCCAGGCGCACGTCTGTCGATCGAACGCGAGGGAGTTGTTCAGCGGCCCGGTAAAGAGGTAAAGCCGGCCGCCCTGACCGACGACCGATGAGAAAACGGCGGGCGGGGCGCCGGTGACATCGTGACGCGACACGATGCTCCAGGTGCCGCCGGCATCCGGTGTCGGACGGAGCCACTCCTCACCGTCCTTGCCGCGCGCCGCCACCCAGCCCGCGTCATCACGATTGCCACCCTCGGGAATCACGTGCCACCACTCGTAGCCACCTCCGCCCACAGGTCCTTCGAGGACGTACACGCGCGTGGGGGCATTGAGCTCGCGCAGGATCTTCGAATCCTCCCCGATCCATGGAGCCGTGCGTTGCACGAGATCTGTGGTCACCACATCCGCGAAGCTTCCGGAAACCAGACCATTGTTTGCTGTAAGCGGTGTCTCGACGCAGCCAGTTGGAGTCCGGGCGAACGTGGTCCCCGGAGCGGTGATTAGTGGGGTTGGGCTTGGCGCGCCGTCAGGGGAGCGGCCAGGGCTGGCGGCGGTCTCGGGTCGCGGTGACGGCGAGTCTAACTGGCTCGCGCAGCCAGTGACCAGCGAGACCGAAAGCCACAGTGACGCGAGGACTCTGAACATGCGGCTCACGATCCTATGACGCTCGGGCTTGCGGGAAGTCACGGACCAACCAGAAAGAAAAGGAACGCGAGCACCCCGCCACCTTCGACCTCGCAGGTGGGCTCGGTATCTCCGACGGACCCGCCGTGCACGCCACGACGAGAAGCGCGATGGCCGCGACTTGCAGACCGAAGCCCCGCCTCATGCCGAATACGGTAGCGGCGCGATTGGGGGGCAGGGTAGGGGATGGCTGACGATCGTGACCGCGACCAGTGCGATCGACGGGGGCCGACGCACCCTAACCCGCCAGCCGAAGCCACCCGCGCTCGTCCTGAACGAGTCGGGTTGTTTCAACATTGGGGCCATAGAGTCCCGTCTTCCGCTCCGTAGGACTCATGATTACTTCTTCGGCGCTTCTCCCTCGGCCATCTGCCGCACCCGCTCTTCGAGATCCATCCCCTCCTCCTCGACGCTTTCGAGATAAATACGTCCCCAGGCGAAGTGGCCGTTGCGCACCCCGAAGACGTTTACTCCACGGAGATGCAAACGGGTCCCGTCTAGCTTTGTACCCGACCAGTCATGCTCGATCAATCCGACATCGCCCTCCGCGGCGATCGTTCGTACTTCGGTACGAAAGTCCGTGACACTTCGGAGCACAGTTCCCCAATTCTTGCGGACGACTTCCTCTCCACCGACTATCTGCCGCCTAGGATGCGCGGGCTCGACGTCGTGATAATCGGGGGCGAAACACGAGACGATCGCATCCAGGTCGTGGGCGTTGATCGCCGCGGCAAATCGTCGTAGGAGCG
>JALYSZ010000092.1 GCA_030854525.1 Chloroflexota bacterium | reverse complement strand
TCGCCGTATGGCGGCCGAAGAACAGCCTGAGCTTCGTCCGGCCGGAGGCGGAGGCCGGTACGTGGCTGGTCACCGGGACGAGCCTGACGAAGATCGCGCAGCTCCGCGTCGTCGACGGCGGCAAGGGCAGGTACGTGGCCGAGTCGGAGCCGATCGATCCCGCGACGGGCTACTCCACGTCGAGCTTCTGTTGCACCTATGTGGCCCTGCGCACGACTACCGAGCAGCGACTCACGCCGCCCGAGGTCAAGAATGAGCAGGCGCTTGCGATGCTCGAGGACGGCCGCGTCGTGGCATGGCGCCCCGACTCTGGCGAGTTCGACGGCTCGGTCGTCATCTACAGCGGCGCAACCGTCGCGCGCATCGATCGCGGTCCCTTCACTTCGTTCCGCGTGCTGCGGTCAGGCGACTGGCTCGTGGGTCAGATGGCGTTCCCCAACCCGACCATTCGCGCGTACCGCCTGAGCGACGGCGCCTTTGCGTCCGTGCCGAACGGCGGCATCAGCGCACTGGCGTTGCTCGGTCCGAAGAAGTAGCAGAAGAACCATGTGTCGCCGGTTCGACTCCCAGCCCTCGGTACAGAGTCAGGTCCCTGGGAAAAACGAGAAAGGCATGCGTCCGCACTGACCCAGCGAAGGACGTGAACCTATGTGTGTTACCCCCGGAGTGGCTGTGGCCCCGAACATATGATTGCGGTTCGTTGAACGACCAGAATCCCGTTGAGCGAGAGCGGCTTGGTGAACCGGTTGCGACCGTCGAGGTGAACGACTGCCGGCTGACCTTTCGGCGTCGGATCGGGACGAACGACGTGTGGTCTGTCGCGATCGGGCCGTTGGGGACATTCGCCGTTCCCGTGATCGAGGAGAAGATTCTGCGGCGGGTCCAAGCAGGGCGGCCCGGCCGCGATGCGACCCGCGATGAATCGTCGCGTCGCCGGACCATGGGATGGCAGCACGTTCGCATCGAGGATGATTTCGTCGTAGCAGTACGTGCGCGCGGCAACCGTCTGTCGTTCGCGTACCTCTTCGGCGACGGCGCGTCGTTTGGCGGTGGAGAGTCCGGTCTGCCGACCTTGCATCCGGCCAACCTCTTGGAACGCGCGCGATCGTGGTTGTCTGGGCAACGCGGGGAGGCGGTACATCGTTTCCGTCGGCAGGGCTGAAGGCCCGACGCCGAAGGCGGGTAGCGCGGTACCTGAAGAACCATGTGTCGCCGGTTCGATCCCGGCCCTCGCCACAGAGTCAGTTCCCAACGAATTTGAGAAAGGCGTGCGTCCGCGCTGACCTAGCGAGGGGACGATGGATCCTAACGATGCGTTGACGTTCTGGCCCATGCGGCTCATTGCGAGCCGATCAGCACCTCAGTCAGATATCCACTGCCGCAGACGAGCTTTGCATTGCCGCTCAGAACCCGGTCGCCGAATGATCGTCGGAACGCAGCCGTGGCGTTGGCGTTCGTCGCGCTCGGGGACGCAGGGATGTCGGCGGTCACTCCACTGAACGCGTCGCCGAGGGCGAAGCGCGAGCGAAGGTAATCGCGCAGGACGCTTGGATCGGCGATGAGCGCGCTGCTCCCCGCGATCCGGTCCTCCAGCTGAAAGGACTGCCCGAACTGTGCGAGCACAGCATTGGCGTCGTGCGCGGTCCAACCGGCGAAGAATTGTTGTACGAGCTCGCGCACGCGCGCAGAATCGCACTCCACCGACACGGTTGGCGTGCCCGAACTCATCGGAGTGCACGCCAGAGCCAAGCCAAGGACCATCAAGATCCTCCAGCCCCGACGCCGCATTGCCATTCGCTCGATACCCAAGCGCACTAGCGTCCGCTGCTCGAGCAGATCAAGTGAGCATCGTACGGAGGTGGTCCGCACACCGAGCTGCAAATGCCCATAACTAAGGTTTCTCTAATGACGGAGACCGCGAATCGTCCAGTTGTCCGACGGTGCCCACGGCGGCGAAGGCCGCAGGTAGAAGAAGATCCACATCGCGAGTCCAATTACATAGGCCGCCGCGGCGGCGATCCAACCGGAATGAATGACCACCGCGCCACAGACGAACGCGACGAGGGCGATCAGCACGTTCGGGGCTATCGGCGCGGTTCGACCGATTGCGAGAAACAGCGGCATCTGCGGGAGAAGCAGGGCCAATGACCACACTGGCGGCGAGCGTGCCAACGAAGAAACGCATCGTGCTCGCCATATCGCGCATTCTGACGCCGACAGGACGCTCGTGGCTGCAACGCGAAGCGTTACGCCAACTTAATTAGTGGCTATTTCTAGCGACCTAGCCACTAGCAGGGTGGCGTTACGGTGCCGAGACCTGACATGAGCGCATCGCTGAAACGCTTCTCAAACGCCATGATGAAATACCGCCCGCTGACGGAGAAGAAGGCGCTCTGCGTTCCTTCACCT
>JALYSZ010000091.1 GCA_030854525.1 Chloroflexota bacterium | reverse complement strand
TCGCCGTATGGCGGCCGAAGAACAGCCTGAGCTTCGTCCGGCCGGAGGCGGAGGCCGGTACGTGGCTGGTCACCGGGACGAGCCTGACGAAGATCGCGCAGCTCCGCGTCGTCGACGGCGGCAAGGGTAGGTACGTGGCCGAGTCGGAGCCGATCGATCCCGCGACGGGCTACTCCACGTCGAGCTTCTGTTGCACCTATGTGGCCCTGCGCACGACTACCGAGCAGCGACTTACGCCGCCCGAGGTCAAGAATGAGAAGGCGCTTGCGATGCTCGAGGACGGCCGCGTAGTGGCATGGCGCCCCGACGCTGGCGAGTTCGACGGCTCGGTCGTCATCTACAGCGGCGCAACCGTCGCGCGCATCGATCGCGGTCCCTTCACTTCGTTCCGCGTGCTGCGGTCAGGCGACTGGCTCGTGGGTCAGACGGCGTTCCCCAACCCGACCATTCGCGCGTACCGCCTGAGCGACGGCGCAGTTGCATCCGTGCCGAACAGCGGCATCAGCGCACTGGCGTTGCTCGGTCCGAAGAAGTAGCTGAAGAACCGTGTATCGCCGGTTCAATCCGTTCGCCGCGATGCGCTATTGGGTGAAGTGGAAGCTCGCGAGGATCAGATCCAGCTTCGCCTTTGAGACGCCCGCCGAAGTCAGCGCGGCATCGGTCGAGTAGATCTGATACGCGACGCGGAGCATCCAGGTGTGGTCGTTGATGATGATCTGGACCGGGTACTTTTCGGCGCCGGTAACTTTGATCGCGGCGCGGCCGTCAATCGTGAAATCCTCGATCGTCTCTGCGGCGACAGCGCCGCGTTTCGCGTACCACTGCCGCGGTGAGCTGAGGTCGGTGAACATGTCGACGCTCACGACGTAACTCCAAATCGGGCACGCGGTCTCGCAACGCTGGCCGGCAAGCGCATTCTCATCCGCCTTCGTGCGCGCCGTGAACGCTTCACCGGTCGCGGGAAGGCTGCCCGACGCCACGTCCGGGCCCATGTTGTCGCTCTTCAGCACATCGGAAAGGCGATAGGGCTCGGGCAGTGTGAGGTAGTAGAGGAGCGCGGGGTTCGCATATTCGCCACGTGGTGTCGGACTGGGCTGCGCGAAATACCCGTCGCTACCAGGCGGGACGAGTCCCACGAACGCGGCCGCAGGAACTGCCGGTATCAGCCGAACGCAGGTCCAACCGGCGGGCGCGGTGACCTGTTGTCCGGACGGAATGCTGAAGACCACTGGACCGCCGCGACCGTGACGATCCCCTGGCCGTTCGATCGCGATCGCGCCGCCGCTCGACGCCGTCGGCGCGGTGTACGTGCTGAGCATGCCGCAGTACACGAGCGTGGAAGGCCCGGACGTCTTCAGCGGCGACGGAGACGCGACCGTGATGACGAGCGACGGCGTGGCGGTCGTCGCGATTGTTGCCGTCGGCGACGAGGTGGTCGCAGGAACGGTGTCGCGACCGACGCGGCCAAGAAGGGACAATACAGCGACCAACGCGACGAGGCTCACGGCGATCAGGGCGAGAAGAGGCGCCGATCGGAACCTGCCAGTCACGTTCACGATGGTTTCACGATAGGCGTGCAGCGGAGACTGCGACTACGCGCGCGGTGCTCGACGGAGTCTTCAGCGCGCAGCGCGTCGGGTACGCTCGCTAACCCGTCACGGTGAAATCCGCGACGCAGTACGCGGGCTTGCTGATGATGCGATAGACACCCGGCGTGGTCGCCCCTCCACCGCGACCGTGATCATCGCCTAGAACGGCGGGAATCTTGACGATGACGGACCAGTCCCCGTTGGCGTCGGGCTGAATCTGAGGGAAGCTGAAACCACCCACGGCCCCGGTGGCAATCCCCTCGCCTTGGTTGCCCGCAAACACCAAATCGACACGAGCGCCTCGCTCGGTGCAGCTCCAGCTCCGTCCTTGCACCGTCAGCGTCGTGCCAATCGGTCCCGACCCGGGACAGGCCTGGATGTCGCCGTTTTCGACGTGACCGCATCCAGGGCGGCGTGCCGTGACCGTGAACGTCGGGGTCGCGCTCACGCGGACGACTGGAGGTGCTGGCGAGATGGAAGGACTTGGTTGCGCGGTGCACGCGGCGGTCAGGAAAAAGATTGCTAGTACCGCGACTCGCATCACCGTCACCAATTCAATCACTAGCGGGCGGCGAACCTCCTACCAAAACCCAATAGGGACGCGGTCTGTAGCCTGGAGGGATTCGAGATAAGCGGCCCAACAGAATCGAGAGGCGGCCAACAGCGCGCCGTCACACCTAGGCGATCGATGCCTCAGCCCTCTTTGACGCGCGCACGAGTCCGATTGCCGCGCCCAATGCCGTGAACACGATGGCGAGCGCCGCTGCGGCCGCGAGTGTCACGATCGTCGGAGCGAAGCCTCCGGGAATCACGTGCTGGAAGAGTAGGTAG
>JALYSZ010000090.1 GCA_030854525.1 Chloroflexota bacterium | reverse complement strand
CGCGCCGGGGCATCCGGGTATCTCCTGAAGGAGGTCACCGGGACCCAGCTCACAAACGCGATCCGCACGGTGGCCGACGGCTTCTCACTCATCTACCCATCGGTGGCGAAGCGGGTGCTGGACGAGTTCGGCCGGCTGCGCAGCGGCGACAAACCCACGGGTGAGGACGAGGGCTACAGCGACCTGACCGCGCGCGAGCGCGAGGTGCTGAAGCTCGTGGCGAGTGGCCGCGCGAACAAAGAGATCGCGGCGACCCTTGGCATCAGCGAGCGCACCGTGAAGACGCACATCTCGAACATCTTCAGCAAGCTCGAGCTCACCGACCGCACGCAGGCCGCGCTCTACGTCCACAACCGCGGCATCCTGGAGAAGGACCCGATTCGCTAAGGCGCGGTCACGATCTGGGCGCTCGCGTGCAAGGGGCCGCTCGTCGCCGTGATCGTGTAGGCCCCGGCCGGCGCGGTCGACCCGAAGGATCCCGGAATATCCCCCGATCGTCGGCCGTCACCGTGAACACGAGGTCGTACCCGTTGGCAACGCCGGTGATGCGCACGAGCACCACGGAGTTCGGTGGAAACGCATAGCGGGTCCAGCCGTGATCGCCGGTCGCGTTCGCGGTCTGCGTCACCGCGATCTCGGCGCCATCCTCCTTCGTCCCGTCGAAGCTCGCTACGAACGTGGTCAGCGCGCCCGTTCCGAGGGCCGCGTACGCGTCTTCGAAAGTCGCACGGGCGCCGACGGCGACGAGCGCCGTGACGAGGCCCCCTGCCCCACACGTGCCTCCATAGCGCGCACCGCCAGCGCGGCGACCGCGTACTGCGGGGTCCGACACGGGCGAACGTGCGGTGCCAGTCCGGAAGCGTCGCGAGCTGGTCGAGCGCGACCACGCCGTTGGCCCGGAGCGAACGCGCTACAAGCGCCTGGACGAGCTCGTGGGCTACGAGGCCGGCGAGATCGCCGACGGCGGCGCCGAAGTCGACCGCGATCGTGAGGGTCGCCTGATCCACGACGCCGCCGTACGAGTTCGCGCGCGCAGGGCCGTTTCCGGCGAGTAGTCGAAGGTCTCCTCGGCGCCTTTGGCGAAGCTCGCCGGTATCGCGAAGAGGAGCGCGGGTGGCCGCTCGGTGAAGGGGCGGCCGAAGACGTCTTCGACGCGCGCCGCGGCGATGTCCAGAGCCGTCGCGACACGCAGGATCTCGCTGGCCGGGATGCCCGCCTCCACCCGGAGGTCCGTCCTCGTCGTGGCGACGGCGTTCAGCTGGACGGTCGTCTCGCGGCGCACGGACTGACCGCCCGGGACGTTGAGGCAGAACTCGACCACGAACCCGCTGGTGGGGGCGCAGGTCGCCTCGCTCAACGCAGCGGCGCCCCCGCGCCACGCGAACACGAGCGCGCAGACCGCCAGGCCGCCCACCGCGAGCGCCTTCGTCCAGAGCTTCATGTGGTGGTCAACTCTGGGCGCAGCCGGCACACCGCTGAAGGGGCTCGGTCGTTCCGGGGGCGGCCCACCACGTTTGCGGGTGAGTGTCTTTAGAGTGCCGTCGTGGCCGAGCTCGGGACCGTCGCCATGATCTTTCCGCTCTTCAACGAGCGGCACGCGATCGCCGCGCTCGTGCGGCGCGTCCCGTCGGTGATCGCGGAGACGATCGTCGTGGACGACGGATCCGACGACGGCGGGCCCGACCTCGCGCGCGAGGCCGGCGCGCGGGTCCTCACCCAGGAGCGCCGCCGCGGTGTCGGCGCGGCGATCAGAACTGGTATCGAGGCGGCGCGCGCGAACGGCCACGGTGTGGTCGTCGTGCTCGCGGCCAATGGAAAGGACGACCCGGCCGAGGCGCCGCGTCTCATCGACAAGCTGAACGCCGGATACGACTACGTCCAGGGCTCACGGTTCCTGCGCGAGGGAGGGTCGAGCGTCCATCTGCCGCGAGGCCGCGGCCTGATGATCCGCGGCTACACCCTCCTCTTCCGCGTGCTCTCCGGCTTCGCCGCGACCGACGTGACGAACGGATTTCGCGCCTACCGGCTCTCGCTGCTCGACGACCCGCGGATCCGCATCGACCAGCCATGGCTGGATCGCTACGAGCTCGAGTATTACCTGCAGTGGAAGGCGATCAAGCTCGGGTATCGCGTCGTCGAGGTGGGCGTATCGAAGACCTATCCCAAGGGCGGCGGCAACTACTCCAAGATCCGGCGCGTGCGCGACTGGTGGAGCATCGTGCGTCCCACGCTCCTCCTGTGGCTACGACTCAAGAGCTGAACGCGGCCTCGCGAACCTGCTCCGCACCTTTGACGAGATCCCGCGATAGGCGAGGGTGACCCGAGGGCGAAGGCGCGGCGCGAGCGGAAGAGCCAGCATCGCGATGAGGACGAGCACCGCAAGCGCGAAGAGCGGCACCTTGATCGGCGTCGAGCGGTACTCGGCTGTGACGAAGTGGTCGCCCGCCGGGAGACTCACCCCAACGAAGCTCGGCGAGACCATGAACGTCTCCGCATCGCGGCCGTCCACGGTCACGCGCCAGTTCGGGTGGTACGTCACCTTGAAGACGAGACTCGACGCCG
>JALYSZ010000048.1 GCA_030854525.1 Chloroflexota bacterium | reverse complement strand
GTCCATCCCTCGCGTGAGTTCCATCCCAAGCGCGAAGTCGTCCTCGGCCCAGATCAGGAGCGTCGGAGCCCCGATCTTCTGGGTCGGAACGCGAGACCGGGCCGCGGCGCGGTAGTAGTTGATCGCGGCGGTGGCGGCGCCCGGTGCGCTGAAAGCGCGCGCGTACTCGTCCAGGTCGGCATCGGTGAACGTACCCGGCTTGGAGCTGCGCCGCAGCGAATTCTTGATCGTCTTCCCGCCGTCGCGGCCGAGCCGCCACTCGGGTAGCCACGGCAGCTGAAAAAAGAAGATGTACCAGCTCTTACGTATCTGGGTCCAGTTCGAGCGAAGTGCTTTTTGCATGACCTTCGGGTGCGGACAGTTGAGGACGACGAGCCGGTCGACGGCCTCCGGATGAAGGGTCGCCACGGCCCAGGCAACGCCGCCGCCCCAGTCATGCCCGACGACGTGGGCGCGTTCGACGCCGAAGGCATGGATGAGCGCCACGATGTCGTCCGCCACGACCGATGAGCGATACGCGGCGATGCCCTTCGGTTTGTCGCTCGCGCCGAAGCCCCGCAGGTCGGGCGCGACGACCCGAAAACGCTTCGCGAGCGCGGGCACCTGCTTCCGCCATGCGCGAGAGGTCTCGGGAAAGCCATGAAGCAGGACGACGAGCGGACCCTCTCCTTCCACCACGCAGTGAAGGCGGACGCCGTTGACCTCGACGTCGCGGTCCATCCGGCCATGCTGGCATGCCCGATGCCAGAGGGTCCGGCATGTCGAGCGATCTCGCCTTCAGTGTTGGGCTCCTCGCGGGCTGGCTCGCTCTCGTCGTCTGGCTGACCTGGCCGGACCCGCACTGCAAATGCTGCCCGGAACGCCAACAGGCCCGACAGCCGCACGACCGGAAGGTCTAGCCGCCGAAGATCGCGAGGGGTAGGAAGGCCGAGACCACCCAATTCGGTGCGTCGACGACCTCGCTGATCTTGAGATCGACCGCCACGCTCGCTAGGACGTAGGCCTCTTCTCGCGTGAGCCCCCGCATCGCGACGAGATGCCGGATCATGGCCCGCACCGCCTCCTTGGAAGCGTCCATGAGGTCCGGCGCGATGCCGGTCGTGACGTAGTGGTGGCCGCCATTCGTTCTCGGTGAGAGCGGGCGCGTCGTCTCGAACTCGGGACCGGCCAGGACGCGGTCGCGGACGAGCGAAAAACGGAGCGTGGCCGTCATCGTCGTCTCGATCGCGGTTATGCAGACCTCGCCGTCGCCCTGCGCGGCGTGGCCGTCGCCGGCGGAGAACAGCGCACCATCGACCGCGACCGGCAGGTAGAGCGTCGTGCCGGCGCTGAGCTGTTTGATATCCATGTTCCCGCCCGTCTTGCGCGGGGGGATCGTGCTGTGCTCGCCGGGCTCGGGGAGCGCGACCCCCATCACCCCTAGGAACGGCTCGAGCGGGATTCGGACCCCCGGTCGGAGCTCCGCCGAGACGCCGTCGAGGTCCCACATCTTGAGATACGCCTGGGGAAAATCGTCGGGCAGGAGTCCACGGCCGGGATTGAAGGCCGTGTACCCGACATCGCCGGGGACTAGCTCGACGATTTCAATCCGAAGCGCGTCGCCGGTCCGTGCGCCGCGAATTGCGATCGGTCCTGTGAGCGGATGACCCTTGACCACGCGCGGCTTCATATCAGCCGAGGTCATGCCGCGGCGGAAGTAGCCGTCCGATGAATCGCGGCACTTCATCACGACCGTGTCGCCTGGGTCGATCGTGAGCTTGGGAGGAATTGCGTTGTCCCACGCGTAGTGGGCGACGTCGGAGCCGAGCGTGTGCGTGCGCGTCACGGGCGCCGAGCCTACCGGACGGGGGCCTCCGTCGGCGCCACAAGAAAGATCCAGATGTCCCATGCGACGTGGCTGACGACGAGCGCGCCAAGGGGCACGCCGATCGCGCGAAGAAATCCCCAGTAGGCGCCCGCGATGGTCGCGGCGCCGATGAGCGTCGCGTTCTCGGTCACGATGTGCGCGCCTCCGTAGAGCGCGGTCGCGGTCACGTAACCGGTGCGACCCTGCACGAAGCCGCGCCAGAAGAGCTCCTCCGCCGGACCGATGACCAGGCCGAGCCGCGCGGCGAGCTCTTCCTTCGGCCGAAGCGAACGCAGAGCGTAGATATCGCCGATCTCTTCGTTGCCCCGCGGCATGAGCTCGCGCGCGACGGAGTCGCCGACTCGGAAGATGCCGTACAGCCCTGCGGCCGTGGCGAGGCCCAGCGCGATCTCGCCCGGCCCGATGCGGACGCGCCGCGAATCGCGGTCCGTCGCGAGCGCGAGGCCGCCCAGCACCAGCCCGGTCGCGGTCATGCGGTCCCAGAAACGCGCGCGTGGTCCGCGGAAGATCAGGCCAAATGCGGCGAAGGCAGCGCCGATGCCGAGCGCGAGAAGCTTCACGCTCTCAGCGGGCGAGAAGGGCTGCGATGACCAGCCCCACCACCAGCAGATAGCCGAACGCGGCATGGAGCTGCGCGGTCTCGAGGTCGATCATCGCGATCGCGGCGTTCGGCGTCGCGGTGCTCATGGGCCTGATCCTCACCGCCGCGCGGGGCTGGCCCATCGTCGCACTCGGAATCGCCGGCCTGGTCGGCGGCTACACGTACACGGCACCACCGTTCCAGTACAAGTTCGGTCCCGTCGGGATCCCGCTCGTATTCCTGTTGATGGGGCCGCTCATGGTGATCGGCTCGTTCTACGCGGTCAGCGGCCGCTTCGACCTCAGCGCCGTCGCGGCGAGCATCCCGGTCGGCCTCCTCGTCGCCGCGATCCTGCACGGCAACGAGTGGCGCGACATCAGCGAGGACGCGCGGGCCGGAGCGAAGACGTTCTCCGTGCAAGCCGGACGAGCGGCCGCGCATTGGCTTTACGTGGCGCTCGTCGTCGGCGCGTACCTCGCCCTGTCCGCGGCCGT
>JALYSZ010000045.1 GCA_030854525.1 Chloroflexota bacterium | reverse complement strand
TCTGATGGATCCCTATCGCCGCCTGAAGATCGAACATGTTGTATTTGAACCCAGGGACCTCGATCAGATAGTGCTTGTAGCCATCCGCCGTGTAGCGCTTCCACGCGTCGCGTGACATCCCGTGCAGGGAGTAGAGCGCAAGCTGGGCGGCCGTTTCGTCGTCGTCCGTGGTCACGACTCCGCCTTCGCCGGTGACCATGTTCTTGGTGGCGTAGAAGCTGAAAGCGGTAAATCGGGACAAGCTGCCGATCTTCTTGCCATGGTATTCAGCGCCGAAGGCATGTGCGGCGTCCTCGATCACGGTAAGGCCGCGCTCGGCCGCGATCGCTCCGATCCGATCCATGTCGCAAGGCCGGCCCGCCATGTGAACGGGCATGATCGCCCGGGTACGCGGAGTGATGCGGCGCTCGATCTCATCCGGATCGATGTTCATCGTCGCGCGATCGCAGTCGGCGAAGATAGGCGTGGCACCGGTGTGCACGACCACGTTCGCCGTCGCCGCGAAGGTCATTGGGCTGGTGATGACCTCGTCGCCGGGGCCCACCCCTGCGACGACCAGCGCGAGATGCATCGCCGCCGTGCAGGAGTTCAGCGCGACCGCGTTGCGCACGCCGAGGTAGTTGCGGATCAGCTCCTGGAAGCGCGCGACCTTCGGTCCCGTTGTGAGCCAACCCGATCTGAGAGAGGCGACGACCTCGGATACCTCATCCTCGGTGATCACCGGCTTTCCGAAAACGAGATAGGTCGGGCGCACGGGCGCGCCGCCTTCGATCGCCAGCCGTTCGACCCCTAATTGCATCCCTAGTCCCGAGTGCCTTCGAGCTCGCGGGGGCCGGGCATCAAGCGGCGAAGGAACGCTTGACCGAGCAGCACGCCAAATGCGGCGTTGGTTGTGAGGTACCGCTTCCAGAGTCGCTGGGGCTCCTGAGCGAGCCGGTAGAGCCACTCGAGCCCGGCGCGTCGAACAGCATGGGGCGCGATGCGATAGACGCCCGCCAACACGTCGATGGCTCCTCCGACTCCAAGACAAACGGGGATTCCGAGCGCACCAAGCTGACGATCCAGAAACTCATCCTTACGGACGCTCGAGATCCCGATCAGCAGGATGTCGGGTCTCGCTGCGACGACCCCGCGAACGACCTCGTCCTCCTCCGCGCGAGAAAAGTATCCATCGCGATGGCCGACCACCAAAAGTTGGGGGTGTCTTTCGCGCAGTCGAACGAGCGCGCGCTCCAGGATCTCGCTCGTCGTTCCGAGGAGATACAAGCGATATCCCTTCGTTGCCGCGCGTTTGAGGAGCTCGTCCATCAGCAGAACCGCGTTCGTAATGCCGGGAGTCGGCCGCCCCAGAAGTCTTGAGCCGTAGTAGATTCCCATCCCATCTGCCACAAGCAGATCGCAGCGACGGTAGATCTCTTGCAGCGCCGGCGATGAGCGCGCCCACATCAGCAGCGCCACGTTCACGCACGCGATCCGACCGACGAATCGTCCTCGGATCCACTCCTCGAAGCGGTCGACCGCTCCATTGACGGTGACTGAATCGAATGCAAGCCCCAGGAATTCGACCCTCTGAGAGCGCGGGGGCGGCGACCCATTCATCGGTGCAATGTTGTCAGGTTCCTTCTGGTACGGACTCTCCCGAAGTACGTATTCTCCCGGCTACCGCGTACTCACCATTACTACCTCGCGCTCCGCCGGGAGTCTCCGATACGTTCGGTCTGCCTCGACGGCACTTCTCCATGCAAATCGCTCCGACTTCACCGATCTCAATGACCAGGCTGGCGTCTCCGGAGGAATGGGCTCGCCTCCGGTTGGCGCTCGGCCCGCTTCTGGTCGGCCTTGGCTTGAGTGGACTGACTGCGGCACTTCTGAGCGAAGGGGCGATGCCGGTCGTCCTTCTGCCCGCCGCCGGGGCCTTGCTTCTCGCGGCGACCGTTATGTCGCGCTACGCGGCGCTGGCCCTCCTTGGACTGCTCCTTGTTGGGCATGTTGGCTTCAGCATCGACTTCGCGAAAACGTCGATCACCTTGTTCGGCCTCCCGCTGTACGTCACCGATTTTCTGCTCGCTCCGGTTCTCATCGCGTCGCTTCTTTCCGGAAGGTGGCGACGGCCGGAGGCGACCCCTCTCGTTCTCGCGGTGGGCGCGTTTTGCGGCTTCTCGTTGCTATCGGCCTTGTTCTCGTTGATCGACGAGCGCGAGTTGCAACTGGTGCTCTATCAGGGCACCCCGTTCATTTATTACCCGCTCGCAGCGCTCTGCCTCGCATGGAACATCGACCTCCGAAAGGACCGATCGCTCGTGGTCGCCTGCGCAGCAGCGGCGTGCTCCCTCGCCGTCGGTTACGGCGTCTTCCACGCGATCACGGGCCAGTTTTTCGCGACCGAGCAGGACGTGCCCCGGTACCTGCGGGGCGACTCGGGTACCTTCCTCGCCGCGTCGTTCGTTGCGCTGTTGCTGCTGCCGCCGAGGCCACTCCGCACAGAGATCCGAATGTTGGCGCCAGCGGCGGCTCTCGTCGCTGGAGCGCTGTTGTCCGAGCACCGCTCGGTCTGGCTCGCCGCGGCTATTGCCCTATCGGTTTCCTGGCTGGTAGCCCCCAGGGCTCGCCCTGCGGTTCGAGCTTCAGTTTGGCTGGCGGCGCTCGTCCTCAGTCTGGCGGTCGGCGGGTTGCTTCTCGAGTCCGATCAGGTGAGTGGGACCCTCGACCGCATCCTGAGCACGGCGGACACGACAACGGTGAACGCGGATTACCGGTTGGCGGCGTGGGACGCTTCGCTCGCCGACATCGGCGAAAACCCGCTCGGTGGATCGGGGTTCGGCAAGATGTTCGTCTTCTACAACCGTGGACTGCTCTACACGGGGGCGCCACACAACAGCCTAGTCAACATCGCGTGGTACCTCGGGATCCCCGGATTCCTCCTGTTCGTGCTAACTCAAGCCGTCTTCCTGTCGCGGATCTTCCGTGGGAAGCGGACGCTTGAGACCGTGGGGTGGACTCACGTAGTCCTCTTCGGAGCGTGGCTCTCGTTACTCGTCGTGGCAGCCTTCAACGTCATTCTCGAGAGCCCGGTAGGCGCAATTCCGTTTTGGCTCACCATCGGGATCCCATTCGGGGCGATGTCGAGCGAGCGGGAGGCGATCCCCAGTACGGCCGTCAACCTTCGCGGCTCGGAAAGGCTTCTAACGCGATGACGGTGGCGGGCCCTGCCCCGTCGACGCGGATCGTCAGCGAAGGTCCGACGGGACGTGTCATGTTGATCGGACCGCTGCCGCCGCCATACGGCGGCACCGAGGCGATGACCGAGCTCCTTCGCAGAGGCTCGTACGGGGGCCATTTCGAACTGACCTTCTTCGATTCGTCCAAAGCACTGCGCAATGACGAGCGGGGCCATCTCCGCCCCAAGAATGTCTGGCTGAACCTCGCGAAGCTCGCCACGTTCGTGCGCGCTCTTCGCGAGGTCCGTCCAAACGTCGTCTGGCTCCCGCTCGCGCAGAACTTGATGGGATTCCTTCGAGACTCTGCCTACGTCGTTCTAGCGCGTGCGGCCGGCGCGCGGGTGGTGTTGCATTTTCACGGAGCCACATTCGATCGGTTCTACGAGCACCGAGGACCCGTCTTGCGAGCGTACGTGCGCGCCGTCCTGAAGACCACCGCGGCGGTGATAGTTCCCGGCGACCAGCTGCACGAACAGTTCGCCACGATCGCGCCGCGGCTGCGGCGATTCACTTTGTATAGCGCGCTCGCGGCGGACAGATACAGCGAGCTTTCACAGGAGAGCCAGAAGGATGAGTCCACCTTCGACATCGTGTTCGTCGGCCACGTTTCGCAGGCGAAGGGTGCGCCGGATCTGATCCAGGCCGCCGCCAAAGCGAGAACTCGCATCCCCCATATGCGGGTCGATCTCGTTGGGCAGGTGATCGAGCACGACACGAACACGGACTTCCTGCCGCGAGGTCAGCCGAGCCCGCTCGGCCCGCGCACCCTCGCAGAGGCTGTCGGCGTCTCAGAGATCCTGACCTTCCGCGGAGCCGTCCCGGTCGGTGAGGTCTCTGAATACCTCCGCCGCGCAGACCTGTTCGTTTCGCCGTCGTATTCAGAAGGCTTCTCGGTTGCCATGCTCGAAGCGATGGCCGCTGGGCTGCCGCTGGTCCTGACCCGCGTGGGGGCGGCACCTGAGGTCCTTGCCCCGGACGTGAACTGCATCTTCGTCGAGCCGGGAGCGCCGGATCAACTTGCAGCCGCGATCGTGCGTCTCGCGGGAGATGCCGATCTGCGCGGGCGGATGGGCGCCGAGAACCGTGAGCTCGTCGCATCTCGGTTCCTTGAGATTCACCTGCAGCAGGGCTTCGCGAGAGTGGCGTCATCGCTGCTTCCTCAGCTCGAGAGTGCCGGCCAAGGGGCGAGGGGAGCGACGGACAAGAGGTTTCCCGGCCGTACATAGATTTGGCCGTATCCGGTCGGAGTGGGCGAGCCTAGCTTCGGCGGCGTTGGGTCGCCGGCGGGAGGCCCCTTCAGGAGCAGACCGATCGGCAGGAGCTATCGACCGATGTCGCGGCTGAGAGAGCCGGGCTACCCAACGCAGGTTCGTCCACGTCGCATTGCTCTGCCTGGGGCCTCTGTCCTTGCTCGCCTCGGGACCGAATCGGTCGGCCTGGTCGATCAGGCTCTCGTGTCCGGAGCGAACTTCGCGACGATGCTGCTTCTCGCACGCTCCGTGGACCCGACCGAGTTCGGCCAGTTCACGCTCGTGTACAGCGGCCTACTGCTCGCCGGAGTTCTGCAGGCCGCTCTGGTCACGCAGCCACACAACGTGCTCGGGGCGGCGCTGGCCGGTCCGGCATACGTGCGATACACGAGCTCGACTGCCGCTCAACAGCTCGTCTTCACCGCCTCAGCGGCCGGGCTCGTGCTCGTCGGCGGATTGGTCGGCGTGGCCCTCGGGTCCGGCTTCTCTGTTCTGCTGTTCGCACTCGTTCCGGCGATCATCGCTTGGGAACTCCAAGAATTCATTCGACGCATCCTCTACACCGAGGGGCGGGTGCGGGCCGTGCTGCTCAACGACATCATCTCGTACGGCGGGCAGGCGCTTCTTGTCATCGTCTTGTTCGCATCGGGCCGTCTTGACGCGACCATGGCGCTGTACATGATCGCGGCGACATCGGCAGCGGCACTTGCATTCGGGATTCTTCAGGTCCGCGACCGGCTTCGTCCTGTCGTAGACCTCTCCGCGATTCGCGGAAATCTCGCCTTCGGCAAGTGGCTTGCCGGGGCTGAGTCCGGCTATTGGGCCTCGACCCAGATCTATCTGTATTTGGCGGCGGCCGTATTGGGCGCCGCCGGTGCGGGCTTGATCCGAGCGGCCCAATTGGTGTTCGGACCGCTCAACATCCTCGTCTTCTATCTCGGAAGCGTGCTTCCGAGCAGATTCGCGCGGGCGTACGCCGAAGGGGGGCACGAAGCGCTGAACGCCGCGATGCGGCGGACTGGTTTGGTCGTCCTCCCGGTCGCGACCCTGTATTGCGCGCTCTTCGTCCTATTCGCTGGCCCGGCCCTTCGGCTGATCTACGGAGACGCTTACGCGGACGGTGGTTCCGTGCTCGTTCTCTTCGCCCTCTTCTACGCCGTCGTCACTCCACTGCCGATCTTGACTAGCGCGCTCAGGACACTCCGCCGGCCACGAGTCATCTTCGAGGCATATCTGATCGCCAGTCTCGCCGCCGTGGGTGCCGGGTGGCTGATCGTCCGCGCCTTCGGAGCTGAGGGCGCGGCCGGCGGAATGGTCTTCAGCATTTGCATCGTGGCTTTGTACTGCGCGATCGCCTATGAAAAGGTCGCCGTCCGCGAGACCGAGACGGATCGACGTTGGGTTTCGCCGATCGGCGCCGCGGAGGGTCTGTCCGAACCGGCTCGCATCGCGGGGGCCGTCGCGGCCGATCGCCGACTCTTGACTTGGTCATGCCTGCTTCCGCGCGCGGTCCGCATTTCGTCCGAGGGCGCCCCGACGTGGTTCCGGGAGCTGTGCCAAGAGTTGAGCACAGGTGCCGGGACGAACATCACTGTCGTCTGGGGAAAAAGTCTGCCACCGCCTGATGCATTGGACGATGTCGCCGGCCTCGTCCTCGTGAACTCCGGCGTGTCTTCGGGGCGTCTCCGTGCACTCGGTTTTCATCATGTTCGCGAAATGGCCGTCGTGCCGGGGGTGAACAATCCGCGGTGGTTCATACCACTCGACAGCAGGACCGTCGCATCCGCCGCCTTCCGGATCTACACGCCATATCGACTCAGCGCTCGCTTGCAGCACTTCGCGGCCCGCGCGGTCGCGCGGACGGGCAGTTACTGGTCACGAGATCGCGTCACGATCGCCCAGCGGACGGCCGGCGCATTTGAGTCCGCCGTTCACGAGGTACTGGATCTGCCCAAGGCAGCGATTGGCTTCGCCTCCGGAAGCCCGGTGCCCCCACACAAGCCCGTTTTCGTGGTTCTCGATGCCCGAGGGACCCCGCGCGCATTTGGGAAGGTCGCCGTCGAGGAAGGCGCCCGAGTCCCGCTCCGACGAGAGGCCCGGGTGCTCGCGGCGCTGGCGGGGAAGGTACCGGCCCTCTCGCCGCCGCTACTGCTCGAGCGCGAGGTCGACGGACGTCTGGTGACGGTCCAGGGGGCCTTGCCGGGGGCAGCGGGGCCGCGTTCGTTCTCGGACCTGCACCGACGATTCCTCGATGAGCTACATAACGGTAAGGAACGGGTTGTCGCCGAGACCGAATATCTCGGCCGTCTGAGTAGGCGGCTGACGTCGATCGGGCAGCTTGCACCGGAAGTCGCGGCATTGCGTCGGCTGGGGCCATCACTGTCGAACCTGCGCGTCAGGAGCACGATCATCCATGGCGACTTCGCGCCCTGGAACATCCGGCAGGTGGATGATCGAATCTCCGCGTTCGATTGGGAACATGGCTGTCTGGATGGGATCCCGGTGATCGATTCGCTCCACCACTTCCTTCAGGTCGGTGTGCTGCTCGATGGATGGAATACGGACCAGGCGTTCGACAGGCTCATGTCCTTCGCGTCGGAGCCCGGACCCCAATTGGATCGGCGTGCGTTGCTCACCCTCGAGTCGGTGTACCTGCTTGATCTAACTGCGCGAGCCCTCGAAGACGGCCCGACCGCGGACACGGCAGGTTTCCTCGCCCTGTACAGAACCCTCTTCGCTCGGGTGGACGCTGCCCTCCGAACGGAGACGACTGACCGCCGCAGCTAGATGAGTTTGATCTGGATACCCGGACCGGTGAACGTGTTCGTCCCGAGGATCGAGCCATCGACTTGATGCGCCTCGATGCCGTAGAGGGACCAAGACTCGAACGTGTTCCCGCTGACGGTGTTGGCAGCGCTTCCCAGAGAGACCTGGACGCCGCGGACCACCGATCGCAGCTGATTCGACGTCACCATGTTTCCATGACCCGCGTCGTCAATGATGATGCCGGCGTCGCCTGCGACGGATGAGATGGTGTTGCCCGAGACTGTCACGCCCCCTGTGTTCCCGACCTCGATGCCGTAGTCCGCTGCACCCGAGACGACGTTTCCCAGAACCCGCGTTCCGTCAGCGGCGCCGATCGAGATTCCCATCGTGCCGCCGATCGTCGTGTTGCCCTGGACGAGACTTGCGGGACTCCAGGACTCGATTGAGATCTGAGCCACATTCTCGACGCGATTGTTGGTGATCCGGGTGCGCGAACCGACTCCGGCTGTGTTCTGCATGCCGTGCACGACGATCCCGCCGGCGCCCGCCCCGGTCGTGCGTTGCACGGCGTTGCCGTCGATGGTGGTGTCGTCTGCGCCATTCTCGACGTAGATCGCCGCGTCGCTGATGTCGTGAATCGAGCTGCCCGAGATCTTCGTTCCGTCGGCGCCGTAAACATAAACACCCCAGCCGCGGCAGTTGAGGATCTCGGTGTTTTGAACGACGCCGCCGCCTCCCACCATGACCACACACGTACCGGACGAGCCCTGAGCCGAACGATTTCCGTCTAGCCGCCCCCCGACGAGCCGTGCGCCCGCTCCCGACATCACGATGAGATCGGTATTCGCGGAAGCCTTCAGCTTCAGCGTGGCGGTGGGGGCGAGATTCCAAACCTGTCCCGACGCCGTGAGTTGGAGATTCGCCACAAGGTAGGTTCCGGCGGGAAACTGCACAGCGCCGGACGCACCAGCCGCGTCGCGCGCGCGGTGGATCGCGGCCGTGTCATCGGTTTGACCGTCACCGAGCGCGCCGAAGGTCCTCACGTCGAGTCCGGCAACCGCTGGCGAGGTCGGAGCTGGTGCCGCCGTAGCCGTTGGCGCGGCAGTTGGCGCCGTCGTCGGAGCCGGCGCTGAGGTAGGCACTGGCACGTTCGTTGGAAGCGGCGCGGCAGCAACCGGAGTCGTAGGCAATGGAGACGAAGGCGCGATCGCGGGATTCGTCGCGGCGGCGGCGGCCGCGACTATGAATACCGCAGAGGCGACCTGGAGAACAACCTGTTTGCCGCCACCTGTTGGGCCACTTACGACGGTCGCGCCGAGCGTGTGGGGCCCCGGGGTGGTCGCGGGTATCACGATCTTCCTCTGGAACGTTCCGCCTGCATCCGGCGTGACGGGCTGTGAGCCCAATACCGCCCCGTCCCACGTAATGAGAAGCGGTTGCCCGACCGGAAATCGGAGGCCCGAAACAGTCAGCTCCGTTCCGGTACGACCGGAGGCGGTCGAGAGCGTCAGTGCCGCCGATGTGGCTGACGCAGCCGTCGGTGCCGTCCTGGGAGCGGAGTTAGCGACGACCGAGGTTCGCGCGGAAGCTGCGGGTGCCGTCCCGATATCAGATGAAGCGGTCGTTGGCGCGCTCAGGGTGTCGGGCGAATTGGACGATCCGGTCGTCGCGTGACCAAGGCTATTAGAGAAATTGGTGACGAACGCCGCAAGTCCGTCGAATACGTTAGCGGAGGCAGTGCCGACCAGGCGGGGTTCGACGAGGGCAACTGTCAACGAGAAAACCATGAGCCACGCGACGATTGCGATGTTCCGGACGCGGACGGGCTTGTCTGCGATGTCCGCTCCCCGGAATCCGGGCACTACTCCTCCCGTCACTCTCGACTCCTTTCGGCTGCCCGGCTGGCTCGGTTTGAGCTCCGTGGCTTTGCGACCCCGCCTCGCGGCGGGTGTGCCTTTTCGTGGGGCCCGGTGGACCGCTAGTCCGTCTTTAGGACCTCACCTATCTATTTGGATGACGTGCTCAGTCTGTGACACCTCGACCTCGTTCAATAGCCTCGTTGGTACCGGCGCGGTAGCGAGACGGTCTGGGACTTTGGTCCTACTCCACGGCGCTGCGTGCAGACAACGAACACCAAAGGAAAGCCCCGAAGGAGTCGTCGGTATCGATCTCATCTCTACCGCGCAAGATCGGGAAAAGTTGCCGCATCGCGAGGACCCTTGTCGTGCAGCGGATCGCGAAGCTCAGCTGATCGCGACCATCCGCATGAACCGCTTGATCCACATGTCCGGCGCGAGGAACGCGACGCCGAGAGCCACGACCTGACGCGCCGCAAGGTTCGGGTAAGCCATCGTGAGTGGACCCACCGCCCGCAGGCCGCTCAGAACAGTGGTGCGTCGTTCGCGCGACCATCGGGGCACACCATTCAGACTCGCCAGGACAAGCTGGTGCTTGTAGTAGTCGGACGCGAGCCTGCTGCGGCCAGCGGAACTCGTCCACATCTGGGAGAACCGTCGATCGCGAAGTACGCTCCGATCGAGATATGCGGTGACTCCGGCGCGTCCCGTAAACCGTTGCGCATCCCGGCGCCGGTAATAGGTCAAAGGCTCGTCGAGCGAGTAACACGGCGACGTCGCGGCGCATAGGACCCCGAGGTACCCAT
>JALYSZ010000295.1 GCA_030854525.1 Chloroflexota bacterium | reverse complement strand
TGTGTGGCGGCACGTGGTGACCTGGAATGCGTTGTCGTGGTCGGTGGAGCAGGCCCTGTCGATCGCCGTCATCGGCGTTGTCGTGATCGGCATCTCGATCGGTATTGCCGCTTTCACCGGCGGTGTCCGCGGAGCGCGGGCCGCGTACCTCGCAGGCGCGCTGGCGATCGTTGTCTTCGGTGGGCGGGAGGGATCGACGATCAACTATCTGCTCGATCTCACGGTCGCGATCATGCTATCGATCGCGGCGATCGCGCCGAGACTCCGAGCGAGCGCGCTTATCCCGCTCGCCTTGCTGGCGCAGCTCGCCGTGGGAACTCTCGTGCTCGACCCGCTTCGCGTAGTGCCAGGCCGCGTTCCGACCACGGGCGCGTGGTCGGATCAGCTTCGCGGAGGCGCGATCGATCTCGCTTTCCACGTAGATGGCCGCTACCTGATGGAAGACTCCGGGCTGCTCGCCAAGAGCGGGATCTCACCGGTCGTGGTCGATCTCTTCCTTTGGTCGCGTCTCGTCGAGCGGGGGATCATCAGCGCGGATCCGATCGTCAACCAAGTGCGCGAGGGGCGGCTCGACTCCGTGATCGCCCAAACGGATCTCGACCATCTCGATGTGGCCCCAGGGTTCGAGCGCCAGCGGTGGGCCGGGACCCTCGTGCGCGCGGTGCTCGACCGTTACCGGCTGGCTGGCCAGGTCGGCGACCTTTGGATCTACGAGCCCCGCTGACCGCTAAGCTTTCTACCCATGGACGCCCTCCAGATAAGTCAGATCGTTATTGCCATCGCGGTCGCGACCTCGATCCTGCTGCAAGCCCGCGGTACAGGGCTCTCGTCCACCTTCGGTGGTGAGTCGACCGCGTATCGCAGCCGCCGAGGGCTCGAGCGAACTCTCTTTCGGTTGACGATCGTCCTCATCCTCTTCTTCGTCGCCATATCGCTCTGGGGCGCTCGGCAGGCGACCACCGGCTAGGTGACCGGGCGCGACAAGTTCATCGTTGTCGCTCTCATCGGCCTCATGGTCGTTGCGAGCATCGCGGCGATCGCCGTGGACCAGAACCCGGCTGGGGGCGACCCTGCGTATGGCGGCACGTACGTCGAGGGAGTCGCCGGCGTTCCGCAATACCTGAACCCGGTCATCGCGGCGACGGATGTCGACCAGGATGTCGCACGCCTTGCGTTCAGCGGGCTGACCCGATACGACCAGGCCGGGGCGATCGTTGCTGATCTAGCGTCGGCGTTCCACACCGAGAGCAACGGACGCATTTGGACCTTCGACATTCGCGATGACGCCACGTGGCACGACGGCCAACCGGTCACGGCCGATGACGTCGTCTACACCGTCAAGCTGCTCCAAGACCGCGGATATGTCGGACCGTACAGCGACGCGTTCCGCGGCGTCAGCGTCGAGCGGGTCGCGCTCCGCACCGTGCGCTTCACGCTGCCCGATGTGTACGGGCCGTTCTCCGACAGCACGACCGTCCCGCTGCTTCCCTCGCACCTGCTCGGGAACGTTCCGTACGCCGAACTCCCGCGGCAGCCGTTCAACATGAATCCTGTCGGCACGGGACCGTTCCGGGTGGCGGCGGTGGACGCGCGGCAGATCATCCTTCTGCGAAACGACGACTTCTACCGCAGCCGCCCCGCTCGCGCCCGCCCGTACCTCGACAAGGTCGTCCTTCGCTTCTATCCGGACTCGACCGAGGCGTTGCTGGCACTCTCGCGCGGCGAGATCGACGGAGTCGGTGGCCTTTCCAGCCAGGATGCCGAGCGCGCTCGATCCCTCAAGGGTGCCGTCTTGTACAGCCTGCCCACCGACACCTTCGTGTCCCTGTTCTTGAACGTCCGTCCCGAGAAGGTCGTCTTCCGAGACCGCGCCGTCCGCCAGGCGATCGCGACCGCGATCGACCGCGGGCGTGTCTTGGCGCTCGCGGCCGACGGACGCGGGACCGTGGCCGACGAGTTCGTGCCCCCGAGCTCGTGGGCCTATGTAAAGGACGTGACGCGCTACGCGTTTTCGACTGAGGACGCGACCGCGTTACTCGATCAGGCGGATTGGAAGGATCATGACGGGGACGGCATCCGTGACAAGGGTGGGCAGAAGCTCGCGTTCACGATCTCGACCTCGGATGAGTCCTCCCGCACCGCCGCCGCGACACAGATCCAGCGTGATCTGAACGCGGTGGGCATGAGCGTCACGGTGAAATCGATGCCGTTCGGCCAGCTCGTCGACAGCGTGGCGCGCCAACGCGCGTTCGATGCACTGCTCGTCGAGGTCGCCGTATCCGGCGATCCGGATCCGTACACGTTCTTTCACTCGACCGAGGTGAACGACCCCGGCCACAACTTCTCGGGCTTCTCGACCCTTCCGATCGACCGGAACCTTGAGGCTGCACGTCGCACCTTCGACGAGGCCGCGCGACGCGAGCTCTACGCGCCGGTGTTCCAGGCGATCTCGAAAGAGGTCCCCGTGCTGTTCCTGTACTTCAGTGATTACCTGTACGCGCAGAGCCGACTAGTGCAGGGACTGCGGATCTCGCCATTGACCGACCCGCGCGAGCGTTTTTGGAACGCCGAAGACTGGTACGTGAGAACCCAGCCGAAGCGGTGACACGTCCGTCCTCATTTTTGACGACAGCTTTCGCGCAATTTCATGGCTTCTCACGACTCTCGACTTGTGCATAGATACGCGTGTGGGAAAGATCCCAAGACCTCGACCCCACCGCTACCAACGCCACGTCCCTTTGTCCCAGGACAGGCGCGTTCGCGGGCACCGGACACTTCCACTCGCGTGGTCGGAGGCGATGGCGTATGTGGTCGGACTCCTGGCCACCGACGGGTGTCTTTCTAGTGATCGAAGACACCTCATCCTCACGACGCGCGATCGACAACTCGCCGAGACATACCTCGCTTGTCTGGGCCGACCGATCCGCTACAGGCTAGGACGAACGAAGCGAGGCAAGCGCGCGTACTACGCGCAGTTCTCCGACGTTGCTTTCTACGACTGGCTCGGATCGATAGGCCTCACGCCCAGAAAGAGCTTGACTCTTGGGCCCATCGATGTTCCCGACGCTTATCTCGTCCCGCTTGTGCGAGGGCTTCTCAATGGAGACGGGTCCATTGCGGTGTTCCGTCACAGGCCGACGGCCAGCAAGTATCCCGATTACGTCTATGAGCGCCTGTGGGTGTTCTTTCTTTCGCTAGCAGGACGCATGTCGATTGGCTACGCGAGCGTCTGAAGATGGCAGTCGGGCTGAACGGCTACGTGGAGCGGATCGTTCGCAAGAACAGGCGCGACCTATTTCGGCTGAAGTATGGAAAACGCGAGTCGATCATCCTGCTCCGACTGCTCTACGCCGATCCAACTGCACCGTGTCTCGAGCGGAAACGCAAGATCTGGACGGAGTACTCATCCAAGAACTTCTGTGCGGGAGGAGGGAGTTGAACCCTCACGCCCTTACGGGCATACGCCCCTGAAGCGCACGCGGCTGCCATTACGCCACTCCCGCTTGACCTCGCAATTCTACAGAAGAGCAACGGTCGCAGCGACTGCATACCATCCCCACGATGCGTCGCACAGCCGATGTGGTCATCGTCGGTGGCGGGATCATCGGCGCCTCCATCGCGTACCACCTGACAAAGAAAGGTGTGCGCGACGTTCTCGTCCTCGATCGCGATCGACTCGGTTCCGGATCGACAGGCAAGAACGCCGGCGGCATCCGTCTGCAGTTCTCGAGCGAGATCAACGTGAAGCTCTCGCAGCGCTCGCTGCCGCACATCGAGCGATTCGCGGAAGAGATCGGTACCGACCCGCACTTCCATCAGGTCGGCTACCTCTTTCTCATCACGGAGGACCGGGATGTCACCGCATTTGAGCGTTCGCTCGCGATGTGGTCGCGCCTCGGTGTGCCTGCGCGCCGCGTGACCGCCGCCGAGGCCAAGGCACTTTTCGAGCACGCTCGGACGGACGACGTGCGGTTCGGCACCTTCTGCGCCAAGGATGGCTATGCCGATCCGTCGAGCATGCTGAACGGCTACGTCGCGCGCGCTCGCGAGGCCGGCGTCACGTTCGCCGAGAACGCCGCGGTCAGAGCGATCTCATGCACCAACGGCCGCGTCGCCGGCGTGCGCACGAAAGACGAGGAGATCGGAGCACGCACCGTGGTTAACGCGGCTGGTCCCTGGGCGGCACAGGTCGCGAAGCTCGCCGGGTTGGACCTGCCCATCGAGCCGCTGCGCCGGCATATCTTCGTCACCGAAGTGGTGCCCGGACTCGATGAGGACTTCCCGCTGACGATCGAGTTCGCGTCCGGTCTCTACGCACACCGCGAGTCGGGAGGAGTGCTCTTGGGGATGGCGGACCCAAACGAGAAGCCCGGGTTCGACGACAGCGTGAACCCTGAGTTCATGCCCGCGGTCGTCGAGCGCGCGCTGGCGCGCTTTCCGATCCTTGAACGGACGTCGATCAAGACGGGTTGGGCGGGCCTGTACGAGGACACTCCCGACAAGCATCCGATTCTCGGTAAGGTCGACGGGATCGAGGGCTTCATCAACGCCGCCGGATTCTCAGGGCACGGCGTGATGCACGCGCCGGTGACCGGTGAGCTCATCGCCGAGCTCATCGTCGATGGGCGGACATCGCTGGACATCAGCGCCCTCAGCTTGTCCCGGTTCAAGACCGGTCAGCTCGTGCGAGAGCACAACGTCATATGAGCGCCGCCCTGTTGCTCCTTGTCCTCGACCTTCTGCTGGTGGCTGGCGCCGCGATCTTCCTCGTCCTCGTGATCGTTCGACGAGGTCGCATCGCCACGAACCTCGGCCTCGCCCTGCTCCTCATCGTGCTGGCGGCAACGGTCTGGTACACGTCGATCCGAACGCCGCCCCCGCTTCCGTGAGTACCATCGCCTTCGGTGTTCACGCGCGATGAGATCCGGCTGACGACGCTCTCCACCTGCGCCGGCTGAGGGGCCAAGCTGGGCCCCGGCCCACTGGCGCAGGTGCTGCGTCCGATGCGCGATCAAAAGACTCCCGCGGAGCTGCTCGTCGGTCTCGATGTGTCCGACGACGCGGCGGTGTATCTCGTCGCGCGCGACACGGCGATCGTGGAGACGCTCGACTTCTTTCCGCCGATCGTCGACGACGCCTACGCCTCCGGGGCGATCGGCGCGGCGAATGCGATGTCGGACGTGTACGCGATGGGCGGCGAGGTGCTGTTCGCGCTCAACATCGCGGCCTGGCCCGAGGACGCGCCGCTCGCGCAGCTCGAGCGGGTCTTTCAAGGAGCGATCGACAAGGTCGCCGAGGCCGGCGGTGTCATCGCCGGTGGCCACACCGTCATCGATCGCGAGCCGAAGTACGGGCTCGCGGTCACGGGTCGCGTGCATCCCGAACGCATGCTCCTCAAGTCGCGGCTTCGCGCGGGCGACGCGCTGTGGCTGACGAAGCCGATCGGGACGGGTGTCCTGACCACGGCCCACAAGAACGGCAAGCTCGAGGCGGCGGATCTCGCTTCGGCGATCGCGTCGATGGTCACGCTTAACCGCGCCGCTGCCCTAGCCGCCGTCGACGCCGAGCTTCACGCCGCGACCGACGTCACCGGCTTCGGGCTTACCGGTCACTCCCACGAGATGGCGGAGCGATCGTCGGTCGGCGTGCGGATCCGCGCGGGTCTGGTGCCGCTTCTTCCCGGCGCGCGCCAACACGCCGAGACCGGGATCTCGTTCGGTGGCCTCGAACGCAACCGCTCGTATTTCGACGACGCGGCGAAGGTCCGCTTCGACGGCGTAGACGATGCCCTCCGCGTGCTGCTCCTGGACCCACAGACTTCGGGCGGCTTTCTTGTCGGAGTACCGCCCGCGCACGCGGAGGCCTGGGAGCGGGCGTGCGCGACGCGGGGCGTACAGCCGGTCCAGATCGGCGAGGTCATCGCGGGTAAGGGCGTGATCGTCGTTCCTTGAGCCCGACGACCGAGTTCGCGTGTAACTTGGTTGATTACGGTGCCCAGGGCGGGACTTGAACCCGCACGCCTTATTCAGGCAATAGCCCCTCGAACTATCGTGTTTACCAATTACACCACCTGGGCAAGCGAATCCATTTTAGCTCAAGGCCGGTTGTTGCCGCGAGACGTAGGCGAGCCAGATCTCGCGTTTTCGCTCGAGACAGGGCGCGCCCGCGGGGTACAGAAGGGGGAGGAGGATCGACGAAGCGACTTTCCCGTAGCGAAGCTCGAAATACGGGTTGTCGGCCGTCGTCGTGCTTCTCTGCACGCTGCCCTTGAGATTGAGGAGGCGACCGAGTCCGCGCTGAAGCCAAAGGACGTGATCCTCGCTCGCCGTATTGAAGCTCGTGATCAGATACTCCCAGTAATAGTCACTCCGGCGGCCGGTGTCGGCGCGGTAGGCCTTGTTGATGATGCTGCCGTCTCCATCCAATAGCCCCCGCACGAGCGGGAGGAAGAAGTCATCAGGCACCGCGAGTGCGCCGATGGTCAGACTCTTCCGAGGTGTGAGGCCGACTTCAAGGAAGCACTCGTAGAGCGCCGAGTCATGGAACTGCGTGTAGTGGGCGGTGCCGCCCGTTTTCGTGGGATGACTCTTGACCCGATTCGTGCGGCCCAGCAGGCGGAGATACGTCTGAACCAGCTCGCGGTCGCTGGATTTGAAGTTGATCGCCCGCCGCCCGGTGACCAGGCAACCGTCGGTCGCGGTCAGGCCGACGATGTACGCCATCTCGTCCGACCATGCGAGCGGGAGAGTCGTCAGACCCGCGAGCGGCCAGCGGCACAGCTCCGGCGATGTTCGGCGGACGTACTGCTTCCCGCGGTGGCCGGCTGCGGCGCGGGCGACGCGCGGATCCGTCTTCGCGGTCAGCCCTTTGGCCCAACCCTTTCCCATCAACGAAACGTCTCACGAAAGGCTCTGTCGCCACAAGATGCGCGACACATCAAACCTGTCGTCAAAATGTGCGAACCCGTCGCACAAATTGGCGACGGAATATCGTTCGGCGCGTGCGCATCACGCGCTGCCCGCGTTGTCTGGCGGAAGACATCAGCGCCGACGCCCATCCCTCGCGGCGCATCGTCGACGGCGTGCCCGCGTCCTTCTTCGTGTGCCGCGGCTGCTTCCGCGCCGCCGAGCTGGAGTTCCAGATCTCCTGCGACAGCGCAAACATCCCGTACGCGCGGCTCCCGATCCGTGAGTCGCTGCGCCTTCTCCGCGGGTTCTACCAGGAGCGCCAGCGCGAGCTGCCTGACGACGGCCGGGTGACCTCAGCGCTGCAGGAGGTGGAGCGGCGTCTGCTCATCCGCCCCGTCGAGCCCGCTTCTAAACTCGAAGGGTGAACACGGTCCGTCCGAATCTCGCGCTGCTCTGGCCGTCCTACACGTTGTTTCCCTTCGCCGGGCTCGCCATCCTTGTCTTCGGCGCGAGCGCCCGCGACACGACCATGGTGATCATCGGCCTGCTGCTTCTCGCCGCGAACGCGGGGATCGTCATCAACTACGCCTACTTCACCAAGCTCGCGGTAGAGGATGGGGAGCTGGTGTATCGGACGAACTTCGGCACCCGGATGGATCGTGTCGCACTCGGTGGGCTGCAGCGTATCGACGCGAAGCGCTATCCGGGCGCGCACTCCGGTGTGTCCGCGCCGTTCTTCGTCGCCCGCGGACGCGATTCGACGGTGAAGGTGAACACCAAGCCCTACCGGCTGCGGGACTTCACCGCGCTCATCGCCCTGGTACGTTCGGCGAACGCACGCGTCGAGCTCGACCCGTTTTGGGCGCGCGTGGCCGCCGGCGAGGATCCATCAAAGGAGATAGAGCTCACGCCGCGCAGCCGGATCTAGCTCGTAAGCGCCATTCGTCGCAGCTCGATCGCCGTGCACCGATCCCAGACCACACGCATGCCCGCCGCCTCCGCGCGCTCGGCCGCGGCGACGTTGCCGAGCGCCAGCTGGAACCACATCGCCTTGATGCCGGCCGCGAGGGCATCATCGACGACGGCGTCCAGGTACTCGCCGCGCCGAAACACGTCCACGAAGCCGATGTCCACGTCCTTTGGTATGTCGACCAGCCGCCCGTACGAGCGCTCGCCTTCGACGATGTCGCCGCGTAATGCCGGATTGACGGGGATCACCCGATAGCCGTGCGCACGCAGCGTCCGTGAGACCGAGTTGCTTGGGCGATCGGGGCGCGCTGAGTAGCCGAAGACGGCGATCGTGCGGCTCGAGGAGAGCAGGTCTCGTATGAGACCGGGCTCATTCATTTTCTCACATCAGGCGCGCGAGAAAAAGGTCTTGTCGCCCATCCTCATCGCAGGATAATCGCCGACGAGATGCCCCCACGAGCACCAGTCGTCTGGACGACCACCGCGGTGCGGAGCGAGCGCTTTCGGCAGCGGCTCGACGAGCGTCATCGCGAGCTAACAATCCATGCGAAGGCCCGTGGCCGAAGCTACCGGCGCTCGCGCGCCGATGCCGCGAGCGACGAGATTCGCCGCTTGCGAGCGGACTTCCTCGCCGCGCTTGGACGCCTTGGCTCGTTTGAGGTCGCGATGAGCCGCCTGGCGCAGTGCCGATATGACCTGGAGCTCACCGAGCGGGCCGACGACCTATCGCGCGACTACTTCCAACTCTGGCACCTCATCGCGCGCCGGAGCGGCGCGTCATGGCCCGAAGAAGAGCGAGAGGCCGAGCGTCTGGACTATTTCGCCATGCAGGTTGGTCGCCTCGAGGGCATCGCCGACGCGCTCGTCGTCGCGGGCCGCAACGTTCGGCTATTTCCGTTGCCGAACGTGCCCTGGCTCACCGCGTCCTAGCCGCGCACGCTCCTTCATACTTGAGGCGAGCGGGCAACTAGCTCAGCTGGTTAGAGCGTCTCCTTTACACGGAGAAGGTCGCTGGTTCGAGCCCAGCGTTGCCCACCGACCGGACGAGGTGCGTGCGCTAGAAGCCCGCGGTGTTCGATGCCCCCATCAAAGCCTTCATGAGAATGCGCAGGAGTGCATCGCGAACGGACGCGGCAAAGAACGGCCGACGGCTCATCCTGACCCTAACCATGAGCGCCGACTATTCGGTCAGTGGGCGTGCCGGACAAGGTCCCACTCAGGCATGCCCGTACGTGTATGTCCGGTTGACACCGTAGAGTGACCCCGACGTGACCTCAGGCCGTCATTTCCTCCAGATCCCAGGTCCGACGAATGTCCCGGAACGGGTCCTTCGAGCCATGGATAGGCCCGTTCCTGATCACCGCGGGCCAGAAATGCCGAGTCTCGTGGGTGAGATTCGGAAGGGTCTGCGCACTGTCTTCAAGTCAGAACAGGGCGAGCCGGTCATTTTCCCGGGCAGCGGGACCGGCGCCTGGGAGGCGTCCCTCGTCAACACCTTGAGCCCCGGAGAGCGCGTGCTTACCTTCGAGAACGGTCACTTCGCACGCCTCTACGGTGAAGCTGCCCGTCAGCTCGGCATGCAGGTGGATGAGGTCAGGCTGCGATGGGGTGACGCAGTCACCCAGTCGGACGTTGAGACGAACCTCAAGCCCGAGCACCGCGCGGTGCTCATCGTTCACAACGAAACCTCGACGGGAGTCACCACAGATCTTGGCGCGGTGCGGCGCGGCATCGACCGCACCGGACAGGACCCACTTCTCCTCGTCGATGTGGTCAGTTCGCTCGGGTCGATCGATTTCCGGATGGATGAGTGGCGCGTGGATGTCGCCGCGACCGGCACGCAGAAGGGCCTCATGCTGCCGCCAGGCGGCGCGATCCTGTGCGTCGGGCCAAGAGCGCTCGAGGCCGCTGAGAAGAGCCGAGCCCCGAGGTATTTCTACGACTGGCGTCCGGTGATCCGCGACATGCAGCAGGGGTTCTTTCCGTATACACCGGCCACCCTCTTGCTCTTCGGCCTTCGAGAGGCGCTCCGGATGCTGCTCGAAGAAGGACTCGAGAACGTCTTTGCGCGGCACAGTCGTCTTGCTCAGGCCACACGAGAGGCGGTCCGCGCGTGGGGACTGAGCCTGCTCGCCGGCGACGCCGCTCGCGCGTCGGAATCGCTCACGGCGGTCGTCGTTGACGAGGTCGATTCCAACAAGATCGTGAAGGTCGCGGCTGAGCGGCTGAACCTCGCGCTCGGTGTCGGCCTCGGTCAGCTTCGCGGGCACGTGTTTCGCATCGGCCATCTTGGGTCGTTGAACGAGCTCGAGGTCCTCGCGACTCTGGCTGGCACTGAGCTCGCTTTGCACTACTCGGGACAACGAATCGAGCTTGGCGCCGGTGTCGCAGCGGCGGAGCGGTTCTTCGCCGGGATTGCGACGACCGAGGTCGAACGGCCTTCCGCCAAGACGCGCGTCGCGGCGCCCGAGCGTGTCCGCTGATGATGCGATGCGAGTAACCAACCGCGCCGACAAGCCGCTGGCCGACGTCGTCCCCGGGGTTCGCCGCGCGATCTATTTCGATGCCGCGGAAGGATCCACGCAGCTGACGTTCGGCGCGGCCGAGATCGATCCCGGCAAGGAGATCCCGGTCCACCGGCACAAGGTCGGCGAGCGCTACGTGGAAGAGGGGTTCTTCGTCCTCGAGGGCGAAGGCGAGGTGCGCGTTGGCGACCAATCAAGTCCGATCCGCGCCGGATCGTTCTGCGTGATGTCGCCGGCGGAAGGGTTCCACAGCATTCGCAACACAGGCAGCGGAGTGCTCAAATTCGTGATGTGCTTCGCCGGCACGGGCGTGCAGATGGAGCGGAAGACCTGAGCTCTGTGGCGAGGCCGCACCGCTTCGACATCCTGTCCTTCCCCGTACCTGTCTACGAAACAATCGAGCGCGAATGGCAGTGGGCCGAGAAGGTCGGCTTCAATCAGGGCTGGATTGCCGAGACTTGGACGATGTCGGCTGGGACGTTTCTGGAGCCGTGGACACTTCTCGCCGCACTCGCGCGGGCCACGAACTCGCTGCGACTCGGCACCCTCGTTGCGGTTCTCGTGTCGCGGCACCCGACTCTGTTGGCGGGCCAGGTGCTCACTCTGGACCACGCTTCGCGCGGCAGGGTGGAGCTCGGGATCGGCGCGGGAGACGTCCCGACCGATAGTGGCATCTTCGGTACGGGCCAATGGTCAGCCGGTGAGCGCGTTGAACGCCTCGAGGAGCACCTTGTGCTGCTCGACGCGCTCCTTCGCGGACAGTCTGTGACGAGTACGGGTCGGCACTATTCGGTCGAAGGCGCTCAGTTGCCGGAACCGGTCCAACGACCGCGGCCGCCTCTGGTCGTCGCCGCCGAGGGAACAAGAAGTCTCCGTCTGGTCGCCCGTCATGCTGATGCCTGGGTAACGCTCGGAGGTCAGCCGCAGACACCGGAGCGCGGTGTGCCGACCGGTAGTGAGGCCGAATGGCTTCGAACGACACGTGAGCGGGTGGCCTTGCTGGAATCAAACTGTCGCGAGATCGGCCGGGACCCGCGAGACATTCGGCGCATCATCCTTGCGTACCGCAGGCGGGTCGATCCACTCTCGTCACTCGACGCATTCGATGAATTCGTGGGCTCATACGCCGAAATGGGATTCGACCAGTTCGTCTTTTACTGGCCGTCGACTCTCGCGACCTTTAGGGAAAAGCGCGAGATGACGGGGCCCGAGCGTAGCGCCGCCGAACGCATCGCAGCCTCCCGGTTTCTCGCGTCCCGAACTACGCCGGATTCACTCGAGGCTCAGACCAAGCCTGCCGGAGCGCCTCCAGGAATCTGACGTAGGCCATCGCACCGGGGTCGGATGGCCGATCGTACGTTCGCCGAGCCACGCGGCGCGGCCTCGGCGCGAGACGGAGGCAGTCGTGTCCGCGGTCCCTTTGCGCGCCGCGGCGATCATCGCGCTGAGGCCTTCGTCCGAGCTGCTTGCGAGCGCCGTCACGCTTGGCACGAGCGCATCGAGGACGGTCTTGTCCCCGACCTCCGCCTTTCCCTTCTTTGGAATAACGGAAGGTCTCCGGAGCCGCCGCCGGTCACGATCCCGACGTGACCCTGATCGGCGCATCGGCTCGGGCGATCGCGCGCCCTTCTTCGGAGGCCGCTTTCAGCATCGTCGGATGAGCAGCGAGGATGCCGTCCAACACTTCGTCGACGAAGGCGTCCCGGTCGTTGATGTCTTCTTCATTGGGTGGGACTCCTATGGCGAAGTGCTTGCGAACAAGGAACAATAGTTATCGGCGCCCGGCCGAGCGCCATTCGCCGAGGTAGCTCAGTTGGTAGAGCAATGGTCTGAAGAACCATGTGTCGCCAGTTCGATTCTGGCCCTCGGCACAGAACCCTTTTTGCTGGGGTTTTTCCTCAGCGGGCGTTCCGTCCGGCGGCGTTAGCAACGCGTAAGCAAATGGTTCGCATGCTCCGTTACACCCTGTTTCAGTAGATCGACGCCGAACTAACTCGCAGTTCTTCGCAAAGTCACGCGTTCGCCGTGCGGCGGGGCGATTGGGCGGATACCCAACTACTGAGTCCAACCAACTGGTCTAGTCAAAGGGAGAGGGCAAGTTGGGGCAACTGGCTCCCGATCACACGCCCCACGGATCTCTGGTCTCAAGCACCAACAATCGTTAGTCAGCCGGGCCGACCCGCTCAGGCCCTAGGACCGCGCTGCTGTGGACGTTCATCGCCACAGGGTGGTGCCAGAGAACGCCGCAGTTTCTCAAAATCCCTAAACGCATGCGAGGGACGCGATCGTTTGGTTCGGGCCGGGTGGCGCCGGCACACGCCAGCGCCACCTTGGACGTAACGGAATCCGTTAGTCCGAGCCCTCCTCCTCGCGTCGACCAGCAGTGGCCATGACAAGCCTTCCGCTCGTCAAGAGTTCGCTGCAAATGACACCGCCGAAGTCCCGAACGTCCAACGTCCAATGGCCTACGCCCTTGCCGCCGAATCGTTGGATCGCGATCGTGTAGTGGAAGGCGGTGATGCCGATATCTGGGAACCAGTCGCCATTGAGCATGCGGAGCTGACCCGAACCGCTAAGCGTGACCCGGCCGTCCACCATCTTCCAGCTGGTGATCGGTCCGAAGAAGTCTCCTTCGGCGGTGCTACCGGCAAGGTCAACACAATCGAAGCGCCCGATCGCCGTGCCATCCGAGTAGAGCCGAGCGTGGATGAAATACGTCGTGGTGCCCTGCAAGAGCGGCGGGAAGACTCCATCCATCACGGCTCGGCCCGAGCCGTTGATCGTCGCCACGAGATGCACACGGTGGGCGGAAGCCTGCTGCGACGAGCCGAGAAGCGCAGCGATAACGAAGATCGCGGGCATGACAATCCGAAGTAGCCTCACCTTGTTCCCCCAAGCCCTTTTGGCCCGGAGGCATGGTCGATCGCGGCACGACCCTCGGCATGACGAATTCGTAATCCGGAACGTCTTCTCACGAAGCGGCGCTAATACGTCTGGTCTTGCGGGCTGGCGGACCCGGTTCCCCGCCGGGGTGAGGTGACTGACCATGGTTCTCTACGATCAAGTCGTGGATCGGCGGCGGTTCCTTCTGCTCGCGGGCGGGGCGTTCATCTCTGCCTGCGCCGGCGGGACGCCGACCTCTCGACCTGAGGATGCGCTCGTCCAGCTCTACGCGAATCCGGCGAAAGGTGAATGGCCGGACGAGTTCCGTCAGATCCCGTCCGCAACTCAGGAGCTCTATCGGTACGCGGCCGCGAACCACGATGTCCTCCAGTACATCCCGTGCTTCTGCGGCTGCGTAAATGGTGGTCATGGCTCGAACTTCGACTGCTACGTGCGCGAGGTGTATCCCGACGGACGTATTCGCCTCGACACGATGTCGTTCGGCTGAGACATCTGCACCGGGATCACGCGTGACGTGATCGAAATGCGCGCCGGAGGGGTAAGCATGCGTGCGATCCGCCGCGCCGTCGATGACAAGTGGAGCAATCGCGGTCCAGGCACTCGCACACCGCTTCCGCCGGAATAGGAGGACGACGATGGATTCTCAACTCGTTCGCGATCCGTGGCCAACCTCGGCCAAGCTGATCCTCATCGCTATCGGGCTGCTGGCCGTCCTTGTTGGACTGCCTTGGGTCTTCATGTGGACGACGATGGCGGCCTGGTGCGCACCGATGCTGGGCGCCATGCGGGACATGATGGGTCCGGGAATGATGCGCTAGCGGAGGTCGGATCCCCGCGACCGCCGACCTCCGGGCCGCGCCCTAACTGACCCTTCGCGCGAACACCGTGACGCCGCGCGTGTCGAAGTCTCGCGCGTCGCTCTCGTGCTTGCTGCCGGAGAACACGTCGACCTCGTTCGACATCACGATGTCGGCAAAGCCCGTCTGCTCCAGGAGCACGCGCCACTCTGCCTCCAGCAGAGCACCGGCAATTCAGCCACTCCAGAGTGCGATGTCATCTTTGGCGCTCTGCGGGACTTCTTTGTGCACTAGGATGTCGCCGATCTGGATCCGACCGCCGGGCTTGAGCACCCGGAACATCTCGCGGAAGACCGCACGCTTGTCGGGACACAGATTCACGACGCCATTACTGATGACCACGTCCGCCCAGCCGTCGTCGACCGGAAGGGACTCGGCGAAGCCCTCGCGAACGTCCACGTTCGTCAGTCCCACCGCTTGCGCGCCGCGCACCGTCTTCGCGCGCATCTCCGCGGTCATGTCGACGGCGATGACACGGCCGGCGGCGCCGACCTGCTGCGCGGCGATCAGCGTGTCCAGCCCAGCGCCGCATCCCACGTCGACAACGCATTCACCCAACCGAAGGTCGCCGAACAGGAAGGGGTTGCCGGTGCCCGCGAAGGACTCGACGTTCGCCGGCGGCAGCCGGTCCACGGCGACGGCCGGATAGGCAAGTCGCATGGCCAGCGGTCGTCCGGTATGGAAGTGAAAGCCGAGCTCCGGATTAGTAGCCACCTCCGCGTACTTCGCCGCGACTGACCGCCGCAGCGCCTCGCGATCGAGACGCGCAACGCCGATGTTTTCTGTACTCATGCTTCACCTCTCGTCTTCGACATGACTGGATCACGGATCCCTAGCGCGAGCAGGCCGGAGATGCCCGTGGCGATCGCAGCTCCACTCAGTGCGGCGCCAAGTCCCTCCGCCGAGATGAGAACACCGCCCACAAGCGCTCCTGCGACGATGCCCCCGTCACGCCAGAAACGGTAGACCGCCAGCGAGCGCGGCCGCTGCCGCGGCGGCGCGAGGTCGGCCGCCGCCGCGAGCAGCGTCGGATAGACCATCGCCGTTCCGGCGCCAAGCAACACTGCCGCGGCGAGCCAGATGGCCGACGTCGTGCCGAGCAGTACCAGCATCAGAGCAGTGGCCTGCACGAACATGCCGCTGGCGACGAGCGCCCGTCGGCCTATGAGGTCGGACATCGATCCGGCAAAGAGCTGCAGCACGGCCCAGGTCACGGGATAGATGCCGGCGACTGCGCCGATGAGGCGAAGATCCGCGCCACGCTGCGCGAGCAGCATCGGCACGAACGCCCAGGCCACGCCGTCGTTGGCGTTCTTGCAGAAGCCCGCCTGATAGACGGCGAAGCGCTCGACGAAGCGACTCGGGCGCGTGAAGGCGTCGCTCTCGATAGCCACCAGCCCACCGGTATCGCGGACGCGCAGCGACAGGAGAAGGCCGGTGACCGCAATCGCGATCGCGAGCAGGGCGGGGCCCGCGCGTAGATCGAAAGATGAAGCGGCAGCGGCCGCCAGGTAAGCGGCGACGCCCACTCCCAGGTAGCCGGCGAACTCGTTGACGCCCGTCGCGAACCCGCGGCGGCGGGGCCCAGCGAGGTCGACCTTCATGAGCAGCGTCATCGACCAGGTGAGGCCTTGGCTGATGCCGAGCAACGCATTCGCAACGAGCACGGGCACGAGCGATGAGGCGCCCCAGAGCAGGAGCGGCACCGGTAGTGCGATCAGCCAGCCCAATACGAGCGTGTTGCGACGGCCCAGCCGCTGCACCAAGGTCTGGGTCGAGAGGTTCGCGCAGGCCTTAGCCGCGCCGAAGATCGCCACGAGCATCGCCCCGCCCCATGCCGCGGCCGCGAGATCGCTGGTGGCGACGACCGGGAGAACGCTGCGCTCTACGCCGACCATCGCGCCGACGAAGACGTTGACAACGATCAGCAGAGCGAACTGCGCGCCGTTCGCGCGGATCCCGAGGGCCAGCGCTGCAGCGGTCACTTGGCGCTCGTGACGGCACCGCCGGCGTCGCGCCAGCCACCGAAGCCGTCGGCAACGTGAATGAGGTCCGTGACACCGGCGCGCTCGAGCAGCGAGACGCCGATCGCCGAGCGGTAGTCGCCGGCGCAATGCACCGCGACTGGTTGGCCCACGTCGACGAGCGCGGATGCGCCGCTGGCGGCGATTTCATCGGGCGTCAGATGGATGGCTCCGGGTACGTGCCCCTCGTCCCACTCGTAGTCCCAGCGCACGTCCACAATCACCGGGTCGCTCATGTCTCTGAGCTCGCGCGCCTTGATGCGGCGAACGCTCGACTCCGCCAGGCCGGCGCCGTTCACGCCGATCACATAGCCCACAACATCGTCACGACCCACCGCCGCAAGCGCTGCCGTCGCTTCCCGCGCCGCCGCCACGTCGCCCAGCACCAGCGCGATGCCGCGTCCTTCGTCGGCGATCCACGCCGCCCAGGGTGCGAAGGAGCCTCGGAGGCCGATCGCCAGCGATCGGCTTATGTGACGCGTGGCGTAGTCAGCTGAGTCGCGTGTGTCGATGACCGTAAGTTGCTGGTCCCGCATCTGCCGGTGGAGAGAGGTGTGGTCGAGCGGGTGCGGAGTCACCGGGCGCGCGATCTCGCCGTGTCGGTTGCGAACGCGAATGCGCGGGTAGTACGACGGCACGGGCGGCACGTCGCCCGTCGCGGCCGCGAGCAGCGCCGCGCCATCGGCAAGTCCCGCGAAGCGGTTGCCGAGACGTTCGTCCGCAATCGTCGAGCTCGCCGGACCATGCGCTCCGGTTGAACAGAAGGATCCGCCGGCATGGGTCGGCAGCACGCGGACGCGTGGGTCGAGCGCGAGCAGCTGCCCGATCGTGTGGTGAGCGAGCCCAGCAAGACTCGCGGCCTCCTCGGGCCCGAACAGATCGATCCTCGCCGCACCGCCAGGGATCAGGGCGCCGCCAGAAAAGAGGACTGGCTCCGCCGCCTGCACCAGGTAGCTCACGTGCTCACGCGTGTGCCCGGGTGTGGCGCGCACCTCGATACGAAGATCTCCCAGATCGATCGTGTCTCCATCGTCGACCGCGCGGTGCGCGTAGGTGAGCTCGGCGGCCCTGCTGGCCACGACCGTCGCGCCATGCTCCACGGCTAGTCGGCGCGCGCCCGAGAGGAAGTCGTTGTGCACGTGCGTCTCGAGCGCGACCGCGATGCGGCTGCCAGCACGACGGGCGGCGTCAAGGTACGGATCGATGTCGCGTTGCGGGTCGACGACCGCCGCCAGGTGCGAGCGCTCGTCGACGAGCAGATACGACCGATCGCCAAGGGTCGGGTGCTCGAGCGTCTCGATTCGCGGATGCGCAGTGCCGGTCACGGTGCGACGAACCTAAGGACGCCGGCGGGTATTGTCAACTTCTCAATTGAGGACTTGATTACATGCGGCCGTGGGAGTAGCGTGCCGCCCATGGGCGACCGGCCATTCAAAGAGCACCTCTATGAACAGTTCGCGCGCGTGGGCGCTGCTCTGGGCAGCCGCCAGCGCCTGGAGCTGCTCGACTTACTCGCGCAGGCGCCCCGTCATGTCGACGCTCTGGCTGCGGAGGTCGAGAGCCCGGTCGCGAACGTGTCGCAGCACCTGCAGGCGTTGCGCGCGGCTCGTCTCGTCGAGACCAAGCGGCGCGGGACCAAGGTGATCTACCGCCTTGCCGACGAAGGCGTCCTCGCGCTGTGGCTGGCGTTGCGCTCGGTCGCTGAGCGGCGGCTCACAGAAGTGAGTCACGTCGTCGACGAGTACGCGACCGATCGCGTTTCGAGCGCGCAGATCTCACGCGATGAGCTTGAGGCCAAACTTGGACGAGGCAAGCCGGTGATCGTGGACGTGCGACCGGAGGTCGAGTACGAGAGCGGGCACCTTCCCGGAGCCATCTCGATGCCTGTGGAACACCTGGCCAAACGCCTGCGTACGCTGCCGCGCGACCGCCGCATCGTCGTGTATTGCCGCGGCTCCTATTGCCAGTTCGCCGACCGCGCCGTGTCGATCCTGCGCCGCAAGGGCTTCGATGCCATCCGCCTCGAAGGTGGCTGGCCCGAGTGGCGCGCGGAGGGCCGGCCGGTCGCGGAGTTGGTGCCCGTTGGCTGATGACCGCGGACGACGCTTGAGTCCGTGCCTTCGTTGCTGCGACCGCGACCCTTCAAGGAGGCTCGTATGACCAGGAAGATCCCGGACGCGATTAACAGGGCGCGTGGGTTTGTGCTCGCGAATCCTGAGCAGGCGCGTTCCACGGGCTCTGCCGCGACCGCGACCATCGAGGCTGGACTCCGATGTCGCGTGAGCGGACCCAATGGCGCGGTCTTGATAAGCGACATGACGCCTGGCCTGGGCGGGGACGGCAGTGCCCCGTCACCGGGCTGGCTCATGCGTGCTGCCCACGCGTCCTGCGACGCGACGCTGATCGCCATGAAGGCCGCAGAAGAAGGCGTCGAGCTCTCCCGACTGGAGGTGGTCGTAGACAGCGAGTCGGACGACCGCGGATTGCTTGGCATGAGCGACGAAGTACCCGCTGGTCCCATCTCGACGCGCGTACGCATCAACGTCGCCGCGAGCGGCGTTACCGAGGAACGCCTACGTGAGATCGTCGCCTGGGCACGCGAGCACTCGCCGGTCGACGACGCGATGGCCCGCGCGGTGCCTGTGACCGTCGAAGTCCAGGTAGCCGGCGCTGCGGTCGCTCAGTAGAGCAGGGCAGACGCTCTAGGCGTGGCGCGTTTGCTCAACACTCTCGGGTCGATCGGTGCCAACCCGAATGACGAAGAGGACCTAAGGGTCCGCAAGCGCTTTCTAGTCCTCTGCTCGATCTTCGTGCTACCGCCCTCGGTCCTCTGGGGGCTGTTCTATTTGGCGTCCGGCGAGCCCCTCGCCGCGTCGATCCCGCTGGGCTATGTCGCAATCTCAGCCCTGAGCATCGTCGTCTTCGCCATACGGCGGGAGTTTCGCGTGCTGCGTGCGGTGCAGCTGTTCCTAATCCTGGCCTTGCCCTTCCTGCTCCAAGAGACGCTCGGAGGGTTCGTGCCGTCGAGCGCCGTGATCCTCTGGTCGATGCTCTGCCCGTTCGGCGCCCTGGTCTTCTCCAACGTCCGAGCAGCCTCGCGGTGGTTCGGGTTGTTCGTCGTGCTCGTCGTCGTTTCCGCGCTCTTCCAATTCCGCACGAGCAACAACCTTCGGCCGGAGCTCGTGACGCTCCTATTCGTCCTGAACGTCTCGGTTGTGGCATCGATCGTCTTCGTGCTGCTCGCGTCGTTTGTGAGACAGATCGAGAGCGAGCACGCCCGCGCCGAGAGCCTTCTGCTCAACGTACTTCCCAAAGCCATCGCTTGGCGACTGAAGGCCGCACCGGGCATCATCGCCGATGCCTACGACGACGCAACGATCTTGTTCGCAGACGTCGTGAACTCCACGCCGCTAACGAGCAGCCTTTCGGCGCGCGACATGGTCGCGCTACTCGATGAGTACGTCACCCATTTCGACGCTATGGCACGACGCTACGGTGTCGAGAAGATCCGGACGATCGGCGACAACTGGATGGGCGTCGCGGGTGTGCCGACCGCTCGCGCAGATCACGCACGATGCGCGGCTCGCCTTGCCCTTGAGATGCTCTCTTTCGTCCACGAACGCAAGGCTGGCGGCGCGCGATGCCTGGACTTTCGAATCGGGTTGAACTCGGGTCCGGTTATCGGTGGCGTGATCGGGCGGGACAAGTTCGTCTTCGACATTTGGGGTGATGCTGTGAACCTCGCCAGCCGAATGGAATCGACTGGGGTGCCGGGCCGGATCCAGGTCGGCCCAGCGACATACGAGCTGTTGAAGGATGACTTCGAATTCGAGGCGCGCGGGAGCGTCACGGTCAAAGGCAGGGGCGAGACAGAAACGTGGTTCCTGATAAGCCAGGCGAGCCCGACGAGTCCCGGAGCTTGGAAGACGGCTTCATCGCCGAATGCGCCGATGGGCGTCGCCGGATCGGTTCCCTTTAAAGGAAGAGCGGTGCCCGGTCACAAAGAGCAGCGGGCGTGACCAAACCGTCATGCGGCGGCCCGCGACCTGGCCGAGGATGCCCACGGCGTTTGGGCGGTCGATCCCAAGAACTTCAAGGAGCTCTCGACCGAGTTGAAGAAGTAACCCCGACTATTTCGTGCGAAAGGAGGAGACGATGTCCAAGGTTATTGACTGCACCGCGCCAGGTCACGCATCAGGGATGCAAGTCCGTGGAGAGACCGAAGACGAGCTCGTAAAGGCGGGTGAGGCACACGTGAAGCAATACCACCCAGAAATGAAGATCACACGCGAGCAGCTCATCGGCATGTCAAAGGATCGGTAACCACGCATCGGTCAGAGGCGGCCACCGACCAGACTGATCAATCGAAGGGTTGGTCGCCGAGCGTTTGACCGCATCGTCAGATACAGTGCCAGCGCGCCAATAGGGGGAGGACGTCGGGCTATGAAGCGACTATCTCTGATCGCGACGCTCTGTACATGGATGCTCACGGCCACGATCGCGCTAGCAACACCCGCGAGCCTGTTCGTGGCAACACCGTTCGCGCGGACCACCGTTGGGGCCGCGATCAACACCAGCCAGATGGCGGGCAACCAAAGTGTGATCCAGCAAATAATCATCGCGCCAGGCGGATACTCGGGCT
>JALYSZ010000015.1 GCA_030854525.1 Chloroflexota bacterium | reverse complement strand
GGCCGTCGCCGATGAGGTACAGGCAGAGCACGGTGAGGAAGATCATGGCCCCCGGCGACACAACGAGCCACCACGCGCGGACGAAGTAGGAAACGGCGTTCGTCAGGAGGTTCCCCCACGTCGGCGTAGGCGGAAGGATGCCGAGACCGAGGAAGCTGAGGGCGGACTCGAGGAGGATGATCGCTCCGACGTCGATCGCGGCGAGCACGAAGATCAGAGGCAGCACGTTCGGAAGGATGTGTTTGAACATGATCCGGCGATCCCGCGCGCCGATGGTGCGCGCGGCCGTTACGAACTCTCGCTCGCGCAGCGCGAAGGTCTGCCCCCGCACGTAAAGGGATATGCCGGTCCAGTTGAGGAGACCGATGATCACGACAAGCGTGAACGGACCAGGCGTCCAAAGCGCCGCGATGATGAGCAGGAGATAGATCTGGGGGATGCCGTTCAGGGTGGTGATGACCCAGGTCAGCACGTCGTCGAGCGGGCCGCGGAAATACCCGGCGCTGAGACCCAAAGCAATGCCGAGCGTCAGATTGAAGAACGCAGCAGTGAACCCGACGAAGAGCGAGATCTGACCGCCGTACAGGAGTCGCACCACCTGGCTGCGTCCGATCTCGTCGGAGCCCAGCAGATATGCGAGGTTGTCGAGCTGTGGCTTCTCGTACGTGTGGAGGAGATCCTGCTGCTCGAACCTGTAATGGAACACGTACTCCGAGAAGAGGGGCGCGGCGATGGAGAGCGCCGCGAGGACGAAAAGCACGATGAACGCGCCGATCGTCAGCTTGTCACGCCGGAGCTTGTAGAACGCGTTGTCCCAGAGACTCCGCGAGGGCCGCGCTAGGACGGCAAGGGGAACGACCCGTGCCGTGGCGGCTGTCGTCGCCACTTAGCCCACCTTGATCCGAGGATCGACGATCGCGTACGTCAGGTCGCGGAGCAGGTAACTGATGACAAGAATCGTGCTCGTGAACATCACGCCCGCTTGGACGATCGGATAGTCCTTCGCGATCGCCGCCTGGAACGTGAACTGGCCGACGCCGGGCCAGCTGAAGACTTGCTCGATGACCAGCGCCCCGCCGACCAGCGCCGCGAGAATCCCGCCGAGTGCGGTGACGACCGGGATGAGCGCGTTCCGAAGCGCATGTGTGAATATCACGGTCCGCTCGCGCAAGCCCTTCGCATGTGCGGTCCGGACGAAATCCTGGGCCAGGACGTCGAGCGTTTCGGTGCGAAGGATCCGCGAGTAGTTCGCGATCCCCGTCAGCGCAAGGACGAACGAGGGAAGGATGAGGTGTTTGAGCCGGTCGAGGATGTCCAACTGGTCGTGCCCAACCGTGAGCACTCCGATGCTCGGCAGCCACCGCAGCTGAACGGCGAAGACGATGATCAGGATCAGCCCGAGCCAGAACGCCGGAACGGCGTGCCCGACGACTCCGAAGATACGGATCGCGCCGTCGACCCACTTTCCCCGCTTGAACGCGGCGAGCACGCCCAGGGGGACACCGATGACGAGCTGCAGCAACAGGGCCGCCACCGCGAGCATGAGTGTGTTCGGAACTCGCTCCATCACCATCCCGAACGACTCCCGGTGATAGATGAGCGACTCGCCAAAGTTCCCTTGGAGGGCCTTCGTGATCCAGTCGACGTATTGGAGCGGGATCGGCTTGTCGAGCCCGTACGCGTGGAGCAGGCGGAGGTAATCCTCCTGAGTGAAGTCCCTGATGCCGAACGTGAACAGACGGACGGGATCGCCTGGCGAGAGCCGCGCGATGAGGAACGTGATGATCGAGATCCCGATGAGGGTGGGGATCGCGTATAGGACTCGCCTGATGATGAAATTGCGCAACCGCTCCTCCACCACTGTGGAGGAGCGCCCAGCCCGGGCGCTCCTCCGCGGGTCATGACGCTACTGCTTGATCCACCACGTTTGAACGTTCCAGATCTGGCTGAACGAGCCAGGGTCGAAGTTCTGGAGCGTCTTCTGCGAACCGACGAGTACGTTGTTCGCGTAGCCGAAGTTGTACGGCTGGTTCTCGTTCAGGATCTTGTTGAAGGTCTCGTAATTCGCCTTGCGCGCCGCGGTCGAGCAGTCGCCGTTCGTCGGGTTGCGTCCCTGCTCGATCGCCTTATCCATCGCGGGGTCCTTGAAGCCGGTGAACCCGAAGCCGGTAGTGCCCTTCGCGCGGTCCGGGATCTGGCTGGAGTGCCAGATCGCGTACGGGTCCGGGTCACCGCCGAGCGACCAGCCGATGATGTTCCCCTCGATGGAGGGGTCGCCGGTCGTGAGCTTGGTCACGAGGCCCTGGAACGCCTCCGGCGCCGACTTCGCGTCGATCCCGAGCTGCTTGTACTGCTCGGCCGCGACCTGCGCGAGCGTCTCGCGCTCCTGGTTGCCGGAGTTCGTCGAGATCGTGAGCGTGAACTTCTTGCCGTCCTTCGCGAGTATGCCGTCGGCTCCCTTGACCCAGCCGGCGTCGGTCAGGAGCTGCTGCGCCTTGGTCTTGTCGTACTTGTATTGCTCGAGGGCCGTGGTCGGATACGCCCATTGCACCGGCACGTGGTGCGCGACCTGTTTGGTCGCTTCGCCGAACACGACCGCTTTGATGACCGCGTCCATGTCGATGCCGTACGCGAGGGCCTGGCGAACGCGCTTGTCCGCGAGCGCCGGAACGGTCGACGCAAGCTCATTCCAGCTGATGAATGTGTAGCCGAGGTTCTGGTACTTCGTCATCTTTACGCTATCGACGGTCTGCAGGTCGGCGAGGTCCTTCGGCTGGATGCCGCCGTACGTGATCTCGCCTGTCTTGAGCCCGTTCGCGATCGCCGTCTGGTTCGCGACGACCTTGACGATGTACTGGTCGACGTTCGGTGAACCCTGCCAGTAGTCAGGGTTTTTGGTCAGGATGACCTGGTCACCCTTCCGCCACTCGCTGAACTTGAAGGGCCCGTTGAACACGGTCGGGCTGGTGTTCTCGGGCGCGGTGTCGATCTCATCCTTCGAGCTGTCCGTGACGTACTTCCCGAAGACCTGCGTCGGCAGCGTATAGCCGCTCAGTTGGAGAATGGCCGGGCAGCTCACCTTGGTGAGCTTCACCGCGAATTTCTTCGGGTTCGACGTGTCGATCGTGACGCCGGAAATCTCTTTCGCTGTGCCTTTGCAGCCTGAGGAGCTCGACCCAACGCAGTAGTCGAGGAACCCATCGACGTCCTGAAAGTTGGACTTACGCACGGTCTTCTGCGATTTGCCGACCGCCTTCAGTCCGGTGAGCCAATCCTGCGCGATGACCGGCTTCCCATCCGACCAGTTCGCCTTCGCGTTGATCTCGAACGAGTACGTGAGACCGTCCTGGGAGATGCTGTACGTCGCCATGAGAGGTTTCGGCTCGCCGTTCTTGTAGTCCTGTTGAACGAGCTGGTCGTAGATGAGGTTGATGATCCGGCTCGAAGAGGTGTCCGCCGAGAGGATCGGCTGCATCGTCGCGATGTCACTGATGTCCCCCTGGATGACTTTCCCACCCTGCTGTGGCTTCTCGGACGCCGCGGGCGCCGGGCTCGATCCAGCCGGCGCTGGCGTGCAGGCCGTGGCAACAAGGAGGGCGGCAGCAGCGACCACGAGGAAGGTGCGAGTCGTGCGGTGTTGCGTCATGCCCCTCTGTGGCTCCTTTCCCAATGCGAGAACTTCGCGAGTCTAGGCAAAGTCGCGTCGCTTGGTCGGGCGAACGCTCCCGCCTGCTATACCGGCGTACGGGCAACTTCGTTCGCGCGATCACAAGGGCCCGACGCCGTCCGCTCGCCCCATACTCGGATGCGGAATGGGCACCAGATCAGCCCTGCTAACACTCCTCGTTGTCGTCTGCGCATGCGGCCCGCAGGCCGCGGCAGGCCCTGCAGGGTCGCCGGGCCCCGTGCACCTTCATGCATCCACAGGCGTGGGCCCGTGTGCGGCGACGGCCACAACTCCGCTCGGCGCGCTGCCGCCGGCGCGGCCGGCGTGGTGCTTCGCCCTCGGGGAAGGTCTCGATACCGCCGTCAAAGGCGCGAACACGTGGGTCGACGGCTTCGGAACTGCCCAACAGAACGCGCGACTAGCCGCCTCCTATCGGATCTTCGAAGCGCCCCGAGCGGAGCACAGCTCGGTCTTCCGGACACAGCATTTCGCCCACAACGGCCACTGGATGGTGGACGTCGCCGGCTACGGACAGCCGAGCGGAATCTACGAAGGATCGGCGGAGGACTTCTTCGTCGGCCCGAACAACGGCGGTGGGCTCATGCGCCCGAACGCCGGTTTCCGATTCGACCACGGCGCCCTCGTCATCGAATTCGACGTCTCTGCGGGGATGTCCGTTTACGGTGATCGCGCCTGGCCGGAGATCGTAGTGACGACCGCTGTCGCGCCCTCACCTCACGAGACAAACGGGTGGTACGCGGCCGGACTCTTCGGAGGCGACGCGACGATTGGATGCAGCTTTCCCTCCGATCGCCTCTCGGAGTGCCGCATCTACGATCGCGACAAGATCACGGCGAATCTGAGCGAGCATTTCAGCGCCGGTGCCACCACCACGTTCGGCGGAGCGCCGACCGGAACGCTCGCGACCGTCTGGCACCAATGCGGCGCGTCCGATCCGGATGATCGGTGTCGCGATCGGTTCCGTCTCGTGCTCGAGCGAGACGCGATCACGATCTACGTCAACGGCGTCCTGTACATGGAGCACCGCGGCCTCCCGATCGCGAGTCAACTTCCGGTCGCGCTGCTCCAGTCCCCCGTGTACGTGTACTTCGCGAGCTGGGCATACCTGGTCGAGCCGACCGTCACGCGCTTCCACTGGAGCCGCATCGCGATCAATCCCTGATCACGCACCGGGGAAGTGGCACGCGGCCCAGTGGCGGGTCTCGTGCTCGATGAACTCCGGGTCGACCTCGGAGCAGATCTGCTGCGCTTTCCAACAGCGCGTGT
>JALYSZ010000014.1 GCA_030854525.1 Chloroflexota bacterium | reverse complement strand
GGCCGTCGCCGATGAGGTACAGGCAGAGCACGGTGAGGAAGATCATGGCCCCCGGCGACACAACGAGCCACCACGCGCGGACGAAGTAGGAAACGGCGTTCGTCAGGAGGTTCCCCCACGTCGGCGTGGGCGGAAGGATGCCGAGACCGAGGAAGCTGAGGGCGGACTCGAGGAGGATGATCGCTCCGACGTCGATCGCGGCGAGCACGAAGATCAGAGGCAGCACGTTCGGAAGAATGTGCTTGAACATGATCCGGCGATCCCGCGCACCGATCGTGCGCGCGGCCGTCACGAATTCGCGTTCACGCAGCGCGAAGGTCTGCCCACGCACGTACAGCGAGATGCCGGTCCAGTTCAGGAGACCGATGATCACGATCAGCGTGAGCGGACCGGGCGTCCACAGCGCCGCGATGATGAGCAGGAGATAGAGCTGCGGGATGCCGTTCAGCGTCGTGATGATCCAGGTTATGGCGTCATCGAGCGGCCCGCGGAAGTAGCCGGCTGCGAGACCGAGCGAGACTCCGACGGTGAGGTTCACGAACGCCGCGACAAACCCGACGAGCAGCGAGATCTGCCCTCCGTAAAGAAGGCGCACGACCTGGCTGCGGCCGATCTCATCCGACCCGAGGAGGTACGCGGGATTCGCGAATGTCGGCTTCTCGTAGGTGTGGAGGAGGTCCTGCTGCTCGAACTTAACGTGGAACACGTATTCGGAAAAGAGCGGCGCGGCGAGCGACAGGGCCGCAAGCACGATGAGGACGCAGAACGCGCCGATCGTCAGCTTGTCGCGGCGAAGCTTCCAGAGCGCGTTGTCCCACAAGCTCCGCGACGGCCGGGTCATGACAGGACCCGGTACGACCCGCGCGGTGGCGGCGGTCGTCGCCACTAGCTCACCTTGATCCGCGGGTCGATGATCGCGTAGGTCAGGTCGCGGAGCAGGTAGCTGACAACGAGGAGCGCGCTCGTGAACATCACGCCCGCCTGGACGATCGGATAGTCCTTCGCGATCGCCGCCTGGAACGTGAACTGACCGACGCCCGGCCAGCTGAAGACCTGCTCGATGACCAGCGCGCCGCCAACCAGGCCGGCGAGGATGCCTCCGAGCGCGGTGACGACCGGGATGAGCGCGTTGCGCAGCGCGTGGGTGAAGACGACGGTCCGGTCGCGCAGCCCCTTCGCATGTGCGGTGCGGACGAAATCTTGCGAAAGGACGTCGAGGGTCTCGGCGCGGAGGATCCGAGAGTAGTTCGCTATCCCCGTGAGGGCGAGAACGAACGAGGGAAGGATGAGGTGTTTGAGCCGGTCGAGGATGTCCAGCTGATCGTGTCCGACCGTGAGCATGCCGATGCTCGGCAGCCACCGCAGCTGTACCGCGAACACGATGATGAGGATGAGTCCGAGCCAGAACGCGGGGACTGCGTGGCCCGCCACGCCGAAGATGCGGATCGCGCCGTCCACCCAGCTCCCTCGCTTGAAGGCAGCGAGGACGCCGAGCGGCACGCCGATCACAAGCTGGAGGAGGAGCGCCGCGCCGGCGAGCTGAAGGGTGTTCGGCACGCGCTCCATGAGCATGGCGAAGGCCTCGCGGTGGTAGATGAGCGACTCCCCGAAGTTTCCCTGGACGGCTTTCGTGATCCAGTCGACGTACTGGAGCGGGATCGGCTTGTCCAGACCGTAGACGTGAAGCAACTGCTCGTAGTCAGCCTGGGTGAAATCTCTGATGCCGAAGGTAAAGAGCCGGATCGGGTCTCCCGGCGCGAGGCGCGCTATCGCGAACGTGATGCTCGAGATTCCGATCAAGGTGGGGATCGCATATACGAGCCGTCGAATGATGAAGTCGCGCAACGCTCCTCCACCGGAAGAGGGGAATGCCCCGAAGGCGCTCCCCTCCACCTCAGACCGTTATTGCTTGATCCACCACTCGTTGATGTTGTACACGGTCGCAAACGGCGCTGGGTTGAAGTTTTGAAGTCCGTTCTGCGACCCCCAAAGGACGTTCGGAACGTAGCCGAAGTTGTACGGCTGTTGGTCGTTCAAGATCTTGTTGAACGTCTCGTAGTTCTTCTTCCGAGTCGGGACCGCGCAGTCGCCGTTCGTGGGATTGCGGGCGGTCTCGATCGCCTTGTCCATCTCGGGATCCTTGAAGAACGTGAAGCCAAAACCGGTCGTGCCCTTGGCCCGGTCAGGTATTTGGCTCGAGTGCCAGATCTGGTACGGATCGGGCTCGGTGCCGAGCGACCAGCCGATGATCGTCGCGTCGAGGACCGGATCGCCGGTCGTGAGCTTCGTCACGAGGCCCTGGAAGGCTTCGGGCGCTGCCGTCGCCTGGATGCCGATCTGCTTGTACTGCTCGGCGGCGACCTGTGCGACGGTGACACGCTCCTGGCTGTCGCTGTGCGTCGAGAGCGTGAGCGTGAACTTCTTGCCGTCCTTGGTGAGAATGCCGTCAGATCCCGCGGTCCAACCGGCGTCCTTCAGAAGCTGCTGTGCCTTCGCCTTGTCGTACTTGTACGGGGTGAGGCTGACGTCGGGATAGGCCCACTGCACTGGGACGTGATGCGCTACGTGAGCCGTGGCCTCGCCGAATACGACGGCCTTGATGATCGCGTCCATGTCGAGTCCGTACGCGAGGGCCTGACGTACGCGCTTGTCCGCGAGCCCCGGGGCCTGCGGGCTGGTCGTGTTCCAGCCGATGAAGGTGTAGCCGAGGCTGGGGTACTTGGTGATCTTGACCGTGTTGACGGCCTGCATGTCGGCGAGGTCCTTCGCCTGGAGCGGGCCGAAGGTGAGTTCGCCGGTCTTGAGTCCGTTGGCGATCGCCGTCGCATTCGCCACGATTTTGTAGATGTACTGATCGACGTTCGGAGCGCCCTGCCAGTAATCGGCGTTCTTGTTGAGGATTATCTGGTCGCCCTTGCGCCACTCGCCGAACTTGAACGGCCCGCTGAACACGGTCGGGTTCAGGTTCTCAGGAGCGGTGTCGATCTCGTCCTTCGACGCTTCGGTCACGTACTTCCCGAACACCTGGGTCGGGAGGGTGTAGCCAGTTAGGTCGATGATCGCCGCGCAGCTGACCTTGGTCATCGTGACGCTGAACTTCTTGGGATTCGCGGAATCGATCTTTACACCGGAGATCGTCTTCGCGGTGCCCTTGCAACCCGAAGACGCCGAGCCGACGCAGTAGTCCAGGAACCCCTGGATGTCCTGGAAGCTCGACTTGCGGACCGTCTTCTGCGACTTGCCGACGGCCTGGAGGCCGGTCAACCAGTCCTGCGCGATGATCGGCTTTCCGTCGGACCAGTTCGCTTTCGCGCTGATCTCGTAGGAGTACGTAAGGCTGTCCTGCGAGATGCTGAAGGTCGCGAGTCGCGGCTTTGGCTCCCCGGTCTTTGGATCAGCCTGGATGAGGTCGTCGTAGATGAGCTGTGCGATGCGTCGCGAGGCGGTGTCGGCCACGAGGATCGGTTGGATCGTCGCGATGTCCGTCGTGGCGCCCTCGATGAGCTTGCCGCCTTGCTGCGGCTTCTCGGATGCGGCGGGTGTCTGACTCGCCGTCTGGCCTCCACCCGTGGTACACGCCGTCGCAACGAGCACGACCCCGGCGAAGCCTGCGATGAGCGATCGGAAACGTTTCGTCATGCCCCTCTGTGGCTCCTTTCCCAATGCGAGACTTCGCGAGTCTAGGCATAGTCCGGCCGCCAGGCTGACGGACGTCCCGCCTGCTATACCGGCCTACGGTCGAAGCCGTTCGGCCGATCAGAGCGTCGTCTTTGGAGGCGCATACTCGCCGACCAAGTGCGCGTGCCTGCCACCGCGCTCGCGGCGCTCCTGGTGATCGGTGCCTGCTCGCCTCAGGCGGCAGCCGGACCGATGAAGGCGCCTCATGAGCACACCATGGGCGCGCCGGTTCAGTGCACGGACGCCGCTTCACCTGTCTGGGCGCTGCCGCCCGCCGTACCGGCGTGGTGCACAAGCCTCACGAACGGCGTGGACAGCGCCATTCCGGGAGAGAGCAGCTGGACTGATGAGTTTAGGAGCGGCGTCGTGAACGCACGCCTCTCGACCTCCTATCGCGTGTTCGAGCTGGGCCGGACCCGCGCGTCGTCCGTGTTCAGGACGCAGACCTTCGCGCACAACGGCCACTGGATGGTCGACGTCGCGGGCCACGGCGCGCCGCTCGGCATCTACCCGGACTCCGTCGACGATTTCGCAATCGGGCCCAACAACGGCGGCGCGCTCATGCGGCCAGACAGGGCGTTCCGTTTCGAGGATGGGCGCCTGGTCGTCGAGGTCGACGTCGCCGCGGGGATGAATTCGTATGGCGATCACGCGTGGCCGGAGATCGTGATCACGACAGCCGACGCGCCCACGCCGTACGAGACCAACGGGTGGTACGCGGCCGGGATCTTCGGCGGCTATGCGGTCGTCGCGTGCGGACTGCCGGCGGACCGGCTCTCCGAGTGCCGCATCTACGACCGCGACACCATCACCGCGCACCTGAGCGCCGCATCGTCCGCGGGCGCGGCGTTCGCCGAAGGCGGCGCGCCGACGACGTCAGCACGCGATACCGCGTGGCGGACATGTAGCGCCGAGCAGGCCGACGAGGTCTGTCGCGATCGCTTCCGGCTCGTGCTGGAGAAGGACGCGGTCACGCTCTCGGTGAACGGGGTGCGCTACATGGAGCACCGCGGATTACCCGAGCCCGCGCGGCTCCCCGCCGAGATCCTCCGCTCGAACGTCTACGTCTATTTCGCGAGCTGGACCTACCTCTGCGACCCGGCCGTGGTCCGGTTCCATTGGGGCCGCATCGCGATCAATCCCTGATCACGCACCGGGGAAGTGGCACGCGGCCCAGTGGCGGGTCTCGTGCTCGATGAACTCCGGGTCGACCTCGGAGCAGATCTGCTGCGCTTTCCAACAGCGCGTGT
>JALYSZ010000293.1 GCA_030854525.1 Chloroflexota bacterium | reverse complement strand
GTGCTTGCGTGACGCGGGAGCCTCGCGCATCGCCGGGGCGCCGTCGCGACTTGGGGACTGCGCAGCACAAACCATTTGTCATCGCGTTGACAGCCTGGGCCGCGCGCGAGACTCTGCCGTACACGCGAGCCAGAAAAGTACGAAGGAGGTAGCTCGACTCGGCGAACTGAATAGCAAACGCGAGGGCTAACTTGTGCGCATCCGCGTCGGTGGCCAGGGTGTGAGCCCTGCGAAATGAACTCGTTGCCACCGCTCCGTGACACGGGAATTTCCGGGGAGGGCAGTCGCAGGCCTCCCAATCTGGCGAAGGTGCGCTCGTCGAAGACGGAAGCGTCCGCTCGAAATGATCCTGGTCGCCCGGGCGAGCGGGAATTGCATGGTGACACGGCCACCGTGCGAGCCAGTCGTAGCGCTAGATGGCCGTGAGTGGAACCATCCCAGGAGTTAGGCGACCAGCGATAACGCGAAAGGCCGCAGCGGGTAACACAGGCCTTTCCAACCAGAAGCCGAATGCCAACGCGTTCTTATTGGCCGCCGGGTGCGACACCCTGTATTGGTCGGCACATGCGCGGAGCGGTCCCGCCTACGACGCGCTGCTCCTCCAGCGCCAAGCAGCGGAGGCCGGGGGCGCGTCACTCCCGTGGCGCGTGATCGATGGGTTCAGTCTGTCCGTTCTGCCGCGCGGAGTGGGCCGATATCGCGTCGTCCTGGACTGCTTCGAGTTCCAGTTGCAGTTCACGGACTCCAAGCACCTCCCGACCGTCTACGTCGAGCTCCGGTCCGCTTTCATCCTCGAAGTCGGTCTCGAGCAGGCGTTCGCGGCTTCGGTGTCCGTGGTGCGGAGTGTGATCTGTGATTCGCTAGCAGAGCCGCACGTCGCTCGTATTGACTTGTTCGCGGACTACGGCGGCTGGGTCATCACGCATCCGGACTATCCCGGTTTCATCACTCACGCCAAGCGGCACACGGTTGCGTCGGATTCGACTGAGTACGAGACCTTGAGAGCTGGCAAGACGCCTTTCCTTGTTCGCGTGTACCGCAAGGACCTTGAGCGTCGCCAGCGCCGCGAACCCGCGCCTCTGATCTGGGGTGGGTACACCGGACCTGTCATAAGAGTCGAGGTACAGGCGAACAACGCGTTTCTCCGAAAACTCGGTGCGCGGACATTTGAGGAGGTCTTAGCCGTCCGGGGCGACATCTGGCGGTACGGGACGCATGAGTTCCTGGAGCTCCGCGAGGTGCGTCCACTCAGCGACAAGGCGTCCTGGCCGTTGCGCGAGGAGTGGCGTGTTGTTCAAGAGACTGGCTTGTCGACCTTTCCAAGTAGCAGGCGCGTGCCGTTCGTCGTGGTCGCGGGAGACCGGGCGCGCGTCATGCGACTCCTTTACGGATGCCTGACGAGCCTGGGGGCGCTGGATGGGCTTAGCCAGTTCGACGCCGTTTTGTTCCGGGCCAGTGCACTGCTTTCACTTGTCGACGCGGAGCACCGTCGTCCATTCGCTGCCGAGGTGGCCCGCAAGCGGGCTCGACTTCCGAGAGCCGTCCTTGGTCGCGACATAGACTCGCTGCCTGCCAGCGCGGGTGCGGAGAAGGAGACTTCTTCGTGCGCCACAGAACCTTCACAACCGAATACCGCGGGAGGGACAGAAGAGTGAGACGTCCCGATTTCCCGCTAGACGAGGCGATCAATTGGTTTCTCGCGGACAAGGCTCAGGACGTAGTCGACACAACGATTCGTACGTATCGCTGTTGGCTCCGTCGCTTTTCCGAGCAGCTGCCGGAGTCGGAGCGGATCCTGGCGTCTCTCAACGTTGAGCGCGCCGAGGCCTTCGCCCGTCAGGCGAGAAAGCCCAACACACGGATGAACATGACCATCGCGCTCAAAAGTTTCGCGCACTACCTCGCAGACAAACACCTGTGGTTTGCGGGTACTCCTGATGCCCCGATCTCCGTTCTGGACGCCCTCAAGCAACTACAGCCGACAGCGTTCGGACTTCCGGCGTACACGGATGCCGAGGTGAGAGCGATCCTGCGCGCGGTCGATTGCGAGCCGCACCGATTGCGGAACCTGGCTGTCGCCGCAGTGCTTCTCCATGGGTTCAGGGCCAAGGAAGTGCGGACGATGCCGCGTCGGTGCGTGATCATGCCGACGTATCGGGAACGCGGTCACTTCATCATCGCGGACGAATCCCAAACGAAGCGGGGCACGCATGGCGTTCGGGAGGTCCCCATGGATAGCCAGACGACCGAGGTGCTCCGCGAATATTTGAGGCTCGGCGAGCGTCCCGACTACGAGGGGAGCGGGGAAGAGCCTCTGTTCCTCACACTTCAAGGCCGCCCGTTCACGACGAACGGCTGGAACGCGATGGCCCAACGGCTTCGTCGGCGCGTGCGGGCGGAGACCGGCATCGACTTCAAACAGCACCGATTCCGCTCAAACGCGGACGCGACTCCTGCACGAAGCTGGTTGGCAGGACTCGGCAATCATCGAGGTCCAAGGCTGGAGCGACGGCTCGGGCTATCGGATGCTGCGCCGGTACCGGGGACGGATTCCTACCTCGCAGCTCAAGCGGTACCCGGAGACGCTCGGACGGTTCTTCGGCAGGGCAGTCCAACCATGAGGCGTTCGTTCAAATCGCTGCGTCACGATCACGGTTTGCAGGCGAATCCGAGCTACCTCGGCACATACGCTTTGTAAACCACCGGTTCCGGGTTCGAGCCCCGGGGTCGGCTCAGTTTTCGGCAATGACGTCGCGGCTTTCCGCGGGCCGCCACGGGACGCTGGCGGCGCCTATGCCAACGCTGATGGCAACCGTCGCAAAAAAGGAGTCGGAGTGGCGCACGCAGTCAAGTGGGGGATCATGTCGACCGCCAACATCAACCGGAAGGTGATCCCGGGAGCACACGCGTCGCCGAAGGTCGAGCTCGTCGCAGTCGCGAGCCGCGGTCAAGCGCGCGCCGACGAATACGCGAAGACGTGGGAGATCCAGCGCGCGTACGGCTCCTATCACGCGCTACTCGCGGATCCAGAGGTCGAGGCGGTCTATATCTCGCTCCCGAACTCGATGCACTGCGAGTGGGCGATCAAAGCTCTCGAAGCAGGCAAGCACGTGCTGTGCGAGAAGCCGCTCTCGCGCCAGGCGAGCGAGGTTGAAGCAGCATTCGACGCTGCCGACCGCACGGGTCGGCTACTGAGCGAGGCGTTCATGTACCGCCACAACCCGCAGACAAAGCGCGCAAAGCAACTCGTCGACGAAGGGGCGATCGGTGAGCTACGGCTCATCCGCTCCGCATTCAGCTACTCGCTCTACGACGAGGACAACATCCGCCTGCGCACGGCACTTGATGGCGGCGCGTTGATGGATGTCGGTTGTTACGCCGTCAGCGGGTCGCGTCTCTTCGGCGGCGAGCCCGAGAAGGTGCACGGGGAGGCCTGGTTCGGACCGTCGGGGACCGACTGGGTCTTCGCCGGCATGCTCCGATTCCCGGGCAACGTGGTAGCCCTATTCGACTGCGGCACCGCGATGACGGAGCGCGACGAGTTGGAGGCCATCGGCAGCGAGGGCTCGCTGTTCCTCGATGATCCGTGGCACTGCAAGGTGCCGGGCATAGAGCTTCGCCGTGAGGGAAGGGTCGAGCGGATCGAGCTCGATCTGGTCGACTCTTACCGGCTCGAGCTCGAAAACCTCAGCGACGCGATCCGCGGCGATGGCGAGCTGCTCCTCGGCCGCGACGACGCAGTCGCACAGGCCCGGGTGCTTGAAGCGCTGCATGATTCGGCAATGCACGGCGTACTTGTCTCGCTGTGACGGACGCGGAGGTTGGGCGCCGAGAATGAGTGCGCGACCACTACCCCGCCTTGGACGCGGTCCCCGGTTGAAGCCTGTCGAAAACCGACGCGGCCTCTTCGATGATCGAGCCGGAGACATCGTTCGAGAGGGTGTATCGGACAACGTTTCCCTTACGTTCCGCGACTATTGCGCCGAGCTCGCGCAACACTCTGAGGTGCTGGCTCGTTGCCGACCGGTTGCGGCGAATGACGTGGGCGAGATCGCTTGCGGCGAGGGTCGTATCGCGGAGTGCGCGCACGATCTTGATGCGGGTAGGGTCGCAGAGGGCATCGAGCAACGCCCGCATTCGCTTTTCGTTGCGCGGCGTCAGCATCTGCTGCTCGGCTGTCACCACGGCGACAGGATCGACGGGTTTGGGAATGTCATTCGGCATCGCCCTTGGAGCATGGGCGAACGACCTCGATCTGCCATGACGGATTGGTCATGGGTGTTGCGTGCAAGGTCGGTCCCGCGTCTACGTATGCAACCTGCGTGCGTGTCTTCTCGGCACTCGAGCGGGAGGCTCCATAGACCATGCGGCAACCCGACCGCGGGTCGAGCCCATCCTTACCCTCTCAGGCGCGTGCACGGAACCGATAGCCGATGCGAGAAACCGTCTCGATATAGCGCGGGCGATGAGGGTTGTCCCGGAGCTTCCGTCGTAGGCCACTCAGGTGGCGCGCGAGCGTGTTGTTTCGGATCTTGAGATCGGTTCGGCCCATGGCGTCCGCGACCTCGCGGTAGGTCACCACCTCACCGGCCCTCGCGGCGAGGGTGTACAGGAGGAGGTGCTGGCCCGGAGAAAGCAATACCTCGCGCCTCCCTTGGCGGACGCGTGGATGCAGAGCATCGATTTGGAGATCGGCGACGATGACTGGCGCGACCGGGTAGTACTGCCGACTCGCTTGCGTCCCCACGCAATCAGCATCGATCCCTTGGGACCAGGTTGCATGACGACGCCGTCATGCCATGACTGCTAGCCGTCGGGTAGCCTCTCAACGCGGGGGGTCGACGACATAGAGAAGAGCGGTACGGACCAACGGGACGATCGAATTCGCTTCTACTGCAGTTCCCACCCGACCCAGCTTCCGATCGTGACCAGGCATGAGGGGCGATGGGCCTATTGCCCTGGTGGCTACGTTGCTTCACGAGACGGTCACGAATGGACCGCAATCCCACCAACACAGGTGAACCAAGTGACTCCGAGCCGGGTCGGATTCGTTGTGGTGGGGAAGGCGAGTCGCGGCATCTAAGACGCGGTCTAGCCGTATTGGCGAATTACGGATCGCGTCCGTTGTCGTGGGAAATCAGGAGGCTCGGAGGACCCCGGCGCGACTTCAGCAGCCCCGATCCTCCGGGCTCTCGCCGACATCGCTTCGCACGAGGGCTGATCAAGGGCCAACCGTATCCAGCGAGGGCAGAGTCCCGCCGAGGATGAGTTGATCGGGCCGCACGCGCCATCGCTCGGAGAGCACGCCTCGGAGCTCGTCGCCGCGTCCGGGGTACCGGTTCAATAGGAGGCGATCGAGGTCGTCCGACGCGAGGTAGCGGCTGGCTGCGCGCCTTGGCATGGGCTCGTTCTGGTACGTCGTGACGGTCTTCGTACCCATCCTCTGGATCGCGCACGTTCTGGCTTTTGCGCTTCTCGCCCGCCGACGCACCTGATTAGATCCGGTTCGAGCCGGCTCAGCGAATCGTCAGCTACTCGCCTTCAGGCTAGGGAAGAGCGGGCGATGCGCCGCCTGGGCCTTCGAGATGCCCTGGCTCACATACCAGGCCGGTGCCACGAATGCGATCAGAAAGACAACCGCGGCGACGAGAAGAACGATCGAAGCTGAGGCTCCGATGCGGACCGCGGCGATGGCGGCGATGGCGCCGGCGAGCACCGCATTAAGGATCGTGATCACCGTCGGCGTGCCACCGACTAACTGAGCTATCCAAAAAACAGCCCCGCGGCCGGGCGGCACGCCCATGGTGATACCGACGCCGGGTAGATCGTCGTGTGCACTCATCACGAAATAGCGCTCGAGGTCGGGCGCCAGCTCCAAATAGGCGGCCCGGATGCGGTTCATACCGATGACGCACTGCGCCTCGTGGTAGTTCGACGCGCCGAGGCGGATAAATGTTGCCAGGCCAATAAACAGGACGATCGGCAGGATCACCAGGGCAAAGAGCGTGAACGCTTCGCCGAACCCCGAAGCCCCGCCCACGAGACCCAAAGCAACGATCGCGCCCGACAGCGTCGTGAGGAACATGCCGGCGCGGCTGAACGACTCGTTCCAGGCGAGCGAGCCCGACGCGAGCAGGCTCCAATGCTCGGTCGACAGGATCTGAAGGCGCATCGAGGCCGATACCCCATCGGTCGACGTGGCCTCGCCCAGCCGCGGAGCCGGCGCGGGCTGAGCACCGATCCCCATGCCGGCGGTGACGCGTTCGAACGACATTGGCGCCCAGAGACTACGAGTCCTAGGACTGGTGGGGGAGTCGAGGGCGCTTGACGGGGGTTACCGCGCCGGTGCAGGCGTGACAAGGTGCCTTCGTGGGAAGCGACGGAGAGGCAGTTCCAACTCGAACGCGCGGCCAGCGGCTCGGGATGATGGTCCCCTGGCTGGTGTGCCTCGCGGTTTTCGGAGCCGGAGCCGTCACGCTCGACGGCGTCGAGCGGGCGATGGCCGTGGGGGCGTTCTCCGCAGCATGCCTCGGCGCGTTTCTCGCTGTCTCGCAGCTTCGTCGGGCGCTTCTGTCGATGCGGAGGTGGATGGGAGCTCGCGAAACGACGCTCAGCACGTTCGCGGATGACCGCGCCGCGGCGGTCGCACGCCAATTCCAGTGGGCCGTAGAGGAGCTCGTCGCCGTACGCGCCGAGCTGCGGAACGTGGAGGCATTACGCGTTGAGGCCGAGGCGCGTGCCACGAGCGCCGTCGAGGAAGCCCATCGGGACGCCGAGGACCTGCGCATCGCGACCGAAAAACTCGGAGCGATGGACCCGAGCGAGGTCGACCTCCTCCGCGAGAAGCTCGAGCACGTGGAGGACGCCTTGCGTGACGAGGAACGCGATCGGCGCAACACGGAGCGTCGTGCGCGGACGGCTGAGCAACGGGTCGCTGATCTCACGCGAACGTTGCGGTTGGTGGCGAACACGGTTTCATCCGGCGGTGAGGCGATCGAGTCCCGCGGAGCCCCGAGCGGTCCGCTCACACTTGATTGGACTCTCGAGTACGACGGCAGCGCGCACTCGCTGCGCCTTCGCTCGACCCGAGGAGACATACGACCGAGCAGGGCGCGGATCCTCGACGCGACAGGACGCCCGGTCGCCGAGTCTGCGAGCGCGCGGCAGCGCCGTCCCGCTCAGGTCGTGCTTCGGATCCCGCAGTCGGTTGCGGCGGCCGTCGAGTCAGGCGACTGGTCCGCGTTCAGGCTCGAGGTGGAGGTCGACGAAGCGTGGCACGGCGCCGTTCTCGTTGATCGAGCTCAGCCGGTGATCGATGCACAGCCAGCGCGACAGGCGGCATTCCGCGTCGTGAGCTGATCGTCCCGCGCGGGCCTCCGGGCCCGTAGAATTGGATTCAGCGCACCTGTCGCGGGCAGATTGAGCAGTGTGGTGAGCTCCGCTGACTGTAGATCAGCCGCCTTTGGCTGTGGGGGTTCGATTCCCTCTCTGCCCACCGATTCTCGCGAGCCTGCTTTTACGAAAGGCCCCTCGACACTCGAGGGGCTTTATCGGTTTTTCGTACGAGGGGGCGTCGTCCGGCTGTACGTCGGATTCGCCTGGCTCGAGGCCGGTTTGCACAAGGTTCTCGACACAGGCGCGAAAACGAACTACATCACGGTCCGCCGCACGCCCGCACCCCAGCCGGCGTAGGGTACGGCGACCGCGGTCCCCACACGCGGCTTCACTTCATCGGCTCCCGTTGGGCGCGCGTGAAGAACTACGTGAGCCGCATCCTGGACAAGCTCGGTTTCTCACGCCGGGCAGAGGCCGCCGCATAGAAGGCGAGGCGCAGGCCGAAGTACTAGCAGAGCCCGCGCCGTTAGGGCCGAAGGTCCATCGGGACGGGCCGAGTGGCACTCGCAGCGAACGCAGGGCGTCGATAGCGTTCTCCGTAATGGAGCCGACACGACCCCCAGCTGAAGACGACGATCGGTCGGGCCGGATCGCCCGAAGGATCTTCCTTGGCAACCTCGGCGTGGCCACCGCGGGCGCGCTCGCCGTCGCGGGCCTGGCGCTCGCTGGGAAGGGCGCCGTTGCCGCACAGCCGTCGCCTCTCCCCGCCCACGCTCATGCGGCGGCCACGCCGTCGCCTACCGCGACGGCTCGTGCGACCCCCACCTCGGTGCCGACGGATCACGATGCGGTGCACAAGGCTGTCACCGCGGCCTTCCCCGCCAAGACCCAGGGACAAGGACTGCAGGAACTGCCCTCGCGTGTCGTCGACGGTGTACGCGAGTTCGATCTCACCTGCGGCAAGATTCGCTGGGAGGTGACGCCCGGGCAGTTCGTCGAGGCCCAGGCCTACAACGGCCAGGTCCCCGGGCCGGTCATTCGCGTGACCGAGGGCGAGCGCATCCGCGTCCGCGTGAAGAACGAGCTCGCCGATAGCACCGCCGTCCACTGGCACGGGCAACGTATTGTCAACGCGCAGGACGGCGTCCCGTTCATAACGCAGCCGCCGATCAAGCCAGGCGAGACATACACGTACGAGTTCACCGCAGCGCCGTTCGGCAGCCACATGTACCACTCGCACCACAACGCGACCGAGCAGGTGGGCCGCGGAATGCTCGGGCCGTTGCTCGTGATGCCGAAGAACAGAAGCGTCGATCCGGCCTACGACAAGGACGAGCTCTTCATCTTCAACGACGCGCTGGGCGGTGTGACGATCAACGGCAAGGGCTTCCCGGCGACGTTCCCGTACACCGCGAATCTCGGTCAGCGGATTCGCTTCCGATTCATGAACGAGGGCAACATGAGTCACCCCGCGCACCTGCACGGCCTCACCCTCGAGGTCTTCGCGCGCGACGGCTACCCGCTCCCTCAGCCCTTCAAGTGCGACACGCTCAACGTCGCACCGGGCGAGCGGTGGGATGCGATCGTGGTCGCGGACGCGCCTGGCGCGTGGGCGTTCCACTGCCACATCCTCGCCCACGCCGAAGGGCCGACCGGCATGTTCGGGATGGTGACCGCGCTGCTCGTTTCTAGCTGAGCATCTGGCGAGTCGAAAGTCCCAAGTGGAGTGAGCCCTGCGACTTTCTTGCTGGAAGCGGGGTTGCGTGACTCTGGGAGCAGGAGGTGAACGAAGTGCCTAGGTTGCCGATTACTCGTGACCTCAGGCTCGCCTATCTCGTCTCGGTTCTCATCGCCGTCGTACGGGAGCGGTCGTTCCTCCGACCCTGACTTTAAAGGTCGTCTGACTCCCTGACTTTTCGCGAATCCGGTGTGCGAGTTTCTTCGGAATTCTGCGAATTCTGCGTCGCAAGGCGTTTGTCACGGTCACCTATCTGTCGATCAGCCTCGCGGGCATGCGGCCACAAGGCTGGAGGATCACGCCGTGGGCGCACTTGTGGCGGCGCTCGGGTTCACCTCGATCGTGTTTACGAACGTCGAGTCAAGCTTTGCGCTGCCCGGCGCGATCGCCGCGATCGCTTGGGAGTTGGGTTCATCGTGAGGGCCGAACGCAACGGGCGCGGACAAAGAGATCTGGACAGTTCGCCACAGTTCGCCGGCGGCCGGGAGCGAGCCGTCGCGTGCCAAACGGTAACGGAGTGGCATCCGCACCTTGCCGGCGGTGACCCGTCAGCGGTTCCGTTTGACGACCTCCCTCACAATGCGCAGCAGTAGGGGAGGCGAGGGCAATGAAGCGACTCTCACTCATCGCGACGTTTTGTACGTGGATGCTCACGGCCACGATCGCGCTAGCAACACCAGCGAGCCTGTTCGTGGCAACACCGTTCGCGCGGACCACCGTTGGGGCCGCGATCAACACCAGCCAGATGGCGGGCAACCAAAGTGTGATCCAGCAAATAATCATCGCGCCAGGCGGATACTCGGGCT
>JALYSZ010000383.1 GCA_030854525.1 Chloroflexota bacterium | reverse complement strand
CCGGGAATCGCGTCGGGCGCCGCGAACAGGAGCACGCCGAGCGCGAGAAGAATTGCTGTTGTCCCGTAGACCGCTACGCGGCGCCACGGGACGGACTTCTCGGCCGCGATCAGGCCCGCGACGACGGCCATCCAGGTGATGCTCATGACCCCGAGCGCGAACAGTGACGCCATCAGTGCCCAGCAGCAGCCGACACACCAAGCGCCATTCCTCACGCCCATCCGCACGGCACCTCCCCAGCCGCCGCGCCAAGAGCCAAGCAAGAGGCCCAGAGGGCTCCGGCACTTTCCCAAGCAGATGTCCTTCAGCGGCGTCAGTTCATAGACCGCTGCGAGGACGAGAGTTCCACCTGCCACCCATCGGCCTGCGCGATCCCACGCGAGCACGTCGCCCGCGACCCGACGCCCGCTGACCGCAATCGAAAAAGCGAGCACACCGGCGCCGGTCCACGTGACGAGATAGCCCGCCGCGAAGACGAGCGGCGAAAGCGGGGAGCGCTCGCTGCCCATGCGCGAGTACAGGGCGACCGTCGGGGCGACCGACGGGAACATCATCGCTGCCATCATCACGACCCAGACGCCGAGGAACCAACTCAGCGTTCCGAGCCCCGTCCAGGGACCACCGTCCATCCCGCGCATCTGGCCGACCGTCCACCACCAGCCGCTACCGGCGAGCGCGAAAAGCAGGGTGACGAGACCGAGCCGCGCGCGAGCCGCCGCGAAGGCCGGCGCGAGGCTCGTGCCCGGAGCACGCTCCTGCGCCGGCGCGATCACCTCCTCAAGCCGCCCAAGAGAACTCGGACGTCGAGAGACCTGTCTTGCCTTCGTACTCGATCCCGAAGGCGCTAATACGCGAGCGGGTCGCCTCCGCGATCGTCAAGTCAGACGCCACCGGGTGGAACATGCCGGCAAAGCGAACCGGCTCTCCGGTCTCGATACCGAAGGGCACGATGTCCTCGATCTCGAAATCGATCGCATCCCCGACCCGAACGCTGTGGCGCACACCGTCGTCTACCACCTCGATCGCCGCTCGCTCGACACCCAGCATCTCCCCGACCAGCGGGGCCAGCGCCTCCATCGGCCCGCCAAGTTGGCCGCTGAAGACCTGCGTGAGCTTGTCTGCCTGCTCATCCGTCGCGCCCTCGTCGATGAACATCCCGAGGCGCCAATTCCCGTCCGTCATCACCTTCGGCGTGTCCGCGATTGCGGCGACCTTGAGCCCGCCGATGTCAGTGCCTTCAATCTCACCCTCGCGAATGTTGAAGACGAGCACCACGCGACAGAAGTCGTAGGTCGCGCCATGGTCGAAAGAAGCGTTACACGGGCAAATCAGATCGCACGAGCACGTTTCGACGTAGCTACCCTTCAGGTTCCAGGACATCGACAAACCTCCCATATGTATGAACAGCCGATCAGAGCCAGGTGAGGCGTCGAATCGGCGGCGTTCGGTCGCGCCCAGCCGACCCTAAAACATCAGAGACGTCGACCGGAAGAGGTGTCGTATGGGCCGGTGTCCGGGAATGATGCTCCTATGACGTGTCAAGTCATGAGTGGCGTCTGGTTGTTGAGTATGCGGTAGAGGTGGCGGGCGAGGGAGCGCTTGAGCAGCCGGACGGCGTCGCGGCGGCTCTTGCCTTCGGAGACTCTGCGTTCGATGTAGGCCTTGGTGGCGGGGTCGTGTTGTCGTCGTTGGAGGATGACGGTGTGCAGCGCACGGTTGAGTTGGCGGTCGCCGCCGCGGCTGAGTCGATGCCGGACCGTCTGGCCGCTTGAGGCGGGGATCGGCGCGACGCCGGCGAGCCGTGCGAAGGCGGCTTCGGAGCGGACCCTGCCCGGGTGTGACCAAGCGATGATCAGCTGCGCCGCGACGATCGGGCCGACGCCGCGCTCGTTCAAGAGCTGTGGTGCAAGTGCACGGACGTGGGCGAGGATCTCGGCTTCGAGCTCGGCCGCCTCTGTGGTTACCGCCTTGACCCGTTGGGCGAGGCTGCGCAGCACGAGCGTCGCGGCCAGCTCGTCTGGTGTGCGCGAGGTTGAGCGGCGGAGACGGCTGCAGCGCTTGATCAGAGACTGCACGGGCAGCCCGCGCAGCTCCTCGCGGAGACCGTCGGGGCAGGTGACGATCACGCTGCGCAGCTGGACGAGCGCCTGTCTGCGGACGTCGACGGCGCTTCGGCGAGCAAGCAGCAGCAGTCGAAGCGCTTCGCGTCGCTGGCCCGCTCGCGGCAGCGTCAGCGTCTCGCTCGCCAGCGCCGTGCGTGCCGCACGGGTCGCGTCGAGCGAATCGTCCTTACCCCGCAGCCGCCGCTCGTCGCGTCGGCCGCGGCCGATCTCGAGCACCGTCTCGCCGCGGCCGCTCAGAAAGCGAGCAAGCCCGGCACCGTAGTGACCTGCTCCCTCGACCGCCCAGACACGAGCAGCAACTGCGTGCTCCGCTGCGAAACGCAGCGCCTCCGCGTACCCGCGTCCGCTCGCACGCACCGACCGTTGCGCAACAACGACACCGGTTGCCGCGACGACAACCGCCAACACGTGCTCGTCTCGATGCGTATCAACCCCGACCACGTAGTCCACCTGATCTGCAAGCATCCCCTCTGATCCTCCGGCTTCACTCGTAGGGTCCGGTTGACGTCGGCCTGGGTGCAGGGAAACCGCGCGGCAGGACTGTGATGAGTCACGCCCACAAGGGCGGACAGGCTCCTGATCAAGCCAACAGCGGGCACCAGGCCGGCGCCGCCGCGCCCACACAGACAGATCATTCCGAAGGCACGCAAAACGGCCAATCCCCAAGGATGAGTCACATGCGACACGGCTAACACCAGGCTGGCGACGGTCCCAGACAGACCGACCTACCGAGTCTCACAGTCCCCCGACGCGTGCCCGTCGAGGCTTCGTGGCGGGTGAAACCGTTCGGCGCATCACGCAATGGTTCTTGCCCTTGGGCCGCTCGTAGCTGAAGCCCGTCTGCTCATAGAGGCTGCGCGTGGTGTTGTAGAGAAAGGAGGCCGAAATCTTCTTGCCCTGCGTGTCCTGCGGATAGCCCTCCACGGCGCCCCCGCCGGCCTTCGCGATCAGCTCGAGGGCGCCCCTAAGCGCGACACCTGCGACGCCTTTCCGTCGATAGTCCCTGTCGACGAAGATGCACGTGATGCGATAGTCGGGCGGCTCATCCGTGTTGGTCGCCTCGTATTCCTTGCGGTGATGGATGTTCGGGAGCTCGTCCGGAGAGCCGTATTGGCACCAGGCCACCGCGGCGGCGCCGTCGAAGACCAGGGCCGCATGAGCGTCGCCCTCGCGAACGAGACGCTCCTTCCAGGGGCGGCCTTTTTCGCCCTCGGGCCTGCCTACCCGCGAATGGAACCAGGTGCACCAGCAGCCGCCGAACCCCATGCCCTTGTGCTTCTCAGCGAGAAGCGCGAACGCATCCCACGTCGAGGCATCAAGCGCCCTGATCGCATAGTCGTTCATTCACCCCTCCGGTCACCGGCTCTGGTCAGACTGAAGACCGAGCGAGTCTACGCGCGTCCTGCCTGGCATGTGCGAGCGTCCAGGAATGGCTCTCGAACCGGCTAGCAATCGCTCTCGAACCGGCTGGTTGCGGGTGGTGTTTCACCGACGCGTAACCTTACGGACGTGGAGATCGCCAACCTGCTCACGATTGCGTGCGACGCCCAAATGGAGCACGAGGGATTCCGGATTCGACAGGCCGGGAGCGGCAAGCGGATCGGCGCCGAACTCCTCGCCGGAAGCGTGTACGAGGTCGATCCCGGCAAGAAGCTCTGGCCGTACCACCTCCATCACGCGAACGAGGAGTGGTTGGTCGTCCTTCGCGGCCGTCCGACACTGCGAACACCAGAGGGGGAGCGCGAGCTCGTCGAAGGCGACGTCGCCTGCTTCGTGCGGGGCGGCGCCGGCGCGCACCAGGTACGGAACGCTA
>JALYSZ010000332.1 GCA_030854525.1 Chloroflexota bacterium | reverse complement strand
GCGGTCGGGCGCGCGCCCATCGCGAAGACGTCGCGGAGGATCCCGCCGACCCCGGTCGCCGCGCCCTGGAACGGCTCGATCGCCGACGGGTGGTTGTGGCTTTCGACCTTGAACACGCAGAGGAGTCCTCCGCCGAGGTCGACGGCGCCTGCGTTCTCGCCGGGACCGACGGCGACGGACGCGCCGCGCGACGGCAGCGTGCGCAGGAGCTTCTTCGAGTGCTTGTACGCGCAGTGTTCGCTCCACATCGCACCGAACATCGCCCACTCGAGGGCGTTCGGCTCGCGGCCGACCAGATCGCGCACGAGGGCGGCTTCGTACGCGGTGAGGCCTACGTCCTGTGGAATCTGGTTAGGCTGCGCCGTTTTCGTGGTCCCCAGGGCTGGGGACACGCTCACGTCCGGGAGATCGCTCCGCGCGCCATCAGGGGACAGCGTAGCGGACTAGGAGAGGTCTCCGGTACCCACGAATTTCTCGACCTGGTCGGCGAAGGCGACTAGGTCCGGGATACGGGTCTGGATCTGGCTGTAGACGTCGTCAATGTCGGTCTGCTCGCGGTCGTAGGCGAGCAGGTTCCGCAAGTTGGCGAGGTGCTCGAGCCGGTACGCGAGCGCTCGCTCGATCACCGCGTGACCGGCAAGCGCGTCGAGGATATCGTGGTACGCCTCGGGCTTGGGAAGGGCGAGAGCGGTCACGAGATACGCGCCGGTCCCGAACAGGAGCTCGACCGCCTGCTGCAGGTGCCACTGCGCCAAGCCGTAGAGCTTGGGGTCCGCCTTGAACTTGGTGTGCTCGATCGGCCGGAGGTCATTCAGGAGCGTCGTGTATTCGCGCAGCCGCGCGATGCGCGCCCGCACGTAGGCGGCATCGATGGCGAAGCGGTCGCCGCGCGTCCGCTCGGCGAGCGCTTTTGACTGGACGTCGTCGTACTTCTTGAACTCGAGGTAGTCCATCACCGAGCGCGCCTCGAAATGCACCCGCCGCTTCTGGTCGCGCTGGTAGAGAAGGCTCCAGCTCCGGATTATCTGCGCGCGCTGTAAGAGCGACGCCTGATTAAGGATCACGACATCGAGGCCCTCGATCTCGAGCGCCTTGGAGAGCTCGCTCACGAAATAGACCTGGTAGTCGAAGAACTCGCTCGCGCTCACACGCTGGAGAAGAAGAAGCGCGATGTCGAGATCCTGGTACGTGCCCGCGATCCGTCTGCCGGTGACCGTCCCCTGCGCGTAGGCCGCGTCGACCGGTGAAGTCTGGAAGAGACTTTGCAGCTGGGCCTGCTTTTCGAAGAGGTCCATACCTATCTATATAAGGCAGGAGCCGTGCCGTAGCGCGCTCCGACGAGATTTACCAGGATCCGATACCCATCCGTACCCCCAAGAAGCGCTTCTACGCAGCGCTCCGGGTGCGGCATGAGCCCCACGACGTTGCCGGTCTCGTTCGTCACGCCGGCGATGTTTCCGAGCGAGCCGTTCGGATTCGCAGCCGCTGTCACGATGCCGCGTTCGTCGACGTATCGGAAGAGAACCTGCCCGGCCGCTTCGACGCGCGCGTGCGTCTCCGGGTCAGCCACCCAGCAGCCTTCGCCGTTGCCGATCGGCATGCGCAAGACCGCGCCGCGAAGTCCGCTCGTGAACGGCGTCTGGTCGCTCTCCACGCGGACGCGTACCCAGTCGCAGCGGTACGCGAGATCGCTGTTGCGGATGAGGGCGCCCGGCAAGAGTCCGGCCTCGCAGAGAATCTGAAAGCCGTTGCAGCTTCCGAGGATCGCGCCGCCGTCCGCGGCGAACCGCCGAAGCTCCGCGGTCCCGGGCGAGAGCTTTGCGATCGCGCCGGCGCGCAGGTAGTCGCCGTAGCTGAACCCGCCGGGGACGATCGCGGCATCAAAACCGTGTAGGTCCACGTCCTCGTGCCACTGGATCTCCGACTCGATCCCCTGAACGAGTGAGAGCGCGTGCGCGAAGTCGCGATCGCTCCACGTTCCCGGATAACGGACGATGGCAACGCGGGTCACAGGCCGTACCCTCGTCGCGTGAGGAGCCTCTGCGCGATCGTCATCGTTCTCATGCTCGCGACATCATGCCGCGCGTTCGGTCGTCCGACGTCGACGGTCGCGCCGCTCATCTCGGCAGCATTCCTGTCGGTCCATGTGTTCGCGACGAACACCGGGGATGCCGATGGGCGTTCGCGCCTTCCAGGGCTGCGGGATTCGATCGCCGGTGCCCTTCCCGATGCCTGGGCGGCAGCGACGAATGGCCGCGGCAAGCTCTCGATCCGCACCGATGCGGACATCGACGTCGAGCTCAACGGCTCAGCCGGGACGTCGGCGCTCACCCAGCACACCCGCGACGGAAAGATCATCTCGCGGTCGATCATCGTGCACACCGTCGACGGGAGGCATCTCTCGGTGCCGGAGATCATGGCGACCACGCTGCACGAGCTCGGGCACATCTGGTGCTGCTACGGACCCGGAACGACCGACGGCCACTGGTCGGACCCTCAGCCCACTTTTCATGCCACGGGGATGATGTACTCGCCTATGCGCTGCCAGGTTGTCGCAGGCAGCGAGCCCACCTGCCCGACCGCCTTCAGCGACCGGGAGATCGAGGCGATGGGCCTCACGCACGCGCCGTAGCCTGCGCCGCCATCTGGATCGCGACCTCATAGCTTTCGATCACCGGATTGGCGAGCAGCTGGTCCCCCATCCGCTCCGCGGTCTCACGCGCCGTGCGCTCGTCCTCGGCGGTGAAGGTCACGACGATCTCCTTGCCGGTGCGCACCTCGGCGACGTCGTGGCCGAGCGAGCGCAGCGCCGCGAGGACCGCCTCGCCCTGCGGATCGCGGACCTCGGCCTTCGGCCGGACGAGGACGCGCGCGACGAATCTCATGACAGCTCCTTCCCGACGATCCGTTTGTACGCCTCTCGGTAGCGCTCGCTCGTGCCCTTCACTACATCTGGTGGAAGCGCCGGCGCCGGTGGCTCCTTGTTCCAGCCGCTTCGCACGAGGAAATCGCGGACGTACTGCTTGTCGAACGACGCGGGCGAGCTCCCGGGCTTGTACGCCTCGGCGTCCCAGTAGCGCGAGGAGTCCGGCGTCAGGATCTCGTCGATGAGCGCGATGTGCCCGTCGTACATGCCGAACTCGAACTTCGTGTCGGCGAGGATGAGTCCCTTCGCGGCCGCGAAGTCGTGGGCGAAGCCATAGAGCGCAAGCGTGAGGCGCTCCAGCTCGCGGGCAAGCTCGGTGCCGACCATGCCGGCGAGCTGCGCCCTGCTGATGTTCTGGTCGTGTCCCGACTCGGCTTTCGTGGCCGGCGTGAAGATCGGCTTGGCGAGCTGCTCCGACTCGATGAGCGCCTTCGGCAGCTCCTCCCCGGCCACGGTCCCGAGCGCCTTGTACTCGGTCCAGGCCGAGCCGGAGATGTAACCGCGGGCGACGCATTCGATGTCGATGCGCTCGCAGTGCTGCACGAGCACCGCGCGGCCGGCCAGCGACCGCGAATCGCGGAAGGCCTTTGGAAAGCGGCGGAGATCGGTCGAGACCAGATGATTTGGCACGATCTTCTCGGTCTTGCGGAACCAGAAGTTGGAGAGCTGGGTCAGCACGCGACCCTTGTCGGGGATGGGCGTGGGGAGAACCGCGTCGAACGCCGACAGTCGATCGCTCGCGACGATGACGAGCTTGTCCCCGCCGGCCTCGTAGACGTCGCGCACCTTGCCGCGGCGGAAGAGGGTGGCGCCGTCGACCCGCGATTCGAGCAAGACGCTCACTCGGGGAGGATGCCCTTGAGGCGCTCGCGCCACGCCGATGCGATATCCCGCGCGACCTCGGCACTGAGACCGCGGTATTCCTCGGGCCGCTCGAGGATCCGCCGCTCGTCGGCGGTGAACTTCGTGAGGTACTCGCGAAGCTCGGTATCGAGCGTCGCGACCTCCAGGAGCGAGCGCGACCCGCGCTCGGCCTCGAGCGTGAGCCGGCGCACTACCTCGTGGGCGTCGGGGTGGCCGTATTTGGCGAGCAGGACGTACAGCGGCTCGGCGGCGATGGCGCCCCGCGACATCGAGAGGTTCGCTTTCAAGCGGTCACGGTCGACGCGCATGCCGTCAAGAGACGACGCGAGGCGACCCGCCGCGTACGTCGTCGCAGCCAGGATCTCGCCGAGGAAACGCTGCGACGCCGAATTCGTGAGGTCGCGCTGGTGCTCGCTGATCTGGTCCATGTAGGTCGTGAGCATTCGCGGCGCGATCGCTTTCCAGATCGACTTCACGTTCTCGAAGGAGACCGGGTTGCGCTTGTGGGGCATGGTCGACGATCCCACCTGCTCCGCGGCGAATGACTCCGCGACCTCGCCGATCTCGCTCCGCTGGAGCTGCCGCATGTCGTCAGCGAGGTTGGCCATCACGCCCAGGGAGCTCACGCAGGCGTGCGCGAGATCGGTCCAGCCTTCCGGCGGGACGATCTGCGTCGACACCGGAGCCGCGTGGAGCGAAAGGCTCGCGAGGAAGCGACGCTCGAGCGCTCGTGGATTTTCCGTGAGGAGCGCGAGCGCGTTGTACGCACCGACGGCTCCCGAGAGCTTGCCCGGAAGGCGCCTGGCCGCGAGGCGGAGCTGCTCGAGACGATCGCCGAGACGCGAAACGTACTCCGCCATCGCGAAGCCGAACGTCACCGGCTCGGCGTGACGGCCGTGCGTGCGCCCGATCTGAGCCGTGTCGGCCTCCGCCTCGGCGATGGAGATGCATTTCGCGATGAGCACCGCGACGGTGGGAACGACGACGCGGTCGATGCACTCGCGATAGCGGAGCGCGTTCGCGGTGTCGACGATGTCGTAGCTCGTCGCGCCAAGATGCACGAAGCGCTTGGCTTCGTCGGGCACTTGCGCACGGATGACGTTCACGAGCGCGCGCACGTCATGCCGCGTGCGCGTCTCCTCCTCGGCCACTTCCTGCGCGGTGATGCGATCGGCGGCGGTCGCGATCGCGTTCGCGACGCCCTTGTCGGTGATGCCGACGTCCGCGAGGGCGAGGGCGAGCGCGCCCTCGACTCGCGCCATGTACTTGATCGCGGCCGCCGCGGATAGGTAAGGGTGGAGCGCCTTGTAGAGCGCCGGGTCGCCTCCGTAGAAGCGCGAATCCATCGGCGAGACCGTGTCGAAGCGGCTCGTGATGGTCATCCCGCAATCACCTTCGCGGCGGTGCGCTCGCGCATCTCTTTGAGGCGGATCGCCAGGAGCTCATCGCCGGTCGCAAGGATCTGGGCCGCAAGTATTCCGGCGTTCGCGGCACCGGGTTCGCCCACCGCGACGGTCGCCACCGGCACGCCGCGAGGCATCTGGACGGTCGAGAGGAGCGCGTCGAGCCCGCCGGCGATCGCATTCGGCGCGACGAGCGGGACGCCGATCACGGGCAGCGTCGTGAGCGCGGCCACCGCGCCGGCAAGATGCGCCGCGCCGCCCGCCCCGCAGATGACGACGCGGACGCCACGCGCCTCGAGTGCGTCGACCCACTCGCGAAGCGCCTCGGGGGTGCGGTGCGCGGAGAGAACACGCGTCTCGAACTCGACGCCGAGGTTTTCGAGCGTCTCCGCGGCCAGATGCATCGTCGCTTGGTCGGATGTGGACCCCATGACGATCGCGACCCTCGGTGTCGTCAAGCGACCGCCACCTCCTGCCGCGCGATGTCCGAACGATAGAACTTGCCCTCGAACGTCACGTGCAGAGCCCCCGCATACGCGCGCTCGCGCGCTTCCGCGAGGTTCTCGCCGCTCGCGACCATGTGCATGACCCGACCGCCGGCTACGACGACGTTGCCGGCCGCACCACGCTTGGTCGCCCCATGGAACGCGAGCACGTTCTCGGGCAGGCGATCGAGCCCCTCGATAGCCATGCCGGTCCTGGGCATCCCCGGATAGTTCTCGGCGCACAGGACGACGTCGACGTACGCGCGATTGCTGAAGCGGATCGGCTCCGCGGCGACGTACTGCGCGAGACGGCCTTCCCCCAAAGCGACGAGGAGCTTCGCGAAATCGCCTTCGATCCGCGGAAGCGTGACCTCGGCTTCTGGATCGCCGAAGCGAGCGTTGTACTCGAGGACTTTCCAGCCGTCCGTGGTCTTCATGAGCCCGGCATACAGGACGCCGCGATACGGCGTCCCTCGCTTCGCCATCGCCTTGGCCACAGGGGCGATGACCTCGTTCGCGAGAGCCTGCGCCTGGTCGTCGGGCAGCACGCTGGTCGGCGAGAACGCGCCCATGCCGCCGGTGTTCGGACCGGTGTCGCCGTCGCCGGCACGCTTGTGATCGCGCGCGGGCGGAAGCGCAACGACGGTCTCGCCATCGACGAGCGCCTGGAGAGAGGCTTCTTGCCCCTCTAGTAGTTCCTCAAGCAGCACGCGCCCGCTGTTCGCGGGCGGCGTAGCGAGAGCCTCGACCGCCTCCTCGAGCGTCCGCGCGATGGTGACGCCCTTGCCCAGCGCGAGGCCGTCGGCCTTAATCACCACCGGTGGATCCCAGCGCGGGAGCGCGTCCTTGGCGGCGGCCGCATCGGCGAAGGATTCCGATCGCGCCGTGGGCACGCCAGCCTCGGCCATCAGCTCCTTCGCGAACGACTTCGACCATTCCACCTTCGACGCCTCTTTCGACGCAGCGACCACCGCGATGCCCGAGCGGCGAAGCGCGTCGCCCATCCCCAACGCGATGAGCTCATCGGTTCCGACGATCGCGAGGTCGATGAAGGACGCGAGCACGTGCTCGTCGAGCCACGCGACGTCGTCCGGCCGCTTGTCGAGAACCCGCGTGAACAGCGAGAGGCCGGCGTTGCCAGGAACGACGTCGATGGTCGCCACGCTGTTGCAGTTCGCGAGGCGCCAGGCGATCGCATATTCGCGGCCGCCGCCGCCGAGAACGAGGCAGTTGAGACCCGGCGCGCCCGGCGATCGTCCCGGACTGCGCTGCTTGCGCTGTTCCCAGATCTTCTTGTAGACGCCTTCGCCGCCAAGGAGGCCTCTCAAAACCTCACTCCCACTCGATCGTCGCCGGTGGCTTCGACGAGACGTCGTAGACCACGCGATTCACGCCGGTCACCTCGTTGACGATGCGCGTCGAGACTCGCTCGAGCAGGGCGTACGGAAGGCGCGCCCAATCCGCGGTCATGAAGTCTTCGGTCGTCACCGCGCGAAGCGCGACGAGCGCGCCGTACGTGCGGAAGTCCCCCTGGACGCCGACGCTGCGAACGGGTGTGAGCACCGCGAACGCCTGCGCGACCGTGCGGTAGAGATCCGCAGCGCGCAGCTCCTCGAGAAAGATCGCGTCCGCTCTCCGCAGCGTCTCGAGGCTTTCGCGATCGACCGGCCCGAGCACGCGCACCGCCAGTCCGGGACCGGGGAACGGATGCCGCCAGAGGATGTCTTCGGGTATGCCGAGCTCCGCGCCGACGCGGCGGACCTCATCTTTGAAGAGGCGGCGGAGCGGTTCGACGACCTCGAGCGCCATGACTTCGGGAAGCCCGCCAACGTTGTGGTGCGTCTTGATCCGGGCGCTCGTCTTCGATTCGCGCGAGCGCGACTCGATAACGTCGGGGTAGATCGTGCCCTGCACGAGGAGATCGACGCGTCCGACGCGCTCGGCCTGCTCCTCGAAGCAGCGCACGAACTCCTCGCCGATGATCGCGCGCTTGCGCTCGGGGTCGTCGACACCCTCGAGCTTCGCGAGGAAGCGATCTGCCGCGTCAAGGTGGATGAGCCGAAGGCGCGGCCCGAAGGTCGCCACGACCTCCTCGGCCTCGTTCGCGCGCAGGAGGCCGGTGTCGACGAACACGCACGTGAGGCGATCCCCGATCGCGCGCGCAACGAGAGTCGCCGCGACCGCCGAGTCAACGCCGCCCGAGAGCGCGCAGATAGCGTGGCGGTCGCCGATCTTCGCGCGGAGCTCGCGCACCGCCTCCTCGACGAACGCGGCCGGCGTCCAGTCGCCGGTGGCGCCGCAAACGCGGTAGAGGAAGTTGCGAAGGATCTCTGCGCCGTGCGGCGTGTGGGCGACCTCGGGATGGAACTGCACCGCGTAGCGCGTGCGGCCGTCGGTCATAGCCGCGACCGGGACGCTGGTCGTGCTCGCGAGGACGGTGAAGCCGTTCGGTGCGCGTCGCACCGTGTCGCCGTGGCTCACCCACGCGCGCTCCTGGGCGGAGAGGCCCTCGAAGATTCCAGCGCGATCACGGATCTCGACGGTCGCGGGGCCGTACTCGCGCTTTCCTTCCGCGACGACATCGCCACCCAGGATATGGGCCATGAGCTGCATTCCGTAGCAGATCCCGAGGACGGGAAACTCACCGGAGATGACACCCGGATCGACGCTCGGCGCGCCCGGCTCGTACACGCTCGCGGGACCGCCGGAAAGGATCACGCCGATCACATTCCGCGCGCGGAGCTCGGCAGGCGTCACGTCGTGCGGAGAGATCTCGCAGTACACGCGTGATTCGCGGACGCGCCGCGCGATCAGCTGTGTGTATTGCGAACCGAAGTCGAGGATGGCGATGGTCGCCCGGGCGGACGATGCGCCTTTCGCCCCGGTCTCGGGGCGATCGATCTCGGGGCGGTTCACGGACTAAGCCCGAACCCGATAGTTCGGGGCTTCCGCCGTGATGCGGATGTCGTGCGGGTGCGATTCGCGAAGTCCGGCGCCAGAGATGCGGACGAAGCGCGCTTTCACGCGGAGATCGTCGATCGTCGCCGCGCCTGCGTACCCCATGCCGGCGCGGAGACCGCCGACGAGCTGGTGCACGACCGCAGCGAGAGGACCGAGCGCCCGAACGCGGCCCTCGACCCCCTCGGGAACGAGCTTGGAAAACTCGCCGACGTCCGCCTGGCCGTAGCGATCGCGCGAGCGGCGCGCTTCCATAGCGCCGAGCGAGCCCATTCCGCGATACGACTTGAAGCTCCCGTCGTCGCTTTCGACGACATCCCCAGGCGCTTCGTCGACGCCCGCGAGAAGTCCGCCCAGCATCACGGTCCACGCGCCGGCGCCGATGGCTTTGGCGAGGTCCCCTGAGTGCTGGATGCCACCGTCGGCGCAGATTGGGATGCCGTGCCGGTCGGCGGCTTCGGCACAGTCGAAGACCGCCGTGATCTGCGGCATGCCGGCGCCGGCGACGATCCGGGTGGTGCATATCGCACCGGGACCCATCCCGACCTTCACGCAGTCGGCGCCTGCCGCGATCAACTCCTCGGTGCCCTCGGCGGTGGCGACGTTGCCGGCGATGACCTCGACGCGATGCCTGGCCTTGACCTTCTCGACCATACGGACGACAGCGGCTGAATGCCCGTGTGCCGTGTCGACGACGATCACGTCGACGCCCGCTCCGACGAGTGCCGCGGCCCGCTCGTCCGCGTCGCCGGCCACGCCCACGGCGGCGCCCACGAGTACGTCCGCATCCTTTGCGCGTCGAACCTCGTCAGCCTGCTCCGCGATCGTGAGGTTGCGATGGATGACGCCAAGGCCGCCCAGACGTCCGAGGGCGATCGCGAGGCGCGCGTCGGTGACGGTGTCCATCGCGGCGGAAAGGATCGGGATGTCGAGGCGGATCTCGTTCGTGAGGCGGGTCTCGGTCGAGACCTGGGTCGGGAGGATGTCGCTGCGGGCCGGGATCAGGAGGACGTCGTCGAAGGTCAGACCTTCTTTGGCGAACTTGTCCTCCCGGGTCAATCCGCCGCCCTCACCCGGGCAAGTGTATCGGCTAAGAGGGAGTCGACGAGCCCTGAGCGCGTCTCCTCGGTCGCTTCGCGCCAAGGGTGCTGAGGGAAACTATCTCAGCGCGAGTAGACGGCCAGATCGGACCTGCGAGGCGAACGGCTCTAACCCATTGGGACTGCGACCACACCGCGCAATGTCGTTTTCTGCGAAGGACCTACAGGCCCGCGGGTTATTCGCCCCTTTGGGCCAGTTGCTGTCCGAGGGTCGGCCCGCTGCGCGCCCAGGCCTCGGCGGTCTCGACCCGATGCTTGCTCCAGGAGCGGGCGCGCCACCAGAACACGATGGCCGCGGCCAGGCTGATCAAGCAGGCGGTGGGAAACACGATTGGCTGGAGATCCCACCACAGCTGCAGCTGGCGGGCCGCTATGGCCACGCCGATGAAGGCAAGCAGCTCCACCTCGAGGAGCAGCACGAGGAACGTGAAGGCGAACGAGGCGGCACCGAACGAGCGCCGACGCCGGTGGGGGAATGCGATGTCGATGAGGCTGCTCACGGCGTGGCGATGTTAGAGGAGGGTCGCGGCGCGTTCGGGTCCAACGCCGATCATTCCCACCGGCGCCCCGACGGTCTCCGCGATGCGGTCGAGGTACGCGGTGGCTTTTGGCGGCAGCGCCCCGCGCTCGGTCACGCCGGTGATCGCCGTGGACCAGCCCTCGAGGGTCTCGTAGCACGGGCGCGCTCGCTCGAGCACGAGGGTCGTCGGCATGTCGGACGTACGCTTGCCGTCGAGTTCGTAGCTCGCGCAGAACGGGATCCGCTGGTACACGTCCAGGACGTCGAGCTTGGTGACGGCGAGCTCCGTGAACGCGTTGAGGCGGTGCGCGTGCCGCGCGGCGACGGCGTCGAACCAGCCGACGCGCCGGGGACGACCCGTCGTGGCCCCGTATTCGTGCGCGCGCTCGCGGAGCGCGGTCGCCTCCTCGCCCCGCAGCTCGGTCGGGAACGGGCCCTCGCCGACCGCGGTCGAGTACGCCTTCACGACCCCGATGACTCGCGTGATCTTGCGCGGCGGGATGCCCGCCCCGACGCTCGCGCCCCCGGCGAGCGGATTCGAGCTCGTCACGTACGGGTAGATCCCCCAGTCGAGATCGCGCATGGCGCCGAGCTGCCCTTCGAGTAGCACGCGTGCGTCTTTCGCGAGCGCGGACTCCACCAGAGGAAGCGTGTCGACGATGCGGTCGCCGAGCTTGGACGCGGCCGCGAGGACCCCGTCAGCGACTTCCTCCGCGTCGAGCGGAGCATCGCCGAAGCGCTCCAGGATCGCGTTCTTCGTCTCGAGCTCACGCTTGACCCGCGCGCGGAAGCTCCTCGGATCGAGGACCTCGTAGACCTGAATACCGTGGCGACCGACCTTGTCCGAGTACGCGGGCCCGACCCCCATCCCGGTCGTGCCGAGCTTCTTGCGGCCCCGCTCGCGCTCATCGAGACGGTCGAGCGCGATGTGCCACGGCATGAGGAGATGCGCGCGGTCGCTCACGCGGAGGTTCGCGGTCGAGATCCCATTCCGCTCGAGGTCAGCGAGCTCGCGGCAGAGGAACGCGAGGTCGACGACGCACCCTGGGCCGAGGACGCAGAGCGCATCAGGGTTGAAGATCCCGCTCGGCACGAGATGAAGCTTGAACGTGCCGTGCTGGTTGACGACCGTGTGACCGGCGTTGTTGCCGCCCTGGAATCGGATGACCAGATCCGCCTCCTGCGCCAGGAGATCCGTGATCTTGCCTTTGCCCTCGTCGCCCCACTGAGCACCGACGATGGCCGTCACCGGCACGTATTCGAATGCTATCCCGGCAGCTGCCCGGCGACCAGCGCGCCAAGCTTCGCGAGCTCGATGACGGTGAGGGTGCGCGATGGCTCGCGCATCCACCAGAGGTTCGCGTCCCAGTCCGGATCGTTCGCGGGACGGTTGCGGAACGAAAGCGAGGCGGGGCCGAACTCACGCTCGAACAGAATGGCTGCCCGCCGCTGGTGGTACGGGCTCGTCACCAGGATCGCGGACCGCAGGCCCTGGCGCTTCATGAGATCCGCGACGCGCTGCGCGTTCTCCTCGGTCGTGGCCGAAGTCCCTTCAACGACGATCGCGTTCGCCGGAACACCGGCCGCCACGGCGGTGCGCTTCATGAGCTCGGCCGAGGCCACCGACTCAGGATCGCTCGAGCCGCCCGAGAAGATGAGAACCGGCGCGTAGCCCTGCTTCCATAGCGCGATCGCGCTTTCGGCCCGGGCCCCGGTGTCGCCCGAGATCGCGACGATGGCATCGGCCTTCGCGAGCGGATCGGTAACGTCGAGCCAGTGCCCGATCCCGACGAGGACGGCGAGGATAGAGAGCGCGCTCATGACAAACCCAAAAAAGAACCGCCTCACAGGCGGTCGAGATGCAGAAAAGAGGCCGGTCGATCAGTTCGTCGGGATCGGACTCGTCGAGGTGCGCCGCGCCTCGAAGCACTCAGAGCAATAGACCGGTCGGTCCGTGCGCGGCGCGAACGGCACCTGCCCGGGACGGCCGCAGTTGGAGCAGACGATGTCATGCATGCTCTGGGCTCGCGCGGCGGCGCGCTCCGCCTTGGCGCGGCGCCGGCAATCGGGGCACCGCTGAGGCTCATGGAGCAAGCCCTTCTGCGCATAGAACTCCTGCTCGCCGGAGGTCCACACAAAAGGATTCCCGCACTCGCGGCAGACCAAGTCTTTGTCGGTCAACGCCATCGCCATACGCGCGCTCCCCCGCCGAAATCCTAGGCCGAGCCGTCAAGCGCTTCCCTCGGCGAGGGCGGTGAGGCGAAGGCCTTGGGCGAGAGGCGTCTTCGGCCGCCAGAGGCCTTCGTGGGCGGCCTTCGCCGGATCAACGCACCCCCGCAGGACCTCTCCGGGCCGAGCTGGGGCCTTGACGATGCCAGGCGGCGGTCCGAGCACCGAGGTGAGCGCCGAGACGAGCTCGTTCACGCTCGTGGCGACCCCGGTGCCGACGTTGTAGACGCCGGCGTGCGTTCCACTGAGCGCGCCCAGGACGGACTCAACGACGTCGGCGACGTACACGTAGTCGCGCTCGTAGCTGCCATCGCCGAACACGGTTATCGGCTCGCCGCGCTTCCAAGAGGCGATGAAGATCGCGATCACTCCGCCTTCCAGGTCAGTGCGCTGACGTGGGCCGTAGATGTTCGCGAGGCGCAGCGTCACGGCGCGCAGGTCCGATGATTCGACGAGCTTCTCGGCTTTCGCCTTGAACCGTCCGTAGTTCGATTGCGGATCGACGGGTATGGTCTCGTCCGCGCACACCGGCGTCTCGCCGTAGATCGCGCCCCCCGTGGAAATGTTCACGAAAATCGAGGCGCCGAGACGCCGCGAAGTCTCGACCACATTGCGCGTACCGCCGACGATGACGCGCTCGTAGAGGTCTCTCTTCGTCATCGACTCGACCACTTTCGTTTTCGCGGCGCAGTGGACGACGGCATCGATCCGCCGGCTGCCGATCCCACGTTGGAGCGCTGAGAGATCGGCGACGTCCGCTACGGCGAAATCGGCCTGTCGATCCAGATTCGCGCGATCTCCGGTGGAGAGGTCGTCCACGACCATCACGTCATCGCCGCGTGCGAGGAGCGCGTCGACGACGTGGCTTCCAAGAAAACCGGCGCCGCCGGTCACGAGGACACGCAACTCCTGGCCGCTCCTTTACCGATGTACCGCGTATGTGGACGAACTGGTGGAGGAGATGGTGGACAAATGACCTACGCGCCGTTCCGCATCGACGCTAGCGTTTCAAGGACCGCGGTGGGCTTCCGCCGCGAAGCCATCACGGCGGAGGCCTCCATCATTATTCGAACGCCTGTTCTAGACTAGCGCTTGTGACACTCGAGACTCGCGCACCCAATCGTCAGGTCCCGTTCGACGAGGCCGCCGAGCAGCAGGTCCTCGGGAGCTTGCTCATCGATCGCGATGCCATCTTCAAGGTCGCGGACCTCCTCGGAGTCGAAGATTTCTACGTCCCTCGTCACCAGCGGATCTACGACGTGGCGCAGGCACTCCTCGAGCGGCGGGAACGGATCGACCCGCTCACCATCCAGATGGAGCTCGCGCGCCGCGAGGAGCTCGACCGGGCAGGCGGCCAGGCGTACCTCCGCGCGCTCGCCGAGGGCGTCGCGACCGCGGCCGAGATCGACCGCTACGGACGCATCGTTCGCGACCGCGCCATCCTGCGGCGCCTTCTGGGCGCGGCGACCTCCATCGCCGCCGACGCCTACGACGAGCCGACGGACATCCCACTCGCGCTCGACCGTGCCGAGCAGCGACTCTTCGCGCTCCGCGATGAGTCGGCTAACGCGCAGCTCCGCCACATCACAGCCTCACTGCAGTCCAACTACGAGCACCTCACGGACCGCATGGAGCGTCCGTTCGAGGTCAGCGGGATCCCGTCGGGTTTCCGCGAGGTCGACTACTACACCGAGGGCTTCACCGTCGGGGACCTCATCGTCCTCGCGGCGCGTCCGTCCGTCGGAAAGACGAGCCTCGCGCTCGGTATGAGCTTCAACATCGCGCGACGCGGACACCCGGTGCTCCTCTTCTCACTCGAGATGGATGCGAAGCAGATCGTCTCGCGGTACCTCGCACTGAACTCGCGAATGGACCTGCTCGCGCTGCGGACCGGGAACATCATCGACACCGACGCGGCCGCGGCGCTGCACGGGCTGCCCGTGTTCATCGACGACACGCCCGGCATCTCGATCATGGAGCTCCGGACCAAGGCCCGTCGCGCGAGCACGCACGAGAAGATCGAGGTGATCATCGTCGACTACATCCAGCTCATCCGCACCGGCGAGGACGACGAGAATCGCGTGCAGGAAATCGCGACGATCACGCGGAATCTAAAGTCCCTCGCGCGCGAGCTGGGTGTCGTGGTGATCGGGCTGTCGCAGCTCTCCCGCGCCGCGGGCGATGCCGGGGGTGAGCCGAAGCTTTCGACCCTTCGCGAGGGCGGCAGCCTGGAGCAGGACGCCGACATCGTGATCATGCTCTGGCGCGACCGCGAGGAAACGCCGGCCGGCGCGCCGCGGCTCATCAACGGCGCGGTCGCGAAGAACCGCAACGGCCCGACCGGCGGATTCCAGCTGCTCTTCGAGAGCGAGCAGGCCAAGTTCTTCTCGAAGGCGTCCGACGTCGGCGGACCGCCGGCGTGACGCTCCAAACCGACCGCGGCCTCAAGCCCCCGCCGGAGACGCCGGAGGCCGAGGCGTCGCTCCTCGGCGCGATGCTCATGGACGGCGCGCTCTACAACGAGGTCGCGCGAGGCCGCCTGGCACCCGCCGATCTATCCCGCGAGCAGCACCGGATCGTCCTCGGGGCCATCGCGCGCGTCGCGGAGCGCAGCGAGCAGGTCGGATTCGCCAACGTGCAGTCGGAGCTGGTCGCGCACGACGAGCTCGAGGCGATCGGCGGCTCGCAGTTCCTCGTCGGTCTCATGCAGAACGTGCCGACGGTCGCGCACGCCTCCAGCTACGCGGCGATCGTCGAGCGCACCGCCCTCCTTCGCCGACTCATCGGCGTCGCGAATGAGATCGCGCGTCTCGCGCTCACGCGCGAGGATTCGGCCGCGGCGGTCTCGGACGCGCAGGAGCTTCTCTTCGCCGTGAGTGAGACGACGCTCCATCGCGACATTGTTCCGCTGGACGTCGCCCTCCGACGCTACGCCGAGCAGATCGACGCTCGCGGTGATCTTCGCGTCGGAATTCGCACCGGGATCGAGTCGCTCGACAAGAAGACCGGCGGTCTCCAGGCATCGGATCTGATCCTCATCGCGGGCCGTCCGGGTCTTGGCAAGACAAGTCTCGCGCTGAACATCGTCGAGCACGCGGCCGTAGTGCAGCGCAAGACGTGCGCGTTCTTCTCGATGGAGATGAGCGAGATGCAGGTGGTGCAGCGCCTGATCTCGATGCTCGCCGAGATTGACGGCAACCGGATGCGCCGCGGCCGCCTCTCGACACAGGAGTTCACCGCGATCTCCGCCGCCTCTAGTGAGCTGCAGCAGGCCCCGATCTTCGTCGAGGAGTCGAGCCGCCTCACGGTGACCGACATCCTCGCGAAGTCCCGCCGACTTCAGGCGGAGCGCGGCCTCGACCTCGTCGTGATCGACTACCTGCAGCTCATCGAAGGGGTACAGGACGAGGAGAGCCGCGTCCTGGAAGTCGCTCGCATCAGCCGCTCGCTCAAAGCGATCGCGCGCGAGCTCGAGGTCCCCGTGATCGCGCTCTCGCAGCTATCCCGGCAGATCGAGCAGCGCGGCACCGAGCCGATGCTTTCTGATTTGAGAGAGAGCGGAGCCCTCGAGGCCGACGCGGACCTCGTCCTGTTCCTCTGGCAGAAGGACCGCAAGGACCGTGAAGAGGGTGTCATCCGTCTCAAGCTCGCGAAACACCGCAACGGCCCGACCGGCGACTTCGATCTGCACTTCCAATCCGATCTCACGCGGTTCCGCGATCTCGGCGAAACGCGAGAGGGCTCCTAGGCCGGCTCGGCCACGACCAGGCGCCTGTCCGCGAACAGTCGAATGCGAGAGCCGGCGAGGTAGGCCGCGGCGTAGACCACGGCGACGATGATCAAGAGGGCCTGATATCCGGCGATCAGCGCGGCGTACTCGAGGACGCCTCCCACCATCGCTCCGAGGAGATTCGAGGCGAAGGCCATATCGGCGGTCTTCGTGTCGCGGAACGAGGCCGTGAAGACGAGGTTCGCGAAGAACACCGGCGCGAACGCGATGACCGCCCCGGCGAGATAGCGGAGCCACGCGGGATCGAAGAGGAGCGCCGACGGCGGGAGCACGTACGCGATGAACAGCGCGGCGGCCAGGCCCGAGTAGAGGACTGCCCGCGGCGGTCGTGTCAACGCATTAGCCGCGATGGCGAGCAGCACGCTCGCAAGAATCGCCGCGAAGGCCATCGCGTTGACGGTCCACGTCGTCCCGAACAGGAGGCTGAAGATCGTGAGGCTCCGTGTCTCGAGCAGGAGGAAAGCCGCGCCGAGTAGGAAGAAGTGCGGACTGAAGGCCGCGAGGGGCACGGCCACGAGGCGCCCGGCCAGCGCGGTCCCGACCGCGGCGACTAGCAGCACGAATGCGAGCGCGATCAGGTAATACGACGCGATCGAGCGATCGCGCAGATAGAGGAATGGCCAATCGTCGGTCGCCCCAGACGGGAACTCGGTCGGGCTCGCCGCGAGCGCTGCCTGGCCCGACACAGGAAACGCGACCGCGCTCGCCGCGAGCACCGCCGCCGAACCGATCGCCGCGTCGTACCGGCGCACCAGGGGCTGCGTCCCGAAGACATCCGCGAGCATGCCTTCGATCTTCGCGAGAAGCCACGGCTGCCGGTAGTAGTTGTAGAGGACGAACACGCCGTCCGGCGCGAGGTGGTCGCGCGCGCTGGTGAACGCCTCGCGGGTGAACAGGAACGACTCGAGCCGCAGGTTCGCGCTCGTGCTCACGAGCGTCAGCGAATCGGGGAGCGCGAACACGATGAGGTCATAGCGATCGGAGCTCGCGCGCAGGAACGCGCGCCCGTCGTCAACGTACCGGCGGACACGTGGGTCCGAGTACGGATGATCGGGATGCTCGCGTTCGCCGAGCTCGAGGATGCGCGGGTCGATCTCCACCGCGTCGACCGCCCGCACCTTGTTGGCGAGCGCGTAGGCCGTGTCCGTTCCGCTGCCAGCCCCGATCACGAGGGCGTGCCCAAAGCTCCGGCCCGGGAACCACTGATAGATCTGGTCGTAGAAGGGCTCGGCCGGGGTCTGGCCAACTTCCACCGCGTGCATCGCCTGGTGCGGGATCCCATTGACGGAGATCGTCGCGTCGGATCCGGTCGGCCGCTGCACGGTGATGCGGTAATACGGAGACCAGAGATCGCCGCTGGCCGTGGCGCCGAGCACCAGCCCGCATGTGGCCAAAACGAACACGGCGTTGATCAGCGAAAAGCGGGTCAGACGTCGCGCCAACGCGAGCCCCGTCAGTAGGAGCGCGAGGACGCCGAACCAGACCGGCGGCTCGGTGCTGAGTACCGAGAGCCCGGTGAAGAGGCCGATACCGCCGATTGACCCAACGATGTCGAGCGCATATGCGCGGAGCGGCGGCATGGAGCCAAGTAGTGAGCCAAGAGGGAGCGCCAGGGCGCCCATGACCGCGGCCACGAGGACGAACACGAGGGGAAGCACCACGAAGTTCGCGTCGGCCGCATGACTCTCGGAGAGACCGAAGAAGATCTCGTTGCTCGCGCGAATCTGGACATCGAGCTTTGCACCGAGGATCAGGGCGATTACGAGCAGGAGCAGACCCGGGAATGGAGACCACGAGACCTTCGCGAATTGCCGACCCAAGAGAATGCCTATGCCGATGCCAAGAAAGCTCGCCATCAGAAGGAAGTTCGCGAAGAACCCGATGTAGGTGACATTCGCGGGGATCCAGCGGAGGAGCACCAGCTCGACGAAGAGCAGCGTTCCGCTCGTCAGGACCAGGCGCACGCCGGGCCGGCGGAAAGCCTGGACCACGACTTACGCCGGCTCGATCGCGACAGTCACATCCGCTCGAACGTCCGGCAGGAGACGAACCTCGATCCGGTGGATACCGAGCGATCGGAGGGGCTCGTGAAGGACGATCTTCGTCTTGTCGATCTCGGCCTTCGCTTCTTTCTTCAGGGCCTCCGCCAGCTCCTTCGCGGTGACACTCCCGAAGGTCTTGCCCTGCTCCCCCGCCTTCAGCTTGAACACGAGGGTGACCGCGCCGAGGCGCTTGGCCAGCTCTTCCGCGTCCTGGTGCGCGCGATCCTTCTTTGACTTGGACGCCTGACGTTCCTGGGCGAGGTGTTTGAGCTCGCCGCCGGTCGCCTCGATCGCAAGGCCCTTCGGCAAAAGGTAGTTGCGCGCGTAGCCATCGGCGACGTCCCTTATTTCACCCGTCCGGCCTAGGCCCCGGACCTCCGCCTTGAGGATGACGCGCACCGGGTCTAGGAGGAGGTGGACGCCTCGTCGAGCGCTGTGTCCTGCTCGCTGCGCCGCAGCTCCATTTCCCAGGCGAGCACCGACGCCGCGACCGCGAGGACGCCCATCACGGTGAGGGCGCCGACGATCGCGAGCAGGGCCTCGATGACGCCAAAGAAGCCGGGACCCGAGTCGCGGTCGCTCATGTACTTCCCCTCTTCCGACCTGTCGTCTTGCGACCCTGCGTGCGGAGCTTCTCCACAGTATCGCGGACATCGCCGACGCGGTCCCCGAGGAGCCGCTCGGCGGTGGCGATGTCGCGGCTGAGCTGATCCTTGTCCTGCGAGATCTTCGCGAGGTGCTCCTCGACGAGGGGGGCAGGTGCGCTCCGAATGAAGAGGTCGAGGCCAAGGAGCACGACGGCCAGGTCGTCGAGCTGCCCGAGCACCGGCACGAAGTCCGGGATCAGGTCGATTGGAAAGAAAAGGTACGCGCCAATCCCCACGAGGATGAGCTTCTGCTGCGCGGGGACGCGGCCATCGCGTAAGAGCGCCCACACCAAACGGATGTAGGTCGGCAGTCGGCGGATGAGGTCCACCACCTCGGCCATGTCCTTTGGCACGCGGATCCGGTTAGCCAATGCGGACTTCTCCCTGCGGGAACCGTGCCCGAAGGGCGCGCAGGGCCTGAGCCAGAGTCACGTCGCGGTTCGCGGCCCAGAACGTCACCAGGTATTGGGCCCTTCCCTCGGCCACGCTGCGGAGCTCCACCGAGGGCGGTGGCTCAGGGGCGACCCCCTCCGCCGTCGCGAGAGCCGCGCGGATGTCTTCCGTGGTGACGGCCTTCTCGTCCGCCGGCACGACCAGCCATGCGGCCGCTCTGCGCGTCGGGAAACGGGTCAGGTTCACGACTGCCGACGTCATGAAGGTGCCATTCGGGACGATGACTTCACGACCGTCATCGGTCCGTAGCTGCGTCGTACGGAACGAGATCTCTTCAACGGTGCCGCTGTATCCGGTGACCTCGATGCTGTCCCCGATGCGGAAGGGCCGTTCCACGAGGACCCACACCCCGGCGAAAAAGTTCTTGAGGATGTCCTGAAGCGAAAGACCGATGACAAGGCCGACGACGCTGAAGGACGTCAGGATCCAACCGAAAGCGTCGCGGGTGTAGATCGCGAGGATCGCGAGTACGCCGACCGTGATAATCGCGAGTTGCGAGATGTTCCCGAGGAGGATCGTGACGTTGGCTTGAGCGCGGTTGCGGGCGAGCACCCGCATGGTCGCGCCGCGGACTCCCCTCGCGATCAGAAGCGTGACCGCGGCCACAACGAGCGCCCAGAACGTTCGCGCGCCGTAATCGAGAAGGTTGTCGCGGACGACGACCGGATCGAGTGGCATCCGGCGGAGAATACGAGCGCGCTTGACAACTGAACATCCGTTCGGTTACTCTCACAGCCAAGCGTGACAAAGCAAGACCAGCAGAGGGCGGACCGCATCCTCGCGTTCATCCGTGAGGCCGTTGCCGAGCGGGGATATCCCCCCAGCGTCCGCGAGATCGCGGAAGCCGTGGGGCTTGCCTCTACGTCAGCCGTCCATCACCACCTGACCAAGCTCGAGAAGGATGGGCGCCTCAACAAGGAAGCCACCCGCTCGCGTGCGCTCAGCTTGCCCGGCATGAACGGTGGCCGCGTCGTGCAGGCGCCCGTCATTGGCGAGATCGCCGCGGGCCAGCCGATCCACGCCTACGAGGAGCGTTCTGAAACGATCGGACTCCCGAGCGAGCTCGCCGCTGGCCGCGGCCGTGAGACATTCGTCCTGCGCGTTCGGGGCAAGTCGATGATCGAGGATCACATCGACGATGGCGACTTCGTCGTGATCCAGGAGCAAAACACGGCACGCGATGGAGACATCGTCGTCGCGGTCCTCGAGGACAACGTCGCCACCCTGAAGCGCTTCTACAAAGAGAAGGACCGGATCCGTCTGCAGCCCGCGAACGGCGCGATGTCGCCGATCTACGCGCGGGATGTGCAGATCCAAGGGAAGGTCATCGGCGTAATCCGCAAGCTGTCCTAATTTCATCGATCGATGCCCGCACGCGTCCCCTCGCTCACTCTTCGTGAGCTGAATCGCGCGCTCCTGGCGCGTCAGTTCCTGCTGAAGCGTCAGACGGTCGGCGTCGTCGACGCAGTTGAGCGTCTTGCCTGCCTTCAGGGGCAGTGGGCGCCATCACCGTATGTCGCCCTCTGGTCCCGTCTTACGGGATTCGAGCGCGCGCGGCTAACTAGGGCCGTCGACCGCGGAGAGATCGTGAAGGCGACCCTGATGCGCGCGACGCTCCACCTTGCTTCGGCACGCGAGTATCCCGCGTACTCCCTCGCGACGATGGAGGGCCGTTTCGGGGCGTGGCGACCTCCCGGCGGTCCGGCGGTCGCCGATCTCGACAAGCTCCACCGCGCGGTTTTGGCGTTCGCCGCGAAGACGCCCCGCAGCCGGGTCGAAATACAGGAGTTCACCGCCGAGCACCTGCCACCAAGCGCGGCGAAGAACGAGCGACTCCGCAACTGGTTCAGCTGGGCCGCCGTCGCCACGAGCGGGCTTATCTGGGATGCCGCTGGAGCGCACTTCGAGCACCGCCAACTGGGACGACACACGGCGCCTCCGGCGAAGCTCCGCAACGCGCCCAAGCCCGACGCCGCGTACGAGCTCATCGTGCGGCGCCACCTTGGCGCGTTCGGCCCCGCGACGGTCTCCGACCTCGCGACGTGGAGCAGCGTCCGTGTCCCGAACATCCGCGCGGCCCTTGCTCGCATCAAAGACCTTCGGCGATTCACGGACGAGCGCGGACGCGAGCTCATCGACCTGACATCCGCTCCGCGCCCGTCCGCCGAGCTTGCTGTCCCGCCGCGATTCCTCGCCCGTTTCGACGCCGCGATCCTCGGCCACGCCGCGCCAGAGCGCACGCGCATCCTGCCGGCGGAATACCGCAAAGCCGTCATCTTTGCCGCGGAGGTCTGGCCCACGTTTCTGGTCGACGGTTTCGTGGCGGGTCGTTGGACGATCGCGGTGCGGCCGAAGGAGACGGTGCTCGAACTCAAGCCATTCAAGACGCTCCCGCGCGCAGTTCGGGCCGCGCTCGTCGACGAGGGCGAAAAGCTCGCCCGCTTCTATGCGCCTGACTCCAAGACGCATGGCGTGCGCGGATGACGAAGGGCTCCGGTCGGCCGGTCCTTACCCTGCGCGAGTTGAACCGCGCGATGCTCGCGCGCCAGCTGCTCTTGGAGCGCGCGAGCAGCGGCATCGTCGCGGCGGTCGAGCGTCTCGCCGCTCTGCAAGCGCAGTGGTCACCATCTCCGTACATCGCGCTCTGGTCGCGTCTCAAGGACTTCCGCCGCGAGAAGCTCTGGTCGGCGATCGAGCGCCACCAGGTGATTCGCGCGAGGCTCATGCGCGGCACGCTTCATCTCGTGTCAGCGCGGGACTTCTACGCCTACGCGGTCGCGACGCAGGATCTGCAGCGGGGCGCCTGGAATCGCTACCAGGTCGGCCGCGGTGTGGATCCGAAGCAAGTCGCCGCGCTCGCGATCGCGTTCGCGCGTCGTCCTCGTCAGAAGGAGGAGGTGCTCGACCATCTCCAAGAGCGGATCGGCGGGAAGCTCGGCGGTCCGTTCAACTGGCTCGTCTGGCGCTTCGTGAGCGCGCACGCCGACCTCGTCACCGCCCCGCCGGGTGGACATTGGGAGTACGGCGGGACCGATGCTCCGTACGTCGCTGCGCGTCATTGGATCACGGCCGGCGAGCGGCCGTCGGACCAAGACGCGCTCGAAACGCTGGTCCGCCGGTGCCTCGCGGCCTTCGGGCCGGCCACGGTCGCCGACATCGCGAAGTTCGCGGGCCAGGTGCCGCCGCGCGTTCGGCCGACGTTCGAGCGGATCGCTTCGACGCTCCGTACCTTCAGCGACGAACACGGCCGCCTGCTCTACGACCTGCCACGTGCGCCACGCCCCGCTGCCGACGCTGTCGCGCCCGTGCGCTTCCTTCCGCGCTACGACGAGCTCCTCATCAGTTACCAGCACCGCGATCGTGTCATCGCGCCCGCGCATCGGCGTGCGGTCTACACGAAGAACGCAATCGTCGAGGCCGTGGTCATGGTGGACGGATTCGCGGCGGCCACGTGGGGGCTCGTTCGCGCGAAGGACGAGGTTGTGCTGCGCGTCGCACCGTTCGCGCGCCTCACATCGAGGGACCGAGCAGCCGTCGAGGCGGAGGGCGAGGACCTTCTCCGGTTCCTCGCCCCGGACACGACGACGTTCGGCATCCGATTCTTATGACGCGCGCGATCCTCCACTGCGACCTCGACGCGTTCTACGCGTCCGTCGAGCAGCGCGACCATCCCGAGTACCGCGGCAAGCCGGTGATCGTCGGCGGCGACGGCCCGAACGAGCGAGGGGTGGTGATGGCGGCCTCGTATGAGGCGCGTGCGTTCGGTGTCCGGTCGGCCATGCCCCTCGCGATCGCCGGCCGGCTCTGCCCCGACGGCATCTACGTGCCCGGCAACTTCGATAGCTATGTCGATGCGTCCGACGCGGTCATGGCGATCTTCGAGGAGCAGACGCCCCTGGTCGAGCCGATCTCGCTGGATGAAGCCTTTCTCGACGTCACCGCGACCGAGCATCTGTTCGGCGGCTCGGTTTCGATGGCCGCCCAGGTCAAGCGTGCGGTTCGAGAGCGGTGCGGCCTCGTGGTCTCGGTCGGCGTCGCCAGCAACAAACTCTGCGCGAAGGTCGGATCGGACCTCCGCAAGCCGGACGGCCTCGTGATCGTGCCGGCGGGCGGCGAGGCCGCGTTCCTCGCGCCGCTCCCGCTCGAGCGCCTGTGGGGCGTCGGGCCGCGGACCCGCGAGGTACTCGCGGGTTGGGACCTTCGAACGATCGGCCAGCTCGCGGGGTTCGACCGATCGGTGCTCGAATCACGCTTGGGCGAGCACGGAACCGACATCTGGGAGCGAGCGAACGGGATAGACGAGGGCGAGGTCCACAGCGAGCACGTCCCCAAATCTGTTGGTCATTCGCATACCTTCGACGAGAACACCCTCGACGCGGCAAAGATCGAATCGACGCTCCTTCGTCTCGCGGAGGGCGTCGGCCGCCGTCTCCGTGATCACACGCTCCGCGGCAGGAGGATCACGATGACCCTCCGTGTCGCGCCCTTCGAAACGCGAACGCGGCAGCGCACGCTTCGCGACCCGACCGATGACGACGTGACCATCTTCCGCATCGCGCGACAGCTTCTTCGCGACGCTCTAGCAGAGGACCGCGAAGGAGGTCGGACCAGTCCGGTCCGGCTCGTCGGCGTCTCGGTCTCCGGAGTGACCGAGGGAGAGCAGCTCGGGTTGTTCGATTCCGCCCGTCACTCGAGGCTGAACGCCGCGTTAGACGCAGTTCGCGCCCGTTTCGGTGACAAGGCGCTCGATCGTGCGAGTGCACGCGAGGTAAAGGAGCGGCGTCGCTTCAGCGGACACAGGTTCAGGTGACCGTCGCTCGGGGTTTTGCGATGCGAGCGTGTGGAGAAGTCTGTGGAGAAGTTCGTGGACAGATCGTCTTGTTCACCGACGGGGACGTGACGATGATGCGCGGAGCCGACAAGGCGAAGGGGAAGGAAGGGGTGCCCGAAGATCGTGTCGCTCAGGTTGCGATCGATTTCATCTCGTTCTGCTTGTCACGGCGCGCGGTCGACTGGCCGTTTTTGTACGACGAGATGTGCTACGTGGCTTCGAACAAGCTGTACCGGGGACTCGGTTATGAGGAGCTTCGCGAGGCCGGTCTTGACCTCGCGCTCAGCGGCCTCGTAAAGACGAGCCGGATCGCGAACGAAGTCGCGCGGCAGGTGCGGATTGGGGACCGGCCGCTACGAGAGGGACTTCTCGCGGCGAGCTGAACATCAGTTGGGCCACACCGGCGGGGCGGCGAGTGAAAGGAAGCGCACTCGCCGCCTCTTTTTCTTCATAATGGAGTGAGGGGAGAGCGCGAAAGAGCGCTTTCTCAGGATCGGTCCCGTGGTGCAGCGGCCTAGCATACGTCCCTGTCAAGGACGAGATCGCCGGTTCGAATCCGGTCGGGACCGCCAGATCAGCGATCGCGAAGCGAATCAAACGCAGTAGTAATCTCCGCTCGTGAGTCCGCGTCTCGCCCTCATGATCGGCGGCGTCGCCGCCGTGGTGTTCGGCCTTGCACTGCTGGTCTTTCCCACATCGATGCTCGCGGGTTTCGGCCTCGCCGTCCCGAACGAAGCCAAGGTCGTATCGCGCGACGTCGGGGCCACTCTCATCGGCCTTGGTGTCATCAACTGGATGGCGCGCAACGCGACCGGGGACGCGCTGCGCGCGCTCCTTGTCGGCAACGTCGTCGTGCAGGCACTCGAGCTCGTCATCAACGGTTACGAGATCGCGGTCGGCGATCTGCCTACACAAGCTGCGGGTGGACTTCTCATCCACCTGATCCTCGGCGCGGTCTTTGTCCTCGCGATGCGTTCCGCGTCAGCGCGCGTCTAGAAGGTCGCTCGCTCGCTCGCTTCCGTACGACGATGCCGCTGCGCCGCATCGCTGTACGTGCAGTCGCTTGGCGACTGCTGTAACAGACCCGTTCGATACCGCATGCGCCATTCCGCATCCGCTGATCCGCATCTTTAATCGTCGTATGAGCAGGGGGAAGGGACTCGCACCTATCTTTCTGCTTGTCGTCGCCCTCTCCGGCTGCGCGCAAGCCCCACAGGCAAGCGAGGATGACACCAACATCTTTCCGCCGGACGATCGGCTAGTGCGCGTTGCCGCTGCGGTGGACATGCTGCGGTGCACCGACCGCGCGGCGATCCCGGCGCTCGATAACGTGACCAACGCAATGTGGTCGCCGGATTCGAACGCCGTGGCCATGTCGCGCATCAGCGTGATCCCCTCGCACACCACCATTACCGGCTATGAGGAGGAACTCGACCTCACCGTCTATTACTTAGGGACCGGCAGGATCCAGGAGATCGGCCAAGGCAGGCTCCCGCAGTGGTCTGGATCTGGCGCCTATCTCTCCTACTGGGGCGACGACGGCTACCTCTATGTGAATCTGGACGGCACGATCGCCGGAACCATTGAGGCGTCGTCGCCGCAGGTGCGGTGGACCGGCGATGACCTGTACTACTGGTACGCGGACGAGATCCGCGTCTGGCACGAGGGAGTCGCGCAAACGGTCGCGCATGTCGAGGACGACCTCATCCCGCGCTATCCCCGTGACGATTCGTACTTCAGTGCCGACGCGAAACGGTTCACCGTCACGCGCTACTCCCTGGACGGCACCACGGAGCGGTACCTCGGCGTGACGGCGACCGGCGAGATGACAAAGCTCGAGGATCAGGACGTGACGTTCACCGAATGGGCGCCGCAGGGCGAGACCCTTCTGGTGCGCTCGAGTGACAAGCTCGCGCTGATCGACCCGAGCGGGACAGAGCGGTCGGCGGCGCTCGCGGCCTTCGCTGGCGCGGTGCACGGGTGGACGGCGGACGGTCGGCTCCTCGTCGGCGCCGTGTCCGCGACCGTACCTGGCGGAAACGTGTTCGACCGCATACCGGTGTGGGATCCAAGCAACGCACTGCACCGACGGGTCGCGACCCTGCCGAATCTCTTCGGGACGCGCTCGTTCAGCCCGGACGGCCGTTGGTTCACGGGTGTCAGCCGAACGGGCCTGTACGAGACGCAGCTCGAGCTCTACCGGTGCGGCGTCGCGAACGGGCAGGGGATCGATCTCCGCGCCGACCCGGCGTCGCGCTCGCGTCTTGGCCGCATCGATGACGCATCGCGACGATTCGTGCGACCCGTCGCCGGAGCGGTCAGCCAGTTCATGCAGGGCAACCACACCGGACTCGACATCGCCGCGCCCTTCGGCTCGATCATCGTCGCCGCGGACGACGGCGTCGTCGACGCGACGGGCTGGGTCCAGGTCGGGGGACGCCGGGTCTGCGTGCAGCACGCGGAAGGGTTTGAGAGCTGCTACTACCACACGTCGGCGGCACTCGTGTCCACCGGCGACCGCGTCGTGCGCGGGCAGCCGATCGCGCTCGTCGGCATGACCGGCGCGACCACCGGGCCCCACGTGCATTGGGAACTCAAAGAGAACGGAAGGATCGTCGATCCCCTCTCGCATTAGCGTCTAGCGATGCGCGTCCTCGCCGCGTTCGTCGCGATCCTCGCCGTCGTCCTCATCGGGATGGCCGCGCGCGGTGAATTCGGACCGTCCGCATCGCCGTCGCCCGCCCGCGGCACGCCTGGCCCATCGTCCACCTCGACGGCAGCTCTCTCGCCCGCGACCGGGCCGCGCGCGATCACGGTCACGCTCACCGAACAGGAGCTCACGAAAGCCGCGCAGAGCAACACGCCCCTAACGGTGAGCGGCATCACGGTGACCGATCCGAAGATCAGGCTCGAGCCGGGAAAGCTCACGCTCACCGCGACAGGTCGCGCGTTCATTGTCAGCGGCCCGATCGTCGTCGTCGCGTCCCCGCTCGTCTCGAACGGATCGGCCCAGGCGAAGATCGAGTCAGCGACATTCGCGGGCCTCAACCTCTCCGATTCCACCAAACACGACATCGCCGATACGTTCGCGAAGGTCCTCGCCTCGAACATCCCGTCGGGGGTTCGCGTCACTTCCCTGACGGTGAACGCCGGCATGCTCGTCGTGGAGGCGGTCCCGGCCTGACCGCGCACCCGCTCAGGCGCGAAATGCGATGATGCGATCACGTAGCTTTCGGGGAGGAACGAACACGTGGACTGGATCGAAGAGCTCTTCGGTATCTCGCCCGACGCTGGCAGCGGCACGCTCGAGGCGCTCATCGCGGGCGCGGTGGTCGCGGTGATCCTCGGCGTGATCTTCGCCGTACGGACGCGCGGCGCACGACCCTCGGAGAAACGCCGCTAGCCATCGGACCGTCGGTGCCCGTCATCAGCGAGACCATCAATCTCGCGCTCGAGGAGGCAGCGGCGCTCGTTCGCGATCGCCACGTCTCGCCGGTGGAGCTCACCGAGGCTTGCCTCGCTCGCATCGAAGCGGTCGAGCCGCGCCTCAACGCCTTCGTGACCGTGACCGCGGACCTCGCGCGGGCACAGGCGCGCGAGGCGGAAGGCGAAATCGTCAAAGGGCGCTACCGAGGACCGGTGCACGGCATACCCGTCGCGGTCAAGGACCTCTTCGCGACGAAGGGAATTCGCACGACGGCCGGCTCAAAGATCCTCGCGGACTGGATCCCTGACGAGGACGCGACCGTCGTGCGCAAGCTTCGCGAAGCGGGCGCGGTGCTCCTGGGCAAGCTCGGCCTGCACGAGTTCGCCTACGGGATCAGCTCGGTCAACCCTCACTTCGGCGACGTTCGCAATCCATGGGACACGACGAAGATCCCCGGCGGCTCGTCCGGCGGCTCGGCCGTGGCTGTCGTCGCGGGCGAGGCGTACGCCACGCTCGGCAGCGACACCGGGGGGAGCATTCGTATCCCGGCGGCCCTCTGCGGATGCGTCGGGCTCAAACCGACGTACGGGCGCGCGAGTCTCTTCGGCGCGGTGCCGCTCGCGTGGTCGCTCGATCATCCCGGGCCACTCGCACGCACCGTGCGCGATGTCGCTCTTGCGCTCGGGGCCATCGCGGGTCACGACCCGCGCGATCCGATCTCGGCGGACCGCGTCCTCGCGGACTTGCTGGCGGGAATCAATCAGGGCGCGGCGAGGTTGCGTGTCGGGGTACCGACCGATCACGTCTGGGACG
>JALYSZ010000331.1 GCA_030854525.1 Chloroflexota bacterium | reverse complement strand
CTCGCGGCCTCGGCCGCGGCGATCGCGCGACCGTGCCCGCGGAAGCTCCGGGTGGCGGCGAACTCGCCGCGCCGGTGACCGACCATGTTCTCGGTGATGAAGACCGGCACGTGACGGCGGCCGTCGTGGACCGCGATGGTGTGACCGACCATGATCGGAAGGATCATCGACGGGCGCGACCAGGTCTTCACGACCTTCTTCTCGTTGCGCGAGTTCAGGATCTCGATCTTCTCTTTCAGGGACTTTTCGACGAATGGCCCCTTCTTTACGGATCGGCTCATTTGGACTTCCTCTTCGGCGGCCGCTCGGTCACGAAGCGATCGGTACGCGGGTTGTTGCGGGTCTTGAGACCCATCGCCGGTTTGCCCCACGGGGTCTGTGCCTGGCCGCCCACGGGCGACTTGGCCTCGCCGCCGCCATGCGGGTGGTCACGCGGAGACATCACGACGCCGCGGACGGCTGGGCGCCAGCCCATGTGGCGCTTGTGCCCCGCGCCGCCGACCTTCTGGTTCTCGTGCTCGACGTTGCCGATCTGGCCGATCGTCGCGCGGCAGCGGACGTGGACCACGCGGATGCCGCCGGACGGCAGGCGGATCTGGGCGTACTCGCCTTCTTTGGCGACGAGCTGCGCCGCCCCGCCGGCCGCGCGCACGAGCTGCGCGCCGCGACCGGGCTGGAGCTCGATCCCGTGGATCTGGGTGCCGGTTGGGATGTGCTCGAGCGGCAGGCAATTACCGACGCGTGCCTCCGCGTCGGGTCCCGAAATGACCGGGTCGCCGACGCGCAGATCGTTCGGCGCGATGATGTAGCGCTTCTCGCCGTCGCGGTACACGACGAGCGCGAGGCGCGCGGAGCGGTTCGGGTCGTACTCGATCGCCGTCACCTTCGCGGGAATCCCGTCCTTATCCCGTTTGAAGTCGACCCTGCGGTAGTTCCGCTTCTCGCCGCCGCCGCGGTGACGCGTGGTTATGCGGCCCTGCGCATTGCGTCCGGCGTGGCGCAGCTTGCGCTCGGTGAGGCTGCGCTCGGGCTTCTTTCCCTTGGTCAGCTCCTCGAAGGAGGCGGACTGCCGGAAGCGACGCACGGGCGACGTGGCCTTGTATTTCTTGAGCGGCATCTAAACCCCCTCCACGAAGTACTTCTCGATGCGCTGGCCTTCGCCGATGGTGACGACGGCCTTCTTCCAATCCGGGCGGTGCCCGATGCGTCGCCCGAGGCGCCGGGTCTTGCCGGGAACGTGAATGACGTTCACGGCGACCACGTCGACCTTGAACGAGTCCGCGACCGCGTCGGCGATATCACGCTTCGTCGCGCTCTTCGCGACAGCGAACGTGTATCGACCGGCGTTGGTCTGGCTCATGGATCGCTCGGTTATGACCGGACGGATGAGGATCGAGTTGCCTTTGATGCTCATGACGCGCTCCCGACCGTCGCGCGCGCGGCCAGCGCGTCGAGCGCGGGCCGAAGCACGAGGACCGTTTCCGCGCGGAGCACGTCGGTTAGGCGAAGGGTCCCCGCCGTGCGGAGATCGAACTCCTTGAGGTTCGCGGTGGCGCGGGCGACGCGTTCATCCGCCTCGGCCGTCACGAGCACCGCGCGGCCGGTCTGGCCGACGCGCGCGAGCCATTCCACGACGTCGCGCGCCCGGGGCTGGTCTCCATCGAATCGGAGCTCGTCGATAACGAGCATGTGGCCGGTCGCGGCATGCGCCGCGAGGGCCTGCGCGAACGCGGCGTGGCGCATTTTGGCGGGCATCCGCTGCTTGTACCGACGACCGTTCGGACCGAACACCACTCCTCCGTGCCGCCACTGGGGCGAGCGCGTGGAGCCCTGGCGTGCGCGACCCGTGCCCTTCTGACGCCAAGGCTTCGCGCCGCCGCCGGCCACACGCGAGCGGTTCTTCGTCGCGCTCGTGCCCTGCCGCTTGTTCGCCAGCGACGCGAGGAGCGCCTGGAAGAGCACGCCACGTTGTCGCGAGGGCGAGGTGATGGCGGCGGGGAGCTCGACCGAGCCGTCCGAGCTGCCGTCAGCCTTGATGACCGGCGCGTGGCCGGCCGGTGCGGTCGGGAGCGGACGAGCCTCAACACGTGGGCGCGGGGCCTCCGGCCGTTCCTCCTCGCGGGCGCGGCGCTCTTCGCGCTGCGGTTCCGGGCGGACGACGCGCGTGACTGGCCGGGCGACCGCGCGCTTCGTGGGCGCCTTCGTCTTCGCAGCGGCCGGCTTGGCCGCCGCCTTCGCGGTCGTCTTCGTCGCCGCGGCCTTCGCCGGAGCGGCCTTCTTTACCGCAGGCGTGGCCTTCTTGTCCTTCTCTTTGTCCGCCATCAGGCCTTTCTCACCATGACGATCCCGTTCTTCCCGCCGGGCACCGCACCCGCGATGACCAGGAGCGAGCGCGCCGGATCGCTTCGGAGTATCTCGAGGTTCCGAACGGTGACCTTGTCCGCACCCTGGTGCGCGGCCATCCGCAGTCCCTTGAGGACGCGGCCCGGTGTCGTGCCGGAGCCCACCGAGCCCTGACGGCGCAGATGGTCAGAGCCGTGCGACTTCGGGCCGCGCGAGAAGTGATGCAGATGGACGGGGCCCTGGAAGCCCTTGCCCTTCGAGACACCGCTCACGTGCACCTTGTCGCCCGGCGTGAACCGGTCGACGCCGATCTCCTGGCCGGTCGCGAACCCATCGATGTCGTCGAGCCGCACCTCGCGGAGCACGCGCATCGGCGGGAGATCCTTGAGGTGGCCGAGCTCCGCCTTGGTCATGCGGTCAGGTTTCTTGGCGCGCCCGAAGCCGAGCTGGATGGCGCTGTAGCCGTCCCGCTCCTTCGTGCGGACCTGCGTCACCACATTCGCCTCGGCGGCGATGACCGTCGCCGCGACGACCGAGCCGTCCTCTTTGAAATGCTGGAGCATGCCGAGCTTTCGACCGAGCAGCACCGGCTTCTTCAGGGCCGGGGCAGCAGTCGACGTCTCCGCCTGCTCGTCCTTCTCTTCCACTTTCGTTTCGTCGCTCATCTTTTTCCTGCTTTAGAGCTTGATCTCGATATCGACGCCCGCGGGAAGGTTCAGCTTCATGAGGGCGTCGACCGTCTTCTGCGATGGGTCGTTGATGTCGATGAGCCGCTTGTGCGTTCGGATCTCGAACTGCTCGCGCGAGTCCTTGTAAATGAATGGGCTCTTGATGACCGTGAATTTCTCGATGCGTGTCGGCAGCGGGACCGGACCGGTGACCGTCGACCCGGTCCGCTGCGCGGTCTCGACGATCTGCGCCGCGGACTGGTCGATGAGCTTGTGGTCGTACGCCTTCAGGCGGATCCGGATGCGCTGCTTTGCCACTAGGCGATGACCTTCGTCACGACACCGGCGCCGACGGTGTGGCCGCCTTCGCGGATGGCGAAGCGAAGACCTTCCTCTAGAGCGATCGGCGTGATGAGAGTGACCTCGAGGGTCGAGTTGTCGCCCGGCATGATCATCTCGGTGCCCGTCGCGAGCTTCGCCTCGCCCGTCACGTCGGTCGTGCGCACGTAGAACTGCGGGCGATATCCAGAGAAGAACGGGGTGTGGCGACCGCCCTCTTCCTTCGATAGGACGTACACCTCGGCATTGAAGGTGGTGTGCGGCTTGACGCTGCCGGGCTTTGCGATGACCTGGCCGCGCTCGATGTCCTCGCGCTCGAGGCCATGGAGCAGGAGACCGACGTTGTCGCCGGCCTCGCCCTGGTCGAGGAGCTTGCGGAACATCTCGACGCCGGTCACGACGGACTTCTTGGCGTCGCGGATGCCCACGATC
>JALYSZ010000304.1 GCA_030854525.1 Chloroflexota bacterium | reverse complement strand
TCCCGGCGGTCGCGCCTGTCGTCATCACGTTCGACCGCTGGGCGCAGTCCAAGGCGCGTCCGAGATCGGTGACCGCGACGTTCATCCTCGGCTATCTGGTGGTGTGGAGCGTGATCGGGTTGGCCGCATACGCGGTGGTCGTCGTCCTGCAGATGCTCGTGCCGGCGGGTGACCCAACCGCGCAGCGCGTCGGGGGTGGTCTGTTGGTCGTGGCCGGCCTCTACGAGCTGACGCCCCTGAAGAACATCTGTCTGAGACATTGCCGCTCGCCGCTCGGCATCGTCATGCAATACGCGGATCTGCTTGGGGATGGCCATCGCGGTCCTTTCCGCGTCGGGGTGGTGCATGGCAGCTACTGCGTCGGTTGTTGTTGGGCACTCATGCTCGTCCTGGTGCTGCTCGGGATGATGAACGTGGCGTGGATGGGTGTCGTCGCCGCTCTGATCTTCGCGGAGAAAGTGCTCCCGGGTGGTGCGCTCCTCAGCCGAGTCAGCGGGTTCGCGTTCATCGCCGCGGGCGCTGCTCTCGCGATCGGAGCCTTTTAGGTCGCGGGGCGGCGGGAGTCGTTCAGCGCGACGCCGTTCCGTCCACCGGAGACCAGTGCCGGACCAGAGCGGGAGACGGGTCTCGAACCCGCGACCTGCACCTTGGCAAGGTGCCGCTCTACCAACTGAGCCACTCCCGCGCGCGAAGACCTTCGAAGTATATCCGGCGCAGGAGCCCGAGGGATCACGGCGCGCGGTGATAGACAGCGCGGGAAACACCATCGTCATCGAGATCGAAGACCCAGTACGCGCCCTTCGCGAGTCGGACGCCGCCTTCGAGATGCACGCCGGACCTGACGAGCTCGCCCAGGACGCGCTCCATCACATCGCCATGCGTGCACAGCGCCGCGCGACGCGCGCGGGTGCGGCGGATCAGCGCCAGCGCTGCCCGCGCGCTCGCTCCCTCGAAGAGCGCGTCGTCCTTCGTGATCGGCAGGCGAAGCATCTTCGCGAGCGGCCACACCGTATCGATGCAGCGGAGGGCCGGGCTCGATACGACGCGCTCGATGCGTGCTGCGCGCAGCATCCGCCCGAGCTCGTCGGCCTGGTGATAGCCATGCTCGTTCAGCGGCCGCCCGCGGTCGGCGTGGTGCCACACCTCGCGCGCCAGAGCCGCCGCGTGACGGATGAAGTAGATGCGCCTGGGCATCATGCGATGGGACAGATAGTGCGATCCCCGACCGCCGAGCACAAAAAAAGCCCGGCCTCCCGGCCGGGCTTCTCCGTGCTTCTGTGTCCAGGTGGCTACGCGGTGCTCGGCACCTTCCGGAAGGTCGGCTCGAAGACCGCCTTCTCCTTCGGTGTGACGAACGCGTGGACGAATCCTGCGGCCGACAGGAGCGCGACGAGGATCGCGAGGCCGTACAGGATCGTCGATGCAAGACCGGCCTTTTCGCCGATCGTGCTGAATCCGTAGGTCGTGAGGAGCAGCCCGCGGAGGGTCTCGCCCGTCTGCATCGTCGCGCGGAGCGAGGTCGCCGAGTCGAGCTTCTTCTGCACGTCCGCGGCGGCGGTGGTGTCACCCTTCGCCTTTGCGGCGGTCACCTGTGCGGCGAGATCGGTGCGGATGCCGCCGAGCGTCGCATACGTGGCGCCGTCGAATCCCGCGGCCTTCGCGGAGTTCGCCATGTGCATCGCGATGTAGTACTTGGCGTAGCACTCAGCCTGCGCACCAGTCTGCATGAGCTGACCGGCGTTCTCGACGAGGCAGACCGAGCCGGCCTTCCAGGTCTTGTCCGCGTCAGTCAGGCTCTCGGCCGGTGCGAAGGTGATCTTCTGAGCGGCGAGCTCTGTCTGCACGTAGTCGGTGCTGAAGCTGTACTGGGTCGCCATGGCGAGTCCCAGGGCAGCGAGGAGGACGGCGACCATCAGGCCACCGCCGGCGAAGATGAGATCCAGTGTTCGACGTTTCACTTGCGTTCTCCAGTGATGGTTATTTGGTCGCGTCGCCCGTGTGGCGTGTCTCCACTGTCGGGCCGGCGACGATCGCTCGAGAGGACCAAACGGCCCAAAAGAGGTGGGACTGGCGGCCCAACCGCGTGCCGGTGTCGTTACAAAGGCCGATCCGCGGCGTGGTTCGACCGCAGGGCCGGCACGAGTCGGGTCCCGTAGTCTTGCCGCGCGAGCCGCGCCGCGCACATGCCGGCGAAGGTCGCACGGGAAGTGAGGGCCAGCGCATGGCGGAGAAAAGAGCGGCTAGCAAAGGTACGAGGACATCCGGGAAGGGCGCCACGGTCGGCAAATCATCAAAGGGGTTCAGTGCCGAGGAAAAGGCCGCGATGCGGGAGCGTGCCCAGGAGCTGAAGGCGGCCGCGGGCAGGGCGGACGAAGAGAAGGCGGTACTCGCGCAGATCGCCGCGATGCCAGCACCGGATCGAGCCCTGGGCGGGCGGCTTCACGCCATCATCAAGGCCAGCGCGCCGGGGCTCTCGCCGAAGCTCTGGTACGGCATGCCGGCGTATGCGAAGGACGGCAAGATCGTCTGCTTCTTTCAGAACGCGCAAAAGTTCAAGACGAGATACGCCACTCTCGGCTTCAACGATGCGGCGAACCTCGACGAGGGCGCCATGTGGCCGACTGCCTTCGCGCTACAGGAGCTGACCGCCGCCGACGAGGTGAGGATCGGCGCGCTCGTGAAGAAAGCGATGCGCTGAGGACCGAGCCATAGATCGCGGCTGACCCTGTGCCGAGAGCTGGGATCGAACCCGCGGACGGTGCAGCCACCCGGTGACAAGTGGCTATCAGCCCACCGCATGGGTGGTGGGTCGTTAGTCCTCCCTCTTTGGGACCAACGGGGGAGTGGCAGGGCTCGCGGTGACTTCTAAGGTTCGTTTGGGGCGGATCCCGAGTGACTCGGGCCGTAACCGAAAAGGCAAACCCGTCGTGAGGCGGGGGCGCAAAGCCAACGGACTCGCAATGCGAGTCAGCGTGGCTACCGAAGGGATGGCTCGATGCACCGGCAGTCCATCGCATGCGCGGCATTCGCCGTGCTCTCACTGGCGCTCTTCGGTGATCTTCGCGCGAACGTCGCGCAGGCGTACAAGACGGACATGATCGAGAGTGCAAGCCGCGCCGTGACCGTCGCGCGCGGGCAGGATCGACTCGAAGTGGCGATTGCTCAGAACGCCCCGATCGAGGTCGAGCCCGCTGTCGTGTTGCCCGCGCCGGTCATCGAAACGTCAACCGCGGTTGCAGAGACGCCAACCGAGCCGGGGCAGGTCGCGGAGACCTCCAGCGAGGAGACGCCGGTCGCCCCTGTCGTCGTCGCTCCAGCGCGACCGGCGCCTGTCGCCCGCGTAGCCGCGCCGCCCCCGCCCGCCACCTGTCCAGCCAACTACTTCTGCTACCCGCGCGTCGGGATCTACGGACCGATCGTCCCATACAACGACTGCTCCGGGTCCACCGATGTCGGGACCGCGATCCGCAGCTTGTCCTGCTTGAGCTCCCGCTACCTCGCGGCGCACGCGTACACCCAGTTCGGACGCCTCACCGGTTGGCGCGCTGGCGACGTCGTGACCGCGAACGGCGTCCGCTACGTTCTCTACGACGGCTTCACGCAGCGCTCGTGCGAGTACCCCGCGCGCCCGCTCGCACCGCTGTCGCTGCAGACGAGCCTGACGTCCCTGAACTGTGGAATGGTCCTCGTAGTGCAGGCGCGGCCCGAGTAGCGCGTCATCCCTTGAGGTGAAAGCGAAGGCCCCGGATCTCTCCGGGGCCTTCGTGCGATGTACGGGGAACGCCGTGCGGGCTAGACCCGCGTCGTTCGCCTTCTCAGGGCGATCGCGCCCAGAGTTAGAAGACCGAGCAGCATCAGGGTGCCGGTCCCGAGCCCGTCGTCGCCGGTCGCGGTCGAAGGCAGGCGACCGATCGCCGGAGTCGGTGTGGGCGTGGGCGTGGGCGTCGGTGTTGCCGCCGGTGTCGATGTTGGCGTGGGCGTTCGTGTGGGCGTGGGCGTGGGCGTCGCGGACGGGCAGGCTGCGACGGTGACCGTCGCCGTGTTGGACAGCGCGATCTGACTACCGCCGACGGCCACGTAGACCGTGTAGGTGCCGGCGGGCAACTGCGCCCCGGCGCTCACGGTGCCCGAGGCCGACGCGGCGACCTTGATCGACTGTGGCGCGCCTCCGCCCGAGGGCGTGACGACGATGTCGAACGGGAGCGCAGGCGTCAGACCGGTCGCGTTAACGACCAGCTGCCCGCAGGCCGGTGAGGTCGCGGTCAGGGACGCGCGCGCTGGCGGGGTGGTCCCCTTCGTCCACTCGACCGTTGCCCGGTTCGAAGTCTGGGTCGGGCGCTCAGAAGCTGTGAAACGCGCGATCCACGTGTCAGTGCCCCCGGTCGTGCTGGTGTACGTGGTGCTGGCCTGGCCACTGGCGTTCGTGATCCCGGTGGCGGTCAGGCCATTGTTCGGCCCGCCGATCGCTGTGAACGTCACCGTCTGTCCCGAGAAGGGAGCGCCCTCGCTGTCCTTAACGGTCGCGGTGAGCGTATAAGTCGAGCCGATCGCCGCACTTCCGGCTGTCGGCGCGAGGCTGATGTCGCTGATGACGCTGACGCCGCGCGCGAGGATGTACGGCGTCCCAGTGCTTCCATCGGACGCGGTGAAGGCCGAGCCGATGTCGCGCGCGATGGCCAACACGTCGAACCCGGTCGTCGGCCAGGCGTCGAACCCTTCGTGGACCGAGCAGGACCAGTTCGACAACGTCGTGTCGGTGATGCCCGCAAGCGCGGGGTGCGTCGCGACGATGTGTGCGTTGTTGTAGCAACCCACGCCAGTCGCCGTGAAGATCCCAAGCCCGGCAAGAAGAGGGATGGGGGTGTGAGCCGCCGTACCGTGGTAGTAGCAGCTGAGCGTGATGTAGGCGCCGGTCTTGCCGGCCTCTCCTACGACGAACTTCACTCCGCCGGTGGTATAGGCGCTGCCACCTCGCGAGGAGTGATACACGGGATCGCTACCAATGATG
>JALYSZ010000264.1 GCA_030854525.1 Chloroflexota bacterium | reverse complement strand
AAGCTCGCGACGTTCAATTGCTCGTCGTCTTCCTCGGGCTCTCCGCCGGGGTCGCGATCCCGTTTTCCATCGCGCGGTCGGTGCTCTATGGACTTCAGCGTTATGACATCGCGAACCTTGTCGACACGGGCGGGACACTCTTGACCGCGGCGGCAACGGTCGTCGTTCTTCTGCTGGGGTTCGGGGTCCCGGGCCTGCTGGGTTTGAACGTCCCCATCTATGTTCTGGCCTTCCTCATCAGCGGCTGGTTCATTCACCGTGTGGCGCCGCAGCTTCGTTTTGGCTGGTCGGGGGGCGATGGGTCGCTCGTTGGGAGAGTGCTCGGCTTCAGCTGGCCTCTGGTCACGATGAGGCTCGCGAGTCAGTTTCAGACGAGGACGGATGAGATCGTCATCGCTGCTTTTCTTCCGATCAGCTTTGTGACTCCGTACGCTCTTGCCAGGAAGCTGAGCGAACTCGCGCGAGTCGTTGCGATCCAGTTCGTAAAGGTGCTCATGCCGTTAGCGTCGGAGCTTGATGCTCGGGGCGATCGGGCCGGGCTCCAATCGCTGTATCTCACGGCGACCCGGGTCGTCCTGATGATCTTCATTCCATTCGCCGCAGTCTTGATGGTCTTGGCTCGGCCGATCCTTGTCGCATGGGTCGGCCCGGTCTACGGCGACGCGGCGGTCCTCGTTTTGATCCTCACACTTGCCGGACTCATGGACATCAGCCAGTGGCCGGGCGAACAGGTGCTGCAGGGAATCGCGCGGCACCACCCCCTAGCACTGATGGCCCTCGCGAATGGGATCTCGAATGTCGCTCTTTCGATCGTCCTGGTTCAGCGCTTTGGGGTCATCGGCGTCGCATTTGGCACGCTGATCCCCATGACTCTGGAGACAGTGTTGTTGGTGATGCCGTACACGTGGCGCGTAATCGGGATCCGCCCGTCACGCGCGATCAACTACGCGCTTTTGCCCGTGCTCCTCCCAGCCATCCCCGCGGTGGCGATCCCGTACGTCCTCAGGGAGGTAGCCGGGATCACATCCACTCCGGGTACGATCGCCCTGGCGCTGGTCGGCGCAACGATGTACCTCACCACGTACCTGCGCTTCGGGGCGAGTGGAGCCGAGCGGAACATTTACCGGGGGACCGTACTTGGCACGATGCGATTCGCGGGGCAGCGGCTCCGGCACCCCTGGCCTTCGCGCCTTACGTAGCGGAAGCGGGCTGCTCTCCAGAGGGTTCGGTTCGATCGTAGCGATAACCGAGCACGATCTTCGTAATCGTCGTCGAGACCGAGCTCTCCATATATTCCGGCGGAGGAGCCCAGTCGCATGCCGAGCCGAGGGCGATACGCACGGACTGGGCGATCGTCTCCGGGTCCGATCCTGTCAGGATCGCGCTCCCGCACTCGACGGTCTCGGGCCGTTCGGTGGTGTCTCGGATGGTCACGCTCGGAACGCGGAAGATGCAGCACTCTTCTTGGACCGTGCCGCTATCGCTGATGACGCAGCGAGCATCGCGCTCGAGCGCCACGAAGTCCCAGAAGCCGAGAGGCTCGATGACCCGGATCCCGCAGCCTGGCTCCAGCCCGCTTCGACGGACTCGGTCGGCGGTGTGAGGGTGAAGGCTGAGAACGATCGGAAGGTCCTCTCGCACGGCCACCAGCTCGAGTCCGGCGAAGAGCCGGCGCAGCCGTGAGTCGTCGTCCACGTTTTCGGCGCGGTGGAGCGTGGCGGCGAAGTAGCGGCCCTTGTTCAGCCCAAGCCTCTCAAGTACGTCGCTCTGCCGGATCTGAGCGTCATTGGCGAGCAGCACCTCACGGATTGGATTGCCGACCACAAACACGCGCTCTCGCGGAAAGCCCTCGCGAATCAGGTTCTCTTTGCTTCGGTGCGTGTATGGCATCAACACAGTGCTGCAGTGATCGATAACGCGGCGATTGATCTCCTCTGGCACCCGGTCGTCGTAGCACCGGTTACCGGCCTCGAGGTGATAGACGGGGATGTGCCGCCGGGCCGCGGCGATCGCGGCAAGGCCGCTATTCGTGTCACCGAGGATCAAGCATCGGTCGGGCGCCAGCCGGCCCATTAGATCGTCGGCACGTTCGATGATCTGCGCTGCCTGGGCGCCGAAGCTCGCAGCGCGGACGCCCATATGGTGGTCGGGCGGTCGAATCTGGAGGTCTCGCAAAAAAACGTCGCTCAAGTTCTCGTCGTAGTTCTGGCCGGTGTGCACCAAGACCTGCTCGCAAAACCGATCCAGCTGCTTGATGGTCACACTCAGCCGAATGATCTCCGGGCGTGTCCCGAAGATTGTCATGAGCTTCATGTCCTTAGGCGGCAGCGAACTGTCGCTGGTCCAGCAGTTCCCTCAACGATTCCATTGACATGGGGTCGTCCCCGGAGGAGTACTCGGCCATGAGTGCCGCCTGCCCCAGCGGCGTCGCTCGCAATTCGGGCATGAGCGGCCGGATGACGTAATGGCCGTCGCGTTGGATCGTCCTGTAGCACTCTTCTTCCGAGATGAGGATCTCGTGGATCTTCTCCCCAGGTCGAATCCCCGTGAAGACGACGGGGATCTGACGATCGCCGATCAGCGCTTGCGCGATGTCGACAACACGCGCCGATGGGACGACCGGGATATAGGTCTCGCCGGGAAGGGCCGAACGCACGGCGGCAAGCACCGTGTCGACGGCGGTGTCCAACGTCATGAGGAACCTGGTCATTTCGGGAAGCGTCACCGTAACGGGCCCGCCGCGCCGAATCTGGTCGAGGAATAGCGGCACCACCGACCCGCGCGAAGCGATCACGTTGCCGTAACGGACGCCGACATACCGCGTCCGTTTGCTCGTCAGGTTGGCCTCGACGAACACTCGTTCCTGCAGGGCCTTGGTCATCCCCATGACGCTGATCGGCTTGCAAGCCTTGTCGGTCGAAATTCCGACCACGACTTCCACCGGAGCCCCGGTGTCGTTGATCGCCATCACGATGTTGTGAGCGCCATCAACGTTCGTCCGCACCGCTTCGATAGGAAAGTACTCGCAGGTGGGAACCTGCTTCAGCGCGGCCGCATGCAGTACGACGTCGACGTCTCGGACGATTCGCGCCACGGACTCGTAATTCCTCACATCGCCGATGGCGAACGAAAGAACCTTTTGGAAGTCCTGATAGATCGCATCGTCGGTAGCAACACGACGCTCGAGATAGTCGAGGCGCATGTCGTGTTGCTTCGCCTCATCGCGAGAGAAGACGATGATCTTCTCCGGTTTACCGAGCTCGCCGCAAAGGAGCCGCCTCACAAGCGTGCGACCGAGTGAGCCGGTCCCCCCGGTCACAAGAACTCGCTTTCCATGGAATGACAGCACTTAGTCTCTCCCCCCGCCGGAGTACAGGAAGGAATCGCTCGCCATTTCCTTCACCATCTCGGGCCACGTTCGTGGTGCGAACCCAGTCGCGGTGCGAAAGCGCGTCGAATCGAGCGTTCGATCGCAGACGGTTTCACTCTCGGGCGCGATCTCGATGTCACGCCGGTAGGCGCCGCCGAGCTCCTCGAGGAGCTCGAACTTCGTGATCGGACTGCTTGAGAGGTGGTACAGACCCGCGAGGTCGGCGCGCGGGACGACGTACTCGGAGACTACTCGAGCGAATTCGTGCGTCGTTACGCCCGAGAACCGCGAGCGCTTGTAGCCTCGGACTCGACTCTTTTGAGCCAAGAACCACTCGACGAGGCCCTGACGGGTCGAGAGCTCACGGCCAATGATCGACGTGCGTAAGGTGATCGTGTGGGGATAGGCCACTTCCCCCAGCAGCTTGGTGCGGCCGTAGAGATCTTCAGCGTCCGGCATGCTGCCCTCGGTGTAGCTGCCGTCCCGCCCCGAGAAGACGCAGTCGGTGCTCACGTGCACGAGCCGGCTTCCTGCCGCCAAGCACGCGTTCGCGAGGCGATGGGGGAGCATCGAGTTCACCTCGATCGCGAGGAGCGAATCATTCGCGGCGCTTCGCTGCTTGACCAGACCGACGCAGTTGATGACCAGCTCGGGGTGCGCGTCGCCAATGACCCTTGTGAGCTGATCCGGGGAGGTGACGTCCACGCTATCGAACAAGCGGCTGCGATCGATCCCGGGGATGGCCGGAAGGTCATCACGATTCGAGCGGATGGTCGCCCAGACCTCGTGCTCGCGGCTCAGCTCGATCCAAAGGCGATGGCCCAGCATGCCCGCCCCGCCGAGAATTAGGATCCTCACCCTGCCCCTCCGGTGGCCGCGAGCGGACGCTCGGCCTCGACCCACGCGACATAGGAACCGAGCCCGGTCTCGAGATCGACCGCGGGCTCGTAGCCGAATGCATTCCCCGCCGCCGTGATATCGGCTCGGCTGTGTAGAACATCTCCGGGCCGCGGGTCCGCGTGTACGATCTCGACCGCCGTCGGACTCAGCCCTGCGATCAGCGTCGCGAGATGGTTGATGGTGACCGCCATGCCACTCCCGATGTTGTAGGCACCGGCGACACGTAATGCGCGTGAGGCCTTCACGTTCGCTTGGACCACGTCACGCACGTGGACGAAGTCGCGGGTCTGGCTGCCATCCCCATAGATCGTCAACGGCTCGGCTCGGAGCATCCGGTGGACGAAGATCGGAATTACGTTCCCGTATGCGTCGAACCGTTGGTTTTCGCCGAACACGTTGAAATAACGAAGGCAGACAACGTCCATCTCATAGAGCTTCGCGAATGCGAGGCAGGCCTTTTCTCCGGCAAGCTTGCTTGCGCCGTACGGAGAATCCGGCTCGGCGGGATGATCCTCTCGAATGGGCAGCGCCCGCAGCTCGCCGAAGATCGCGGCCGACGAGGAGTAGACGACCTTCGGGACGTCGAGGTGATGAGCTGCCTCGAGCACGCGCAACGTACCGATGCAGTTGACCTCCGCGTCGCGGATGGGATTCGCGATCGATCGGGCGTTTCCCACGGATGCGGCGAGGTGGAACACGACGTCGCAACCTCGCATGGCGCGTGTGAGGATTTCCTCGTCACGTACGTCGCCCTCGATGAGGTCGACATCGTCCGGTACGTTTGTCCGAAAGCCTGTCGATAGATCGTCAAGGACGACCACGTGTGTGCCTCCGCTCAGAAGGGCGCGGGTGACATTGGACCCAATGAAGCCAGCGCCCCCGGTCACGAGGGCCTTCACGATCGTCCCCCTGAGGTCGAGACCCACATCATTTGGCGACGGCCTCCTCGTGTTCGGGAGTGGCCAAGCGCTTCCTCTCGTCGGTAGCCAGGGTGAAGTACCTGAACCCCATGCTCCGCATGCCATCGCCATCGAGCACTCCACGTCCATCGACGATGACGGTGCCTCGCTTCCCCAACGCGCCGCCGAAGTCGAGCCTGCCGAATTCGGGCCAGTCAGTCGCGATGACGACCGCGTTCGCGTCCGTGATCGCTGCCTCAGCCGAGTCGCAGATCTCGAACGACTTAGTGATGCGCGCGAGATGGTCGTTCGCGGCGGGGTCGTACACGCGGATCTGAGCGCCCAATTCAAAGAGGTGGCGAGCCAGCGCCAAGCCGGGCGACTCCCTGATGTCGTCGGTCCCGGCTTTGAAGGCCATACCCAGGATGCCGATCTTTCGGCCGGCAAGATCTCCAAGTTGTGAGGTCAAGATCTCGACGACGCGTCGCCGTTGTTTGTGGTTAACGGCAGCGACCGCCTGAAAGAGCTCGTAGGAAGAGCCGGTCGCCCGAGCGAGGTGTTCCACCGCGGCCAGGTCCTTGGGGAGGCACGATCCGCCGTAGCCCAGACCGGCTCGAAGGTGTCCCTCGCCGATGCGAGGATCGAGAGCCAACGCTCGAACCAGCGTCGCACCGTCCGCACCCACGGCCTCAGCCACCTGTGAGAGCGCGTTTGCGAAGGAGATCTTCATCGCAAGGAATGCGTTCGCGGCAAGCTTTGACAGCTCGGCAGTGACCGGGTCCGTGAAGACGATCGGCGCATCGAGCCCCGCATACAGGGATGCCACGCGCTCAGCCGCACGAAGATCCCTTGCTCCGATGATGATCCTCGATGGCTGTAAGAAATTCTCGACGGCGCGCCCCGCAGAGAGGAACTCCGGATTCGACACCACTGACATTCCGTGCAGCTCGATCTCACGGCTGGCCGCGTCGGCCGTCCCAACCGGCACGGTGCTCTTGTTGACCACGATCGTGCCCGGGCGTGGGCCCTCGCTCAAGATCGCGTCGTAAGCGGAACGCAAGAAACTCGGGTCCAGGCTGCCATCCGGCGTGGGTGGCGTCGGCACGCACACCATTAGGAAATCGACATCGGTCAGCGCGAGCGAATAGCTTGCCGTGAACGAGAGGCGGCCCGAGCGGGCGCCTCGAGCTACCAGCTCCACAAGTCCGGGTTCGTATATCGAGGTCACGCCTCGCCGTAACTCGCTGACCTTTGCCTCGTTGACGTCGACGACCGTTACCTGAGCCCCCAGCTCCGCGAGGCCGGCTGCGACGACGAGACCGACATATCCCGCCCCAACGACCGCGACGTTGTGCCCGTTCGCTGTTTCGGTGGGCGTACTTATTTGTGGGGGTGTATCAGCCGTCACGCGGTCGAACGTACCGGAGCGTGGGAACGAGCGTCTATTCCTAATAGCTGGGTACCGGACGACCGCAATGCGTATCTGACGGAAGTCGGCTAGTCGCGCTTGACCATCTGCCCGCCGTCGACGATCAAGACCTGTCCCGTGACGTGCGTCAGTAACGTCGCCAGAGCGACGAACGCGTTCGCCACGTCCGCAGGCGAGCCGATCCGCCCCATTGCGCTTCGCGACTCCAGACCCTGAAAGTGCTCGGGGTCGCGTCCCCATATCCGCTCAGTGCGCGGTGTTCGCACCGTGCCGGGGGCGACGACGTTGATGCGGATGCCCTCCCTGCCGAGCGGGCTAGTTAGCGCGTGCATCAGGCCGATCAATCCGGCCTTTGCGGCGGAGTAGGCGGGGAGTCCCCAACCGGAGAGCGCATTGAAGGACGACGTCAGCGCGATCGATCGATCACCCTTGCTGGCACGGAGGAGTGGAAGCGCAGCGCGAGCGACCGTGTATTGCGTGACCAGGTTAGCTGCGATCGATTCCGCAAACGAAGCTTGGTCGAGCTCGAGCAGACCCTTCTCAGCGGTCTCGTGAGGCAGCGCGCCGCCTGCGAGGCCGACGACGTGCGCGAGACTCCCGATCCTGGCGACATCCCTCATCGCCGCGATCACCTTTTCTTCGTGCTCGAGGTCGAGCTGAATCCCGCTGTAGTCGGAGCCTCTCGCACGACTGACCGAAGCGTCACGGTCCATGCCCACCACGAAAAACCCGCGCTCCAGGAAAGCGTCAACCGTCGCGGAGCCGATCGCGCCGGCGGCACCGGTCACCAGCACCAACGCTCGGTCGGATCGGCCTTCGTTTGGTACGTCGGACTCCGCGTTCCGAGACATCAATCGAGCGCCCTCACTACCTCGCAGACGAGATCCGCTGTGGGTCGGGTACCGTCGAGAAACACGACCTTTGCGGTCGGTCGGATCGCTCGCCAAGCGGCTGTTTGCCTCATGAATTCTTCGCGGGAGAGCTCGGCCTTCCGTCGCATCGCCTCGTCGATCGAGACCTCGAGAACGACGATCAAGCTCGGTTCAGGCAGAAAGTCCGCGAGCGCACGCAAAAACTGCGGCGGCAGTGCGATGCGATACCGGGCAGGGTCGACAGCAACGTCCCAGGCGCCACGCTCGATAACGACCCAGCCACCGCGATCCACGAAGGGCCTTACCCGAAACAACCAACCAAGGCTGACGTCGACGAAGAGGTACGCCATCTTGCAAACCGAGAGGACGGCCGGGTAGGGGCCATAGCGATGCGGGGCGACGACCGGCGAGTTCGTTCGCGCGGGTAGCGCCGACGCACGCTGATGGAAGAGCGCAACTGCGCGGTCACCACGCATCTGCGTTGCGATCGCTTGCGACAAGGTGCTCTTTCCGACCCCGTCGGGCCCGGCGATCACGACAACTCGTCCTCTCCCCTTAGCGACGACGCACCTCCGATCCGCTGGGCAATGCTCGCCCCCAGCGCCGATCTCCTCTGTACAGAAACATCGTTATCTGGCGATCGACCCGACCTTCGTCGGACTAAAATCGCCCCCGCAGCGGCGCTTTTCAGGTTCGCCGCCGCCGGGGGGGCGATCGGGACGTGCGCGTTGTCCTTTACTACCCACGGGCGTTGACAGGAAACGGTGGAATGACGATCGCCGTCCGGAAACTCGCGGCCGGGCTCGTTAGTGCCGGTGCGGATGTGGTCGTCGCCTGCGATGGCGGCCGCCCGACCGCGACGGAGGGCGTCGGGTGGAAGGTGTTGCCGCACGTCGGCGCGTTTACCTTCAGGGCGCCCATCGGACTCGGGAGCGTGTTGAAAAACGCCGACCTTCTCGTCTTGCACTCAGCCTGGGTCCTTCACAACGTCCGCGCCGCGGCAGTTGCCGATGACATCGGAGTCCCGTACCTCCTCGCACCACGCGGCGCATATGACCCGATGATCGTGACTCGCAAGAG
>JALYSZ010000255.1 GCA_030854525.1 Chloroflexota bacterium | reverse complement strand
GTCGAAGCGGCGTCGGCCGCGGAAGGCAGACTGACCAGCAGCGCGGCGGCGAGGGCGCCGGCACGCAGCATGGTGCGAGGTGTCGTAAGTGCGCTCAAGGAACTCCCCTTTCGCATCGCACAGAATTGGACGCGTTAGCGAGTCGGCCGATTGCGGAGACCCACCTCCTCCGGCCCTGCGCCTCGCGACGTCATTACCCTGTTCGGACAATCCCCGGCGCTGCGCAGGGCGCAGCTCGTGGCGCGACACTAGCACCGCGGGCCGGGTGACTCTTCTTTGCCGCCCCGGCTGGTCTACCTAGTGATGCGTCAACTCAGCGCCGTCCGCCTTCGCGGCGACAGCGGTTGCCATCACCACGGCCTCTTCTAGCCGAAGCGTCTCTCCCGCCTGCCAAAGCGTGTCGAAGGTCTGTTGCCCGAGAATCTGACGAGCAGACTCAACACCCTCAACGGTGCCTTCTGGATCCCACGGATCGTCACCGTTTTCTGCGAACACTCGCTGCGAAAATGCCCAGAGTTGTGTCGCCGCGGCGTGATCGTTCAGCATCAATGCAACATCGGCTAGTCCGTCAATGCATTCCGCGGCAAGGGTCCTGTCGCCGAGGTTGTGCACTATCTCCGTCAGAGCATCGACATAGTCCCTGGCGGCTGGGCCTAGCGAACCTTGGTGTCGCCGAGCTTCGGCACGATTGTGAAGAGACGCAGAAAAATCTGTAGGGTCGATCTCGTCTAGAGCACGCTGAAGGGCAACTTCCTCCTCCGCTAGTTCCAACATCCGCCCGAAGTCACGCTGTCGAAAAGCGAGAATGCCCAGACCATTGATCGCACCACTCATTCGCCGCGGATCGTTGAGTTCTCGCGCGATTTCCAAGCTCTCCTCATCAAGGATCGCGGCTCGCTTGTAGTCGTTCTGGGCTCCAACCACATACCCGAGAGTTTCCAGGGCGTTCGCGAGTCTCGACTTGTCGCCGCTCGCCCTCAGCAACTCGGTGGAAAGTTCCGCCAGGGCCTGCGCACCCTTGTAATCCCCCAACCACAGGGGGAACTGTGCGGCGACCCAAAGGAACCAAGCAAAATCTGGAGCAAACGCCACCTCTCGAAGGGACCGGATCTTCTCCGCCAGCCCTCGCCCCTCTGCCAACGGACCTCGGTGAACCCATTGCCGCCAGATGCTTAGGAAGAGTTGAACGGCAGAGCCTGCGTCTTCTTGATCGATGAACCACGAAAGTGCCGAGGTCAGGTTTTGGCGTTCGCGGACCAACCAATCCAGCCATGCACCGTCTTTCACTTGTGCGACTGCCGGTGGCGTGCCGCGGCCCCGACCTTCCTCGTGAACTAAGGCAAGGTCTGTGAAGTAGCGCGCGTGACGACCGCGCAAGGCGGCGCCGCTTGCCCCAAGGCGATCGAGAGCGTATCCGCGCATCATCTCGAGCATCGAGAAACGCACCTCGATCGAAGCGGCGGGATCGCGCCGAATGAGGCTCTTGTCGAGCAATGACTCGACATCGTCGAGCGACGAACCGCATACGGCTTCGGCCGCCCGAAGATCGAATCCGCCGGCGAAAATGCTCAGCCCTGTGAAAGCTCGCTGCTCTCGTTCGTCGAGGAGCTGGTAGCTCCAATCGATCACCGCGCGAAGAGTCTGGTGGCGGCTAGGTGCGTCGCGAGTGCGGCTCGTGAGCAACGCAAAACTTGGCTCCAATCGCTCGAGTAGCTCCTGCGTCGACAGCACTTTCACGCGCGCCGCTGCTAACTCGATCCCCAGGGGCAGGCCCTCGAGCCGTCGGCAAAGAGCCACGACCAGCGCGCGCTCCACGTCCACACGGAAACTCGGCCGAACGGCGCGGGCTCGTTCGTCGAACAGCGCAATCGCGTCCTCCTCGGCCAGCGATGCAAGGGGGTACTCGTGCTCTGCCGCGAGGTGGAGTGGGCCGCGGCTCGTCGCGATGACCTTCAATCCTGGCGCCAGTCCAAGCAGTTGGCTCACGATTGGTGCCGCAGGAATGAGGTGTTCGAAGTTGTCGAGGACGACGAGCACAGACTTGCCCTCGAGATGCCGCCGCAGGCTGTCGGCGAGCTCTTCTCCCCCGCACTCCTTCGCACCAAGTGTCTGAGCGATGGTCGCAAGCACAAAGGCCGGATCCCGGAGCGGCGCCAGGGGCACCTGGAACACGCCATTCTTGAACTCCTCAACGAGCTCGGCGGCGAGGCGGAGTGCGAGTCGGGTCTTCCCGATGCCGCCGGGTCCGGTCAGCGTCACCAAGCGGACATTCGGTTGACGAATCAGGCCGCTGAGTTCTTCGAGGTCTCGCCTCCGACCGATGAGCGAGGTGGCTTCTGCGGGAAGGTTCGTGTTGTTCAGGGTCCGCAGCGGCGGGAACTGCGAAGCGAGGTCCTCGTCGAGTAGCTGGAATAGCCATTCTGGTTCAGGTAGATCTTTGAGACGGTGTTCGCCTAGGTCGCGAAGCTCGACATCGGGCTCGAGCAGCGCCCGGGTCGCGTGGGAGACCAGCACTTGTCCGCCGTGGCCAGCCGCGCAGATGCGTGCGGCACGATGGACATCGATTCCCACGTAGCCCTCGTCGCTGCGCGTCGGCCTGCCGGTGTGGATTCCCATGCGAACGCGTACGACGCTGCGGGCAAGAGCGCGCTGTCCCTCTTCCGCAGCGGCGATGGCATCGCCGGCCTGGCGGAAAGCCACGAAGAACGCGTCCCCCTGGTTGTCGACCTCGACCCCGTCATGGGCAGAGAAGGCCGCGCGCAGCGCGCGCCTGTGTTCTCCGAGTATCTTCGGGTAGGCCGGGCCGAACTCTCGGAGTAGATGCGTGGAGCCCTCGATATCAGTGAACAGAAGCGTCACCATGTCAGAAGGCAGGTCGGCCATTCACGAAGTATCCGTGGCCAACCAAACCCTCGTGCGAACTTCACGGCGCGACTCCTGAGGTTTGTTCGCTAGGGCGGCCACTTCATGCACTACCGTGCGAGGAATGGTCCATCCGCCACCTCGGCCACTGCAGAGCCCCTCGGTAATGCGTGTCGCGGACCTACGCCCATCAGAGCGCAATCCGCGCACGATCTCGACCAGCCGATTCGAAAACCTGAAGCGGAGTCTTCTTCAAGACCGCGAGTTCCTCAATGCGCGCCCATTACTTGTCAACGCATATCCGGGTCGGGAGAACGTGGTGATCGCGGGGAACATGCGCCTTCGGGCAGCCCAGGACCTGGGATGGGATGAGGTTCCTGTGCTGATCGTGTCCGTGCCGCCGGAGATCGAGGCGCAGTGGAACCTGAAGGACAACAACCAATGGGGCGATTACGTCGATCAGGAGCTTGCCGAGATCCTGCACGGCCTCGACGCCTCAGGCGCGGACATCGACTTGCTCGGCTTCACGACCGATGAAGTCGAGCGGGTGCTGGCGCTCGTCGGCATCGGCGCGGACGCGGACGATGAAGGGTTCGACCCCACACCACCCGTCGAAGCAAACGCACGACCTGCGGATGTCTACCTGCTCGGGCCGCATCGCCTCGTCTGCGGCGATGCGCGAGATGCGACGACCTGGGACGCGCTTTTCGCGGGAGTCCCTTCCACCGCTCACGCCTTATGGACGGACCCGCCTTACGGCGTGAACCTTCAACTGGACGACCGGGCGGCGATGCAAGGTGATCGAGCCGAGGACATCGGACCGCTCCTCAGAGCAATGCTCCCGCTCGCCGACCAACACTTGACCGCGGGCGCGCCTTGGTATTTCTGCGCTCCCACCGGACGGACGTTCGCATCCTTCACGGAGGAGATTGAGCGAGTTGGGTGGCATCACGCGCAGACGCTCGTCTGGATCAAGAACAGCTTCGTCCCCGGCCGCGCTGACTATCACCATCAGCACGAGGCCGTG
>JALYSZ010000275.1 GCA_030854525.1 Chloroflexota bacterium | reverse complement strand
CGGTCCATCGGAGGGGACTGATCTCATGCGGGTCCTCGAGGGACCAGCGTCAAAGGTCCTCCTCCAGTGGGCACCGAAGCGCGCCGACTCTAGGTCGACGTACGCGCAGGGTGCACCAATGAGCGTCACCGTCCGCCTCGCCGCTCCTCTCCGTGCCGCGGCCGGAGGCAACACGACGCTCACGTTCGACGTCAGCGATCTCCCGCAGCTTGCGCGCGAGATCGCGGACCGTTATCCGGAGCTCGCCGCACGCATCTTGCGCGATGGCGAGTTCGGCCGCTTCGTGAACGTCTTCGTCGACGGCGAAGATGCCCGCTTCCTCGGTGAGAGCGATCTGCAGGGCAAGCGCACCGTCGAGATTCTTCCCGCGATGAGTGGCGGCGCGGTCGCGCCACTACCGGAACGCGCGCGCAGGGAAGAGCACGAGGTATTCGGCTCGTTCATTGACGAGACCATCGGCATCGTCGCGCGGCAGACGCGGGACACGGTGTCTTTCGCGGTCGGGTCGCCGTCGCGTGAGGCGCTAGAGCTCGTCGGAGCGGATGACCTCGTGGCCACCGTGATCCGTCGCGAGGGGGCGAGGGCGCTCGGATACGGCATCACCGAAGGGGAGCCGGAGCTCCGCGATGTCATCGCCTCGGGGGCGCGCGGCCGCGGGGTCGCGGCCGATGCGAGCGAGGTGCTGGTGAGCGCCGGAGCGCTCCAGGCGATCGATCTGGCGTGCCGCGTCTTCTTGAGGCCAGGCGACGTGGTCGTCGCTGAGTCTCCTGCTTTCGCGAACGCGCTCTCCGCGTTCCGTAACCACGGTGCTCGCGTGCTCGAGGTACCCGTCGACGGAGAAGGCCTCGACGTCGCGGAGGCCGCGCGTCGTATCCGAAAGCTCGGGGTGCGGCCACGTATGTTCTTCGTCGTCCCGAACTTTCAGAACCCGACCGGCGAGACTCTTTCTCTCGCGCGACGCGAGGCGCTCCTTGCGCTCGCCGCCAGCCACGACGCGGTGGTGGTCGAGGACGATCCGTACGGATCGCTGCGCTATCGCGGTGACGACGTACCGTCGCTCGCCGCGCTCGGCGGCGCCGAGGTGGTTTCGATCGGGACGTTCTCGAAGACGTTCCTACCGGGCCTGCGCGTGGGCTGGGTCATCGCTCATTCCGACGTCATCGCACGAATGTCCCGTGCCAAGCAAACGATGGACTCGAGCACCGGCACGCTCGCCCAGCGGATCGTTTTGGAGTTTCACCGGAGAGGCGGGGCGGACGCGCACATCGGACGGCTGCGCGAGCTCTATCGCGAGAAGCAGGACCGAGCGCGCGCTGCGCTCGCGCGCCAGCTCGCCGGGACGGGCATCACTTGGAACGATCCCGCGGGCGGCTTCTACTTCTGGGTACGTCTACCCCAAAGGGTGAGCGCTCGGACCCTCCTCGACGTCGCGCTAGAGGAGGGCGTCGCGTTCGTTCCCGGCGACGCCTTCGCGATCGACGCCGATCACGCCAGCGCGCTTCGGTTCTCGATCAGCGCGCCGACCTCGGATCGCATCGACGAAGGTGTGCGGCGGCTTCGCCGTGCTTTCGATCGCCTCGCATAGCGACGATACTTTTCGCGTGGGGAGCACTCTCAGCGAAAAGGTCTGGGAACGGCACGTCGTACGACGTGCCGCGGGCGAGCCGGACCTGCTCTACGTCGACCTCCACCTCGTCCATGAAGTGACGAGCCCGCAGGCCTTCGAGGGCCTGCGCCTCGCGAAACGGCGCGTTCGCAGGCCCGAGCTAACGCTCGCGACGATGGATCACAACGTCCCGACGAACAACGAGCCGCCAGAGGAGATCTCGGCTCGGCAGATCGACGCGATGGCCCGCAACGCGCGCGAGTTCGGGATCCGGTGCTATCCGACCGGCGATCCAAATCAAGGGATCGTTCACATCATCTCGCCGCAGCTCGGCCTCACTCAACCGGGCATGACGATCGTATGCGGGGACAGTCACACCTCGACGCACGGGGCGGTCGGCGCGCTCGCGTGGGGCATCGGTACGAGCGAGATCGAGCACGTGCTTGCGACGCAGACGATCGCGCAAACCAAGCCGGGCACGATGTCCGTGACGGTGGATGGCGTGTTGCCCGCAGAGTGCGCGGCGAAGGACGTCATCCTCGGCATCATCGCGCGCATCGGCACCGCCGGCGGGACCGGCAACGTGATCGAGTACCGGGGCGCGGCGATCCGGGCGCTCTCGATGGAGGGCCGACTCACGATCTGCAACATGTCGATCGAAGCGGGTGCCCGCGCGGGCATGGTGGCGCCCGACGACGTCACGTTCGCCTGGCTCGAAGGCCGGCCGCTCGCGCCGAAAGGCACTCAGTGGGAGCAAGCCCTCGACGATTGGCGCTCGCTCGCAACCGACACGGGCGCGAAATTTGATCGCGAGGTCGCGCTCGACGCGAGCGCGCTCCGTCCGTACGTCACCTGGGGTACGAACCCGGCGCAGTCGGTGACGATCGACGGCGCCGTCCCCGACCCGGACTCGCTCCCCGCCGACACGCGCGAGAGCGCGCGCCGCGCGCTTCGCTACCAGGACCTCACTCCGGGGACGCCGATGCGCGACATCGCGGTCGACGCGGTGTTCATCGGCTCGTGCTCGAATGCCCGTCTCGAAGATCTCCGCGCGGCCGCCGAGGTCGTTCGCGGGCGGCGCGTGCGGTCTGGCATCCGCGGACTCGTTGTGCCCGGATCGATGCGCGTGAAGGCCGACGCTGAGCGTGAAGGTCTCGACCGCATCTTCGTCGACGCCGGCTTCGAGTGGCGCGATGCCGGCTGCTCGATGTGCCTCGGCATGAATCCCGACATCCTGCGACCCGGCGAGCGCTGCGCGTCCACATCGAACCGCAACTTCGAGGGTCGGCAGGGTCCCGGCGGGCGGACGCATCTGGTCTCGCCGAGCGTCGCGGCGGCGACCGCCATCGCGGGGCATTTCGCGTTGCCGACGGATCTTCGCTGATGGAGCCGGTTCGGCGCGTGGTCGGCCGGGCGCTGCCTCTAGCGCGCGCCGACGTGGACACCGACCAAATCATCCCGAGCCATTGGCTCAAGCGTCTCGAGCGAACCGGCTATGGCCCGGGGCTCTTCGAGGCGTGGCGCAAAGATCCTGGATTCGTGCTGAACGACCCGCGCTTCCGCGGCGCCACGGTGCTCCTCGCGGGAGCGAACTTCGGCGGCGGCTCGTCTCGCGAGCATGCGGTGTGGGCGCTGCTCGACGCCGGCTTTCGCGCTGTGATTGCGCCGCGGATCGCCGACATCTTCCGCAACAACGCGCTGCGCAACGGGCTCGTGCCGGTCGAGATCGATGCCGATACGGTCACGAAGCTCGTCGACAGCGTGCGGCGCGATCCAGCGATGACGATCGAGATCGACGTCAAGCGCGCGACCGTTCAAGCACCTGGCATTCGAGCCAGCTTTCCGCTGGACGAGTTTTCGCGGACGCGCCTGCTCGAAGGTCTCGACGACATTGCGCTCACCCTGCGGCATGAGCGCGACATCGCCGCGTACGAGACGAAGCGCCCGACATGGGCGCCTCGCGTTACCAGACCGAAGGGCTAACGTCTAGCAGGAATCGCTGTTCTTGCTGCCCCCGTAGCTCATTTCCCAAGCCACGCAGGCGAGTCGCGTCTGCCCCTTGACCGACGGGTGGAAGTAATCACGCGTCGAGACATCGGACGCGACGAATTTCGTGGCGAAGACCTTGCCAGCGTCATAGAGACATTGGCCCGTCGCGCCGACCACCTTGGTATCCGCAACGAAGCCGGCGTACTTGTCCATGCAAATCGTTCTGAGCACGTCGTTGAAGGCTTGGTTGCGTTCGCTCACGCGTGTGCGCCGGTCCGCATCGGCTTGTAACTTCGAAAGCGGGCTCCTGAGCATCGACTGGCAGATGCCGAAGATCGACCAGAAGAAGCGCGCCGTGCCGTTGTCCTTCAGGACCGCCCAGAGGTTCTTCACGTCGGGGATGCTTGCGACGAAGACTTTGGCGTTGGGCGAGCCCTTCGCGAGGTTGGTCATCGCCAAAGTGAAGTCACCGGTGAACGAATCCAAAGACGTCATGGAGCTCTCGGTAGAGGTGCAGACATCATTCCCACCTATGAGGATCGTCACGTATTGGACGCCCTGGCCGTTGGCGGCGCTGACCTGGGCGTTGAGGCCGCTCATCTTCGCGCCACTTACGGCGTCGTTGAACGCGCTCGTTGAAGGAATCCCCAATCGGACCGCCTGTGAATACACCGTCGTGCTCGATCCCGTCGACCAAGAGTTCGCCGGGTAATCCCTATAGGCCGACGGGCCGGTGTTGTAGGCGCGAGTGATCGAATCGCCGACGGCGGCCATCGAGGTTGCGAATGCGGCGCTGGCCGAACCTGACGCGAGCACCGGACTCAACAACGCGAGCACCAACGACAAGACGACGGTTGGACGAACGAACATGTTCCTTCCCCTCCGAACGCGCGCTCGGCTGAATGGTGACTGTGCTGTCAAGTCGGAACCGTCCTAGCGTGTGCTCGTGCGTCCCTTTCGCTTCGCGGCCATGGCCGAGCGCGGCCGCTCTGCGGAGCATTGGCGCGAGGTGGCGCAGCGCGCTGAGGCGCTTGGCTACGACACCCTCCTCATGCCCGACCACATCACCAATCAGCTGGCACCGGTGGCTGCGCTCGCTGCGGCAGCAGCGGCAACGAGCACCCTCCGTATCGGGAGCTTCGTGTTCGATAACGACTACCGCAATCCCGTGATGCTCGCGAAGGAAGCGACGACGCTCGACCTCCTTTCGAGCGGACGCCTCGAGTTCGGGCTCGGAGCCGGCTGGAACACGCGCGACTATAGACAGCTCGGCATTCCGTACGACGCGCCGAAAGTGCGCGTCGATCGGATGGAGGAAGCCCTCGCGCTGATCAAGCGGCTCTGGACCGAAGAGCGCGTCACCCACGAGGGCACCTACTACCGCGTGCGCGATGCGATGGTCCTGCCGCGACCGACACAGCGCCCGCACCCGCCGGTGATGATCGGCGGAGGCGGCCCGCGCATGCTGCGCATCGCGGCGCGCGAGGCGCAGATCGTCGCGATAGCGCCGACCCTGAACGCCAGAGGTGGGGCGAAGCTTCGTACGGTGACCGTCGGGTCGGTAGAGGAGCGGATCGCGAAGCTCCGTCGGTCACCACGGTTCTCGGAGCTCGAGCTCAACGTCATCGTTTTCGACGCGCAGGTGACCGACGCGGCCCGGTCGATCATCGACGCGCTCACCGCCCGGCTCAAATCCGCGGTGACCGCCATCGTCGAGACTCCGTTCTTCATGTACGGATCACGCGCGTCGCTCGCCGAGGACCTCATCGCCCGGCGGGAGCGCCTGGGCATCAGCTACATCGCGCTGCCGGGCAGGGCGATGAGAGCGTTCGCCCCTGTGGTCGCCGCGCTCCGAGGAAAGTGATGGCGCGGCATCCGCTCTGCAGCGTTTGTCAGGCGTGTTAGATCTCAAGTGCCGCGAGTGCGGGCAGAGCTTCAAGATGCCGGCCGAGCTCGAGGAGCACACCGATCGGCTTCACGTCGTCAGCAAGAAGGGCGGCGACGAGATCACTCCGGACCCGCCCAACGACACCCGCCGCTAGTTACAGATCGAAAAAGCGGACGGCGGCGAGATTCGCGAGCACCGCGGCAGCCTGCAGCGCCAATACCACCAGCGCCGTTCGTGGAGCCCGCGGCAACCACACGATCGCGAAGAACGCGACCACCGGCACCTGTGCAGCCATGAGCAGCCACCAAAGACGCGCGGCAGTTCCCTCATCGGCTTCACGGCCGCCGCCGGATACCGCAACGTGACCGAGCACCAGTGCCAAGCCCGCGATCGACATGGCCAACGGAAGAAGGGCGCTCCACTGCTTTAGCGGTGTGACGGTCACTCGGGAACCTCGTTAGCGCGTCGCTGTCGGCAGCGGAGGAGTGCTGACGGGTACGGACGGCACCGCGGTCGGGACGGGCGTGAGCGGCACGTGGCCGTCGCCACCGGCGTCGGGCTCGGCTGGGTCTCCATCGGCGTGGGCGTCCTCGGGGCCACGGTCGCGGTTGCTGACGGTGAGGCGCTGGGGGAGGTCGAAGGCGAGGCACTCGCGGACGGTGCGGCGACCTGCTGGGAAGCGATCACCGCGGCACCGAGGAGCAACAACGCGACAAGCGCGACCGCGGCGAAGACCGTGAAAACCGTTGACCAGCGGTCGGCCGGGCGCCGCACTCCGCCGAAGGCGGCGGCGGGACGATCGCGCTAGCCGGCGGTCGTTCGAGCTGCTCGGTCGCGTCCGCGTCGACGGGCGGCGGTTTTTCCTGCACGGCGCATTGGAGACCGCATGCGCCATGCCGAACGGTCGGACGCTCGACCGGTCGGCCGCTAGGCGTGATGCAGGAAGTTCGCGAGCTGGTTGCCGACCGCCGCTAGACCGACGATGAGCACGACCGCGAGGAACATGACGCCCACCAAGTAGTCGACGAGATCGTCGCCGTTGGTTCCGTGCTTCCCCATACCCCGGGAACGAAAGAGTCGCGAACGCCGGGTCTCCCCCAAGTGGGGGAACAACAGAGTTAGACGAAGCGCTCCGCCTGCCACTCGATGCCGAGCTCGCTGGGTGGCCCCATGTACCCGAGGAGTGCGGACGACGCGACGACCGCGGGGCTCGCGAGGTAGCCGAGCCCGCCGACGCCCATGCGGTTGGTCCAGTTGCGGTTGAACGAGGTGATCGCGCTCTCGCCTTTTTTCAGCGCGTCGGGGCCCTGGCCGAAGCAGGGCCCGCACCACGACTCGCGGATCTCGGCGCCGGCGGCCCGGAACACGTCCGCGATCGACTCACCACCGAGGCGCGGATCGGTCTTCTCTATGTCGCGCTTCACCGCGCCTGATCCCGGAAAGACGACGAACTCTTTCGCCGCACGGGTCGTCCCCTTCGCGCGCGCCGCTCGGATGACGAGCGCCGCCTCGAGCAGATCGCTGTAACCGCCGTTCGTGCACGAGCCGATGAACGCCTTGTCGAAGGTGATCCGCTCGCGCGCGACCTCGGTCGCCGCGAACGCGTTCGCGGGACTGAACGGCTTGGCGATCAGCGGCACGACCTCCGAGAGATCGAGCGTCTCGTCGATCTCGTACCGCGCGTCTTCGCCTGGCGTGAAGCGCGGATAGGGAAACTCCGTGGCGCCTTTGTCGCGGTACCAGGCGTATGTGAGGTCGTCGGGTGCGAAGACGCCGTTCAGTGCTTCGCCCTCGGCCATCATGTTCGCGATCGTGTTGCGGTAGCTCATCGGGAGCTGCTTCTCGGCATCGACGAACTCGACGCTCATGCCCTGCGCCTGTTTCTGGCCCCAGCGAGCGAGCAACGCGAGGACGACGTCCTTGCCGCTCACCCACGGCTGCAGCTTTCCGGTGAACACCACGCGACGCTGCTTCGCGACGGTGAAGTACACGTAGCCCGTCGCCCATCCGAATCCGAGCGTCGTCGAGCCGACCCCGTACCCAAGAGCGCCGTACGCGCCGTACGCGCGGCTGTGCGAATCGGCGCCCGGGATGAGCGCGCCGGGAAGCACGAGCTTCTGCTCGGGGAAATAGAAGTGGAAGATCCCGTCGCCCGGCGTCGCGTAGTGCGGCTTGATGATCCCGTGCCGGTCCGCGAACTCGCGTCCGATGCCGGTCTGCTTGTCGTCGGCCTCGCGATGGTTGAAGACGAAGTGGTCGTTGGCGATCGCGATCTGTCGTGGGCGGATCGTGTCGCCTCCGGTGATCCCGTTGAAGGTGTGGATCGAGAAGGGCGCGGTGCCGTCCGACGCGGGCAGGAGGTCGGCGTAAACGCGGAGCGTCGCGCCCGGTCGCACCTCGGCGTCCTTGTCGACGCGGTGCGCCCAGAGGATCTGCTCGGTGGATGTCAGGCGCCGCGCCGTGGCAGCGTCGGGCCACTTCACGTCGGGGGCGCGACGGACGGACTCGGGGAACTCGCGCCGGCCGAGGTTAATAATCCCGCCCGAGCGGCGGATCTCCTCTTCCTGCGGCGAGAGCTCGGCGGGCTCGTAGGTCTTGCCGCGGGTCTCGTTGGTGAGCCTCCGCGTCGCAGGGTCGAACGCGAATGTGTCGCCTTCTTGCGCCTCCTCGACGGCTTGACGGCTCTGGATCACGGTGAGACCGAGGTTCAACGCGTTCCGCCGGAAGATGTCGCCCATTGCCGCGCCGCAGACGATGACCATCTCGAGACCGACTTCGTCGGCCACGCCCTTGAGACCGGCGGGACTCATTTCGCGCGAGCTTCCGATGGCGAAGCGATCGCCCGCGATGACGAACGTCTCGCCGCGGTGCACGCGCTCGCGGAAGTTCGGCATGAGGTAGCGGAACGAGCCGGCCTTCCAGCGTGCGTCGAGTGTGTCGAGGCTCTCGGACACGCAGTCATCGGCCGGCGTGATCTGGTCGGTGTCGATGGCGTCGAGCTTGCGTCCGGGCACCTTCGGATCCCAGAAGATGAGCGCCTTACCGCGGATGACCTTGCCTTCGTCAACGGGTCCCCGCGAGCGCTCGGCGGCCGGAGGGTCGCCGACGTGTGCGCCGGGGATGAGGCGCGCCCCCTCGATCGCCTGCATGCCTCAATGGTGTCACGCCTCCGGTCCCGCTTGTGACACCATGCGGGCCCGATGTGTTGCGTGCTGGCGCTGCTCGCGTTCCTTGGGCCGCGCCTGGTCCTCATCCTCCTGTGGCTCTTCACGAACTACCTGGGTCGTGCATTCGACGGGGTCCTCGTGCCGTTCCTCGGCTTCCTGTTCCTTCCGTGGACGACGATCGCGTGGGCGATCGCGCAGAACGAGTTGGGCGGGGCGAGTGGCATCGGCCTTCTCGTGATCGCGCTCGGGTTCCTTGCAGATATCGGAGTGCTCGGTGGGGGAGCCCGAGGGCGCCGCTAGAGAGTCCGCGCTACTTCTTGCGGCGGAGCACCGCGCGGTCGTGCGAGAAGTGAATGCGGTCGGCGTTCAGCTCCCGCAGACGCTGGACGCTGGCGTCGGCCGGTCCCGTGGCAAACGATCGCGCGTCCTGTGCCGCCTGCCCCACGATGAGCACGAGCCCGTCGCCGGTCCGGACCGTCACCGACTGGTGGCCAGGCGTGTGGCCAGGGGTGGCGAGGACGCTGACGCCGTCGACGACCTCGCGATCGCCGTCGACAGCTTCGTAGCGCGCGTCTGGAAAGTCGACCCAGTCGACGATCGTGTGGCCCTCATGCAGGGCGAGGTCGAGTTCGGCTTGCTGTACGTGGATCGGCACGCCGGGGAATGCGCGGTTCTGTCCGCAGTGATCGAAATGGAGGTGGCTGTTCACTATGACGCGGACCGAGTCAGGATCGAGCTTCGCGCCGGCGAGAGTCTCTCGGATATCGCGAGCGCGCGGACGGTAGTTCTCGTCGATCCATTCGTTGCCCTCACCGACCCCCGTATCGACGAGGACGATCCCGTCCGGGTGCCTGATCGCGAACGCGAGGACCAGTCCGTCTTGTCCCGCGAGAGGATGTGCAGCGGGATACGTGACATCCGCGAGATGGAGAGGGATCACGTCGTTCGGTGTCATCACCATCTCCATCGTGGACCGGCCGCCCGGGACCCGCCTGGAAGTCTCTTTGGCTACAGAACAGGCCGGAGGAGCGCCGACCAGGCATCTCACAAGGTCGTGAGACGTTACGTTCTATCGACATATGGCTTCGTGGGGGCGTGCCTCCGGCCTGAACGTCTGGTTGGCCCTCGGCGTCGTCTATGTCGTCTGGGGCTCGACATACCTCGCCATCGCGGTCGCGGTCCAGACGCTGCCGCCCCTCTTCTACTCAGGGATCCGCTTCGCGCTCGCGGGGCTGCTCCTGGCGGCGTGGCTGGCCTTCCGCCGCGTCGATCTGCGCATTTCGCGACGGGAGCTCGGCGGCGCGGCGCTCGTGGGAATCCTGATGCTCGCTGGCGGCAACGGCTTGGTGAATCTGGGCGAGCGGACGCTACCTTCGGGTGTCGCGGCCCTCATCGTCGCGTCGATCCCCCTCTGGATCGTGGTGTATCGGATGATCGCGGGGGAACGCGTCGGGCGCGACCTGCTCGCTGGCGTGTTGCTCGGGCTCGTCGGGGTAGCGATCCTCGTCGTCCCCGGTGGCTTGAATGGAACGATTGACCCGCTCGGCGCGCTGATGCTGTTCGGCGCGACGCTCTCGTGGGCGCTCGGAACGTTTCTCTCGCCGCGCCTCTCCACACCGCGCAACGCGCTCGTCTCGACGGCCTACCAGATGCTGGCAGGCGGCGTTGCGCTGATCGTGGTCGCGCTCGGCGGAGGCGAGCTGGCGCAGGTCGACCCCGCGACCTTCTCCGTCCGATCCCTGATTGCGTTCGCGTACCTGATCGTCTTTGGCTCGCTCGTCGCGTACAGCGCGTACACGTGGCTTCTGCAGAACGCCTCGGTCTCGCTCGTCTCCACATATGCGTTTGTGAATCCGGTCGTGGCGGTCCTCTTGGGCGCGCTCATCCTCGCCGAGCCGATTACGCCCACGATCGTGATGGGCGCCGCGGTCATCGTGGTCGCCGTCGCGTTCATCATCGTCAGGCAGAACGCCTCGCGACGTGCCGAGCGCGTCGCGCCCGCGGCGGAGGCGGCGGACTAACTATCGGCGAGTTTGCGAAGCTCGACCTCGCTGAGCAGCCGGTCGGCGGCCTTCGCGGCGGAAAAAATGCGATCGATCCGCTCGCGGGTCGCCTCGATACCGCGTGACTCGAGCCAGTACACGACGTTCGACTCGCCGCTCATCGGACCGACTTCGATGCGCTGTTCGCGACCGAGCACCGATGCAGGGACGGCGCTGTACACCCGATCGGCGAGTGCGCGGTCGTTCTTGCGGAGCGCCTTGATAACGGCGGCGGCGTGCACGCCTGTGCCGGTGCGGAACGCGTCCGAGCCCATCGCCGGGTAGTTCGACGGTATGGGTATGCCGCAGTGCTCGGCGACGAGCGCGGTGTACTCGACAAGCGGCTTGAGATCGCGATCGATGAGCCCCCACAGCTGCAGGTTCACGAGGAGCTGGTCCATCGACGAGTTTCCGACGCGCTCGCCGATCCCGAGGGCGCAGCCATGCACTCGGTCGGCGAGCGCTGTCGCCGTGAGCGCGTTGATCGTCCCGAGCCCGCGGTCATTGTGGCCGTGGAAGTCGATCTTCAATGGGCGTCCGCGTACGATCTCGTCGCGCACGAAGGTGAGAAGGTTGCGGACCCCTTCAGGCGTCGCGTGACCGCACGTGTCCGAAACGCAGATCCGCTTCGCGCCCGCGGCGATCGCGGTCTCGTACAGCTTCTGGAGGGTCTCGGGATCGGCGCGGGTCGTGTCCTCCGTGACGAACATCACCGGAAGCCCCGCTTTCACGAGCGTCGCCACGCTGGTTTCGACGCTCTTCAGCATCGCGTCGATCTTCCAGTCCTCGGCGAAGCGGCGGATCGGCGATGAGCCGATGAACGCGCAGCTCTCGATCGGGATGCCCGCCTCGGTGGATGCCTCGATCGCGGCTCGAACGTCGTCCGGATGGGTGCGGATGGCCATGTTCGGACGGAGCCGCTTGAGCTTCGTCGTCTCCTTCGCGAGCGCGACGATCGTCGCCCGCGCCTGCGGCGAGGCACCGGGAAGCCCGATGTCGGCGCTATCGATCCCGAGCTCGTCCATCAGGTGGAGGAGACGCTTCTTTACGTCGAGGGGCGGGTTGCGGATCGACGGGCCCTGCAGGCCGTCGCGGAGGGTCTCGTCGTCGAGCTCGACCGCGCGATAGTCGGCGTGCGCGGCCCGCCCATCGCGATTCCAGTCGTAGATCAGCTTGTCGAGCTCGGTCTCCATGCGTCGTATGGTGCCTCAGCGACGCGAGCTCGCTATCGCAACCCCGGCGAGACCCTCGGGCCCACGTAGCGCAGCAGCGCGAGGTCTCCCGTGTTGAACCCCGCGTGTTGCGACCGGCTGAACGTGTACGTCGTCGCGACGCCTGTGAACGTTCCCGATTGCAGCCGGTCGCGCACCCTGACCGGGTCAATGCCGTCTGCTGCCGCGTTGGAGAGGAGCGCGAGCGTGTCGTAGGCGGAGGCGGCGACGCTGGTCGGCGGGCCCGCACGGTCGGTGTACGCCTGCACGAAGCTGACACGAGCCAGAGTGCTCGCGCCTGATGACGACGCCGCGATCCAGCGCGAGCTCGGCCAGACGGCGAGTGGCGCCGCGTCGCGAAGATCGCCGATGTCACCGAACTCGCAGAGGTATGAGAGATACAGGGTCGTACCGGCAGCCACGGTCCGCGCGGCTTCGAGATACGTGCGTGGAATTCCGGCGAAGAATACGGTCGAAGTCGTCGGGAGCAACGGCCTGAGCTTTTGGGTCGCGTCGGCGGCCGTGACCATCACCACGTTCGGTCTAACCTGGCGACGCGCGAGCTCGTTCGTGAGCGCGATGCGGTCGATGATCGCCGTTGTCGACTCGTCGCTCACGAGGAGACCGGAGCTGAGGACCGAGCGCAGCGCCGCGTCGTCCAGAACAACACGCGCGAGCTGCGCGGGCGTGGGCGCTAGTGCGAACGCCCACCCGCCATCGCGCGTCGCAGGCTCCGGGATCGGCAGCGTGAACAGCACGGGAGCCTGCGCGAGCTGCACCGCGGCTGCGAAGGCGTCGTCGTAGTCGACCGAGACGCCCAGGATGATCGCGTCCGCGCGATCCTCGACCGCCGCACGCCGAAGCTCCAGCGCGGTCTTGGCCGGGCTGCCCGCGACGTCGACGATCTTCAGCTTCACGCGGGGTGTCGCCAACGCGTGTTGATCCGCCCACATCTGCAGCGCGTCGCGCTGCGGCGCTCCGTTGGGCGCGCGCGATCCCGAGAGATCGAGGAGCGCCGTCACGTTGAGCGCGTTCGGATCGCGAGTCGGCGACGGAGACGGGGTGACCGAGGGGTTCGCCGCCGTGCACGCGCCCAGAAAGAGGACGAGCGCGGCGACGAGCGTCGCCGTGCTAGGCGCGCGTCCCATCCGGAAGCGGGTTGTCCGCGGCGTACACGTGCGTCGCGGCGTCCTCAGGACGCGGGTCGGGCTCGCTCTCCGCCTGCGCGATCGCTTTCTCGATCTCGTCCGCGAGGGCTGCCCGGATGGTCTCGAGCTCCTGCTCGGTCACACCGGCCGAGAGGAGATACGCGAAGGCGCGCTTCACCGGGTCCTTTGCGCGCCATTCGTCGACTTCCTTCTTGGTCCGGTAGCGGCTGTCGTCGTCATCGCTGGTGTGTGGCTGGTACCGATAGCACTTGAGCTCGATGAGGCTCGGGCCGCCGCCCGCCCGGGCATGATCGGCCGCGATCTTTGTCTTCTCGTAGCTATCGAGCATGTCCATCCCGTCGGCGACGTGGCCCGGCATCGCGTACGCGGCGGCCTTTTCCGCGATGTCTTTGACCGCGGTCTGTCGTTCGATGCGCGTTGAGATCGCGAGCAGGTTGTTCTCGATGATGAATACGACCGGAAGCTTGTGAACGGCGGCGAAGTTCATGGCCTCGTGGAAGTCCCCGGTGCTGGTGGATGCGTCGCCGCCAAAGGCGAACACGATGTAAGGCTCCTTCCGTAGCTTGAGTGCGAGCGCCAAGCCAACGGCATGCGGGAACTCCGTACCGACACAGACCGAGCGCGAGACGAGCCGGTCCTTCGGCGAGCTGAACATATTGAGGAACGCGCGGCCGGCCGAGTTCGGGTCGGTCGCCTTCGCGAGCACGCCCCGGAACTCGTCTAGCACGCTGAAGCCGAGCACGAAAGCAACGCCCATGTCCCGGTAGTACGGCACCGTCCAGTCCTTGCCGCGTTGGATGCACCAGGCCGCGCCGATCTGCGCGCCCTCGTGACCATCGGTGCCCGCGCCGAACGGGGTCCTTCCCATGCGGTTCAGCTGGAGAATGCGCTCGCTCACCAGGCGAGTCATGAGGACATACCGGTACATACCTTTCACATCGTCGAGCGAAAGGCCGAGCGCCTCGTGACGGGTCGCGCTCCCCTTGCGCGTAGTGACCGCCATCAGCGGTTCATGTTACCGGCGTCCTGCCAGAACAAGACCGCGACGACAACGAGCCAGCCGCCGAGAATTACGCGTAGTGGCAGATCGGGCACCGCCATGAGGACTCCGCCCGAGTAGGCATAAGAACCAAGCAACGCGAAGCACACGATCGCGAGCGCCATCGTTAACCACCCGAATGCGCGTGGCAGCACTCGCGTCTCCGCCCACATCTTTCCGATCGTCCACCACCACATTCCGGTCACGAGGAACGCGGCGGGGACGACGCCCGTCGCAGCCGCTGCGACCGAGCCGAGTGTCACCACGCTCGCGCCCGTGATCGTCCCGAGGATCGCTCCGGATTGCCGAACGAGGGCATGGCGGACGTGCAGCGAGGCGATCGCCGGAAGCATCAGGCCGAACGCGACCGCGCTCAGCGCGAAATACCACGTCGGGTAGAAGCCCGGGGCGAACGTCGGCGCAAGGAGGTGGGTAAGCCCCGCGACGAGGGACCACGCCGCAGCCTTTCGCAAGGCCACCCGCTCATGACCGTCGTCTACGACTTCTTCTTCCCCTGCTCGTCGTACTCGTAGAAGCCTTTGCCGGTCTTCGTGCCGAGCTGTCCAGCGAGGAACATCCGCCGCAGCAATGGAGGCGGGGCCATGTACGGTTCCTTGAACTCGTCGAAGAAGACGTTCGCGACGTGGTAGTTGATGTCGACGCCGGTGTAATCGATGAGCTCGAAAGGTCCCATCGGGTAGCCGAGACCGAGCTTCACCGCGTTGTCGATGTCCTCCTTCGTAGCTACGCCCAGCTCGAGCATGCGGATGGCGCCGAGGAGGTAGGGGACCATCAGCCGATTCACGATGAAGCCCGTCGTGTCCTTGCAGACCACACCGGTCTTGCCGATCTTGCTGACGAACTCTCTAAGCGTCGCAATGGTCTCGTCGCTCGTCGTGAGGGCCTTCACGATCTCGACGAGCTTCATGATCACCGGGGGGTTGAAGAAGTGCAGGCCCGCGAACCGGTCAGGCCTTCGTGTCGCGGCGGCCATCTCCACGATCGTGAGGCTCGACGTGTTCGAGCAGAAGATCGTGGCGGGCGGGCAGACCCGGTCGAGCTCACCGAAGACCTCTTTCTTCGGGCCGATCTGCTCGATGACCGCCTCGATCACAAGATCGCGGTCCTTGAAATCGGCAAGCGAGGTCGTGCCGCGAAGGCGACCGCGCGCCGCTTTCGCGTCGTCTTCGGTCGCGCGTCCGCTTTTGACGAGCCGGGCGAGCGAACCGTCGACACGCTGGAAGCCCTTGTCCACGAGCGATTGATCGACCTCGCGCACGAGCGTGTCGAGGCCAGCCTGCGCGCAGATCTGCGCGATGCCCGAACCCATTTGCCCAAACCCGACGACGCCGACGCGCTGAATAGCCATGTCGTTGGTGACCTCCTGTGAGAGCGCGGCCAGCATATGAC
>JALYSZ010000226.1 GCA_030854525.1 Chloroflexota bacterium | reverse complement strand
TCGGCCGTGAACGCGGTCCCGTCGGACCACTTCACACCGGTCTTTAGCTTCCACGTGACGGTCGTGAGGTCCTTGCTCACTCCGCCGTTCGCTACGGTGGGAATCTCCGCCGCGAGAACCGCTACGGGCTTACCGTCGGGACCCCAAGACCCGAGCGGCTCGACGATGAGACGAGAGGCGTCGTTGTCCTTCGTCCCACCCGCCTGGTGCGGGTTGAGGATCGTCGGTGCCTGCCAGTACAGGATCTTGAGGTCGCCACCTGCGCCTCTGGCGGTCGCCGCCCCCGAACCGGACGGTCCCGGGCTCGATGGCGTTTGAGTGCAGGCCGCGAATGCGATAGATGCTGTGACAGCGAGGGCAAGCCCTCTGCGCAAGTAACGTTTCTCCACTAGTTCACACACCTCCCTGGCGCTGAAGCGCCGAGTCTATCTGGGTACCACCCGCCCTGCGCGCCGGTTCAGTTCAGGCCAGCGCGCCCGTCGCCGGAGCTAGCCGCGAATGGTCGCTCCGAGGGCGTGCTGGAGGCGCCCGGTGACCCTCTTTACCAGTCGCTCGACGTCCGCTTCGCCGAGGGTCCCGGTGGCGGACCGGAACATCAAGCGCACGGCGAAGGACTTCTTTTCCGACCCGATCTGCTCGCCGCGATAGAGATCGAGGAGTGCGATGGACTCGAGGTCTTTGCCGGCTGCCGCCCGGATCTCGCCCTCGACGTCCCCGTACGGGGTGGCCTCGTCGACCACTACGGCGAGGTCCCGCAGGGCCGCCGGGAACCGGGGCGGCGCGACAACGCGGGGTGCCCGCGATGACTCGTGCCAGACGGCCAGGTCGATCTCCGCGACGAACGTGTCTGGGGGAAGCTCCCACCTCTCGGCGACCCGCGGATCGAGCTGGCCGGCGACCTGGTACGCCTTGTCGCTTTGCCCACGGGCGATGCTGCGGCCGGCGTGAAGGCCGGGCGCGTCCACCGGGTCACCCGACGCACGCACGTCGAGGAGGTCCGAGAGACCGAGCACGATCCCCTGGAGGTCGCGTACGTCGAACCGTCGCTCGGGAACGAGCCAGGTCTCGCCGTCCTTCACCGGTTGCGCATTCCCGGCGACGAGGATGGCGATCGTCCAGCGCTCCTCGGGAAGATCCGCGCGCCGAGGCAGATAGATTGGAGCGATCTCGAAGATCGCGACCGACGCTCGGTTGCGCAGGTTGCGTCGCGCGGTGTCGAGCAGGCTCGCGCGCAGCGTGGGCCGAGCGACGGACTGCGACACCGTGGTCGGGTTCACGACGCGGAGTGGCTCCGGCGCGACGGGCGATCCATCGGCCGCGAGCTGCTTTAGCCACGCCGGATCGATGAGCGAGTACGAGACGATCTCCTGAAGACCAAATCCAGCGAGACCATCGCGGGCCCGCTCGCGAAATTCCTCCAGCGGATGCCGTTCCGCGAGCGGCAGCGGGCCATCGGGGATTCGTGTCGGCAGGCGGTCGTATCCCGCGACGCGCCCCACTTCTTCGACGATGTCCTCGGCGATCGCGATGTCGGTGCGCACGACAGGCGGGGTCGCGACGAGCGTGTCGCCGTCGGCCGCGGCCGTGAACTGAAGGCGGCGAAGGATGTCCAGCGTCTCGGCTGGATCGATCTCGATCCCCATCACACGCGGCACGTCGGAGAAGCGCATCCGTACGTTCACCCTGGCTCGAGGGTTCGGGTAGCGGTCCACGACGCCTTCGACCGTCGCTCCGGCGTGCTCGCGAAGAAGGCGGCACGAGCGCGCCAGGGCGATGGGAACGAGCTCAGGCGAGAGCTCCCACGAGAACCGCCGGGCCGCGGCGCTTCCCGATGAACCGTGGAGACCCAGCTCGGTCGCAGTTCGCCCGATGCCGCGCGGCTCGAACGAGGCGCACTCGAGCGCGACGGTCGTCGTGTCGTCGCGGATCTCGGAGTCTTCGCCGCCCAGGATCCCGGCGACGCCCAGCGCTCGCTCCGCGTCGGCGATCACGAGCGTTCCGTCGGGAAGGACGCGGTCCACGCCATCGAGCGTCCGCAGCGACTCACCGCGTCGCGCCTGCCGCGCGACCAGCACGCCGCCGCGGAGCCTCCGGTGGTCGTACGCGTGAAGCGGTTGACCGAACTCGAGCATGACGTAGTTGGTGATGTCGACGACGTTATCGATCGGCCGCATGCCGGCAGCGACCAGACGTGCTTGCATCCACGACGGCGATGGGCCGATGCGGACGCCGGTGAGCAGCGCCGCGGCGAAGCGCGGGCAGGCGACCTCGTCCTCGATACGCACGTCGAGACCCTTTGGCGCAGAGGGGGCGAGCCGCTCGAGCGGAGGCTCCTTCAGGTTCGTGGCGAGCAGAGCGGCGACCTCGCGTGCGATGCCGACGATCCCGAGGCAGTCGGGGCGGTTGGGCTGGAGCTCGAGCGCGAGGATCGTGTCGCCGAGGACGTCGCGGAGCAGCGCGCCGACCGGCAGGTTCGCGTCCAGGATGTGGATCCCCTCGTGCTCGTCTCCGAGGCCGAGCTCCTTCCGCGACAGCACCATGCCCTCGCTCTTGATCCCGCGCATGGGCTTGCCGCGCAAGGTCGCGCGCTCCCCGGTGTGGCCGTCGATGATCGTCGCGCCTTCGTCCGCGTACGGAACGATCGCGCCCTCGGTCAGATTCGTCGCGCCCGTGACGACCGTCTTCGAAGCGCCCGCGCCGTAGTCGACGGTCGCGAGCTGCAGCTTGTCCGCGTTCGGATGCTTGACCAGCTTCTCGACGCGCGCGGTCCGTATTTTGTCGTCCCACCACGGACGCTCGATGCCTTTGACCTCGGTGCTGGACATGTGGAGCCGCAGGGCGAGCTCGTCGGTCGGCACGGTGATATCGACGTACTCGCGCAGCCAGGAGACCGGCACCTTGATCAGCACCTAGAACTGCTCCAGATATCTCAGGTCGTTCTGGTAGAAGAGCCGGATGTCCGGCGCGCCGGTGCGCAACATCGCGAGACGCTCGATCCCTCCGCCGAACGCGAATCCTTGATAGCGAGCCGGGTCATAGCCCACGCGGCGAAGGACGTCGGGATGCACCATCCCGCAGCCCGCGGCCTCGATCCAGCCATCCCCACCACAAACGCGACATGCGGGGTCGCGTCCCTCGCAGGCGAAGCAGTCGAAGGCGATCTCGGCCGATGGCTCAGTGAACGGGAAATAGTCGACGCGGAAACGGATCTTGCGATCGCTTCCGAAGACCTGTCGGGCGAACGCGTACAGCGTGCCTTTGAGGTCCGCCATGTTGAGCTTCTCGTCGATCGCGAGCCCCTCGTACTGGAAAAAGATCGATTCGCGGATCGCGTCCGTCGCTTCGTACCGGTAGCACCGGCCGGGAACGACGACGCGGATCGGCGGCTTTCGCGACTCCATCACCCGGACCTGCATCGGCGAGGTGTGCGTTCGGCCGAGGATCGGCCGCGACGGGTCGTCCCCGAGGGGATTCGAGATCCAAAGGGTGTCCCACTTCTCGCGCGCGGGGTGGCCCGCTGGGATGTTGAGCGCCTCGAAGTTGTAGTAGTCCCACTCGATCTCGGGGCCTTCGACCGTCTCGAAGCCGAGCGATCCGAAGATCCGGGAGACCTCGCGCACCGTCTGGGTGATCGGATGTAAGCGGCCCACGCGCACGCGACGCGGCGGGAGCGTCAGATCCTCGCGCTCGGCGCCGAGATCACGTTCCAGCGCCTTCGAGCGAAGCGCCGCGCGGCGCCCGTCGAGCGCGGTCTCGATGCGGCCCTTCGCTTCGTTCAACGCGGCCCCGTACTCAGGCTTCTCGGCCGCGGGCAGCTTCGCGATCCCCTTCGTGGCTTCGCTGAGAGCGCCCTTCCGACCGAGGTATTTGACTCGCGCGGCTTCGAGCGCGGCCTCGTCCGCGGCGGCGCCGATCTCAGCCGCCGCTCGGTTCGCGAGCTCCTTCAGGTCCTCGCCCGCCATGTCGCCTCCTCTTTAGACAACACAAAGCCCGCCGTTCGTTCGGGACGAAGGCGGGCCTCCGCGGTACCACCCGTGTTCCCCCCTATGGGCCCCGCCCCAGGAGGACGCTCGGTCGAAGCGCTATCGGGCTTCACCCGGACCGGCTTTTCTGCCGGTCGGCTCCGGAGCGAATTCTCGCGTCGTCGGCGTGACCGGCTCTCACCTACGCCCGGTCTCTCTTCGTCGCCGCGTGTCGCGGTACTGCTCTCCTTCTTTGCCCTCTATGACTTGTTGGTCTGCGTGCTCGACTTCTCTTTGATCAGGTCAACGTAGTGGCGGAACACCTTCGGGTCGCGGATCGCCATGTCCGCGAGGACTTTGCGATCAAGCTGAATGCCCGAGAGGCGCAGCGCTGCCATGAGCCGGCTGTAAGAAACGCCCGCGTCGCGTGCCGCGGCGTTGATCCGGGTGATCCAGAGCGCCCGGAATTGGCCCTTGCGCGCGCGACGGTCGCGGTATGCGTAGCGCAGCGCATGCATCGCGGCCTCGCGGGCCGGACGTACGAGCTTGTGTTTCGACGCTCGGCGGCCCTCGGCCTGCGAGAGCAGCTTCTTGTGCTTCTTGTGGGCGGCAACTCCGCGCTTTACCCGCGACATCCCTTAGCTCCTCACCTTCAGATTCGGCAGTAGCTTACGGACGAGCTGCAGGTCGCCCTTGGCCACGAGTGCTTTGCCGGCGTGACGGCGTTTCCGTGACGGCGATTTGTGCTGGTTCAAGTGGCCCTTGTACGCCTTCGAGCGACGGAGGCGGCCGCTCCCAGTGAACTCGAAGCGCTTCTTCGCGCCGCTATGGCTCTTGATCTTGGGCACGGTGAAGACCTCCGGTGCTAGCGCGATGTGAACGACCAGTTTATTGCCTACGCGGGTCGTTGTGCGCGGGGAGGCGGGGTCGGACGCGCCGCAGG
>JALYSZ010000222.1 GCA_030854525.1 Chloroflexota bacterium | reverse complement strand
GGTCGAAGTGGAGCGTCCGGGCAATCCGGAGCACGGCGACTACGCGTCGAACGTCGCGCTCAAGCTTGCGAAACAGGCGCGCAAGCCTCCGCACGAGATCGCGAAGGCGATCAGGGAACGGGTGCGGGTCGCCTCCCCGATCGCCGCGGTCGAAGACCAGAGCGGCTTTGTGAACGTCCGTCTGGACCCCGAGTGGCTGGCGGCTCAGGTCGACGAGATCGTGAAAGCTGGCAGCGACTTCGGTCGCTCGAAGACGCTCGCCGGCAAACGCATGCAGGTCGAATTCGTCTCCGCGAATCCCACCGGGCCCCTGACCGTCGCGAACGCGCGCGGCGGGCCGCTGGGGGATGTGCTGTCGTCGGTTCTTGAGTTCTCGGGTGCGACGGTCGAGCGCGAGTACTACGTCGAGGACACCGGGACGCAGTTCGACACGTTCGGCCGCTCCATCGCGATCCGGTACCGGCAGCTTCACGGTGACGACATCGAAATACCTGCCGATGCGTATCCGGCCGAGTACGTCAAGGACATCGCGGCTGGCATCCAGACGCGAGACGGCGACAAGTGGATAAAGTTTCCGTTGGAGGAGCAGGCCAAACGCTTCGCGCCCGAGGGCGTCGACTGGGTCCTGGGCGAGGCGAAGCGGGTGACCGCCCTCCTCGGGATCCGCTACGACACGTGGTTCTCGCAGGCCGAGATGATGCGATCGGGCTACTTCGAAAAGACGCTGTCCGAGCTGCGCAAGCTCGGCAAGGTCTACGACAAGGACGGCGCCGTGTGGTTCGAGGCGAGCGAGGCCGTCGATGACAAGGAGGGGTGGGTCCTCGTTCGCTCGAATGGCGAGCCTGGATATCTCGGCAAGGACATCGCCTACCACGTGCAGTCGCTGCGCGACCGGAAGTTCGACAAGAAGTTGGACATCTGGGGGTCCAACACGCACTACCACTTGATCCAGATGCGTGCCGCGATGCAGGCGCTCGGCCTGCTCGAAAAGTTCGAGGTCGTCCTCTACCAGTACGTGCGCTTCCTGCACGAAGGGGTGCTCAAGCGCATGCAGCGACGCACGAATCAGTTCCTGTTGCTCGAGGAGGTCATCGAAGCGGTCGGAAAAGACGCGACCCGCTACTTCTTCCTGCAGTCGAGCGCGGACCGGCAGCTCGACTTCGACCTCGAGCTGGCCGTGCAGCAATCGAACGAAAACCCCGTGTACTACGTGCAGTACGCGCACGCGCGCATCGCGAGCATCCTCCGCACTGCGGCGGAGCGCGGGATCAACACTGACGGCGCGGCCACATCGCTTCTCACCGACAAGGGCGAGCTCGACCTCGTGCGGCTCGTCCTTCGCTTCCCCGAGCTCGTAGACGACATTCGCCAGCACTACGGAGTGCATCAGCTGACGACCTACGCCCTCGAGCTCGCCGGCGAGTTCCATGGTTTCTATCGGGATCACCGAGTCGTCGACGAAGCCGACGTCGCCCGTTCTAAGGCGCGCCTACGTCTTGTTCAAGCTGTGCAGGTCGCGCTACGCCAGACGCTCGGACTGCTTGGAGTCACCGCGCCAGACAAGATGTAGCGACGCGGGTCCTGTCGCGGCTCCGCCGTCGCTCGCTCGCCGCACCCTCCCCGTCCCGGCTTCGCCGAACGGCCCCCCGGGGCACCCACGGATCGCGAGCGACCGGCTGCGCCGCGCCACCCGCTTAGCGCGCTTGTAGCTGCAGCCAACCAGTCCGATTCTGCCAATGCTTTCCCGCGCGTAAGTGCGCGACGATCGCGCGTTCGAGCGTCGTGCGCTGCGGGAGGTCGTCGACACTCGGCGCGATCCGATGGAAGACGAACCGGAGGACGTCGGCGTCACCGTCGTGACGCTTATCGAGGAGCTCGAAGCGACGCTGGAATCGCAGGATGTTCGAGTCGGGCTCCAGATAGTCGGCGAGCTGCGGGTCGAGTAGCCACGACATGCAGACCCCGAGACGCGGCGGCGTCTCCGGGAAATGCCGCGCGAAGAAAGGTTGTGCCCGCGCGAACGAGTCGTCGCAGGCCTCCGGAGTCAGCGGACCGCTCTCCGGTATGTGGATCCCGACCGCGGCGTCGGGGTCGCCCCCCGATTCGCCTACTCGCGCCCGGGTACCACCCCTCCGGTTGAATTGAAGCCGGCCGAGCTGATAGAGCGAGCCACGGAAATGGAGCGCGAGCCAGCCGCTCGTCCGTAGACCACCGTCGCCGAGCAGGAGGCGATCGCGCCTGAGGTTGCGGCCGAGATCGGCGAGTGTCGCCCACGAGATCTCGTCGGGGATCCGGCGTTGCACGTGGAACCGGCGCACCTCGGCGAGCGCTGCCAGGTACACGTAGACGAAGAAGTAACGCCCCATCGGCGTGGATTCCACCGCTGGTCCCGGCAGCTCGAGCGGCTCGAATCCGCCCATGTCGTTGACGAGCGTCTGGTACGCGCGCCCGAGCGATCGCCAGACCTCTGGATCGATATCGGGCGACGGCCACGCGGCGAGGATCTCCTGCCGATCCTGTTGTTCGATCGCGAGCCGCTCGAAGATG
>JALYSZ010000190.1 GCA_030854525.1 Chloroflexota bacterium | reverse complement strand
GACGTATGCGTCACGAGCGAAATGACTTTGTCGTAGGGCATGCGCGTCGGCCCGATCACACCGATGACGCCGGTCAGCGGCCCCGCGTGATACTGCGCGGTGACAACCGTGAAACTCGCCAGCTTCGGATCGTTGTGCTCGTTCCCGATCGTAATCGACACGCCTCCCGTCTCGCTACGACGACGCAACAGCTCGCCGAGTTTCTCACGGGTCTCGGTAAGCGCCACCAGCTTCCTCATGTTGTCGATAGTGGCAAATTCCGGCTGCCCTGCTAGAACCGATGCCTGTCCCAATAAAACGGTGTCGTCGCTGGCCTCGAGCGCGCTATCGAAAAGCTGGTCTCCCTCTTCGATGAACACGTTCAGGAGGTCTGACGCCTCTGGCGTCGGTCCGACATCACGCAGCCGGTCGCCCAGCGAAGAGCGGACCTGACGAAGAGTGAGGCCGGAGAGGCGTTCGTTGAGCACGCGCGTGACTTCGACGATTGCCGCGTCGGCGATTTCGCCATGGACGTCGACGAAGATCGTGCGGACAGCACCCGCCGAGAGCGTGAGCGCGACGAGCAGCCGCTCCGACGAGAGGCGAATCAGCGCCACTCGCTCGAGGGTTGCGTTGTCGAGACGGGGGCCGAGCGCGATACCCAGCTCCTGGGTGATGACGCCGAGGCTCTGCGCGGCGCGAAGCAGGATTGCCTCGACGGCGGAGCCACCGGTCGAAATCTGAGCCGTGAGCCTGCGGCGCTCGGTGGCAGCCGGCGGGCGATTCGGGATCAGCGAATCGACGTAAACGCGATAAGCGACGTCGGTCGGAACTCGGCCGGCTGAGGCGTGGGGATGGTAGAGGTACCCCTTCTCTTCCAGGTCGCTCATCGTGTTGCGGATGGTCGCGGCCGACACGCCGAGTCCGAACTTATGGGCGAGATTGCGGGAGCCCGCCGGCTGAGCCGTCTCGACGTACGTCTGGATTACAGCTTCCAGAACACGCCGTTCGCGTTCGTTCAGACTTGGGACTGACATAGTCTTAAATATAGCAATGACTAGGAGTTGGACCTAAGGCCTCGTGCGGTTTCCGCGTCCGTCGGGCGGCGAGATCGGTCGCAAGACTGTCGAGGCGGAGCCAGCCGGTTGGAGTGAGACGGAGTCGGCGGACCTGGAGATCAGCCCAGCCCGCGTTCACCCAGCGCGCCACGGCCTCATGCTCGGACTCCTGGATCTGGAGACCCGTACGGGTGCGCAGCCCCAGATACACTTCCTCGGCTTCGTGGTTCTCGTCGGTAAGAATTTCTTCCCCTCCTATCACCGACTTACCATCGGCGAGACATCGAACCCACTCGGAGTAAGCCGAAACGTTCCAGCGTCGAACAGCGCCATCGAAGGAGTGCGCAGAAGGGCCAATCCCCGCGTAAGGCGCCCCGGTCCAGTAGGCAGAGTTGTGGCGCGACGCCTTCCCCGGGCGCGAGAAATTCGAGACCTCGTAGTGGTCGAACCCCGCCCCGGTCATCATTTCATTGGCAAGAAGAAATTCTTCCTCGTACTGCTCTTCGGTTCCCTCCACCACCGCGCCGCGGTCGGCCCAGCGCGCGATCGGAGTGTGCGCTTCGACCGTAAGCCCGTAAAGTGAGACGTGTGCCGGCTCGAGATCCAAAGCGAGCGTCAGGTCCCGCTCCCACGAACGCTTCAATGTGGCGGGCAGCGCAAAAATCAGATCCAGCGAGAGGTTCGAGATCCCGCCGCGCCGGAGTGCCTTCACCGCGCGGCCAATCTGCCTGGAATCGTGCGTCCGATGCATCCACTCGAGGACGGAGTCGTCGAAGCTCTGCGACCCTAATGAGACCCGGTTGACGCCTGCTGCGACCCACTGCGCGACCCCAACGTCGTTCACATCATCGGGATTGGCCTCGATCGTAATTTCGGCGTCGGGGGCGATCGACGCATAGTCCCGGACTAACGACAGCACGTCGGCGACGCCCCGACCACCCAGTCGCGATGGCGTTCCGCCGCCGAGGTACACGGTGTCGAGCGTCGAGCCCTGCACGACTCCGGTCGCAAGCTCGGTCCGGAGCGCTGATATGTATTCCTCGACCGGCGTGCTGGACCGCACCGCGATCGAGAAATCGCAGTACGAGCAGCGGCGGGCGCAGAAGGGGACGTGGATGTAGAGATGACGCGGGGGCACGCCTTGAATATAGGGTGGTCCCACAGAGTGACCGGGATCGATTACTTTGTTGCTTCGCAGTCTGGCGTCGTGCCACGCACACCACGAGGCACCAAAAGAGACCGGGAAGTCGTCCCGGTCTCTTTGTCTTTCACCCCCTTTGCCCGAGGCGGCTGCGCGGCATCCCGGCTTACCGACGCCGAATCTCTCCTGCGAGCGAGCACTCGACCAAGCCAAGGATCTCGAGCGATGTGACGGCGGCAAGACATTCCGCCATCGTCAGGCCGGTCGTCGCCGGTAGCGAATCCATCTCGGCGAAACCGC
>JALYSZ010000171.1 GCA_030854525.1 Chloroflexota bacterium | reverse complement strand
AGTCCGCCCACTCTCGGCGGACTCGTGACCATGAGCGAAAAGTTCCCACCCGTTCTTCATCTGGCGCAACCACGAAACGGACGTTTTGTGTACGGCGCCGTGTGGGGATGCGTCGCGCTGCTTCTCCCTCAGGGGTTCACGCGGGCTTGTAAGGCCGCAACCGGCCGCGAACCCGCCGAGCGGGGCTGATAGCCGACTACTCACCGGAACTTGTGCTGACGCGGCACACGGGCTCGATCCCCACGAAGCCCTCATCGTCAGTCAGTGAGGTAAGGAGCGGTTGGACTCGGCAGCTTTAGGTCCTGATCTCGCTCAGTTCGTCAGCCACTTCGCCGAAGAGGTTCTCTACGCAATCCGGGCAGAGATATCTGCGATGAAAGACGAGGGCGCTTGACCCTGAGCGGCGACGACGGCTGCGCTTGGCTACTTCGTCGAGCCAGTAGACATACCCGCGTCCTTGTTCTGCAGCCTTGACCGGTCCCGCATTTGGGGTCGATCTGGTCAGACCCCGCCAGTAGGAGCCCTTCTCACCACGACTGAAGAAGCTTCGACAGACCGCGCAGAGGCTGTAGCCGACCCGCTCGATCACCAGGAGCTGCAGCCGCTCGACCGGAGTATTCCGAGGAGAGCTCAAGACTTCCGTAATTCCCCGCCGGTCGATCGCGATCAACCCAATGCCGAGTTGCGTGGCGATCTCGAGCTCGTCGTCGGTGAAGGCGGGGCGAGTTGGACGGACGTCTGCCAAGAAACAACGCTGCGCATAGACGCTGTAGCCGCGTGCCTGTCCTGCCGCCGTGGCGAATGGTTTGCGACCGGGTTTGACCTCAATTGAAACGATCTCTCCCGAGCCAGAGAGTTCGCCTCCGATGTCACGCAGCCCAACGACATCGATGCGCCCGTACCGGATGCCGACGTCCGTCTTTGTGGCAAAGCATTGGTATTGCGTCTTCAACCATTTCGCCACGCGACCGTAGTTCCCCGCGCGCACGAGACTCGCGATCGATTCGATGGCGTCCGGAGTCAGGGCGGTCGGTCTCCACGGGGGGTTGCCACTCGGCGGATACGTCACGACCTCATCAAGTCCGCGTGGTTTCCAGCCGACAGCTCCTCCCAGCGGCGCACGATCACATCGCAGAAACCTGGCTCCAGTTCAATCATTGCCGCGCGACGTCCCATCAGCTCGCAGGCCACCAGCGTGCTTCCGCTTCCAGCGAACGGGTCGAGCACTACATCGCCGCGACGGGTCGAGTTCGCGAGCATGTGCCGGATAAGTCCGGTCGGCTTCATCGTTGGGTGAAGGTCGTTGTGGCGGCTCTTGTCCTCTCGGACTGAATCGGTGAGACGGGCGTTCCGCAGTTGCTTGATCAGCTCAACCAACTCCTCGCGACGCATACGCGAGACATTCGGTTCGTCGTCAATCACGGTTGACTTGTCGGGAGCGGAGAGCCAAGTGTGTGCCGCGCCGCCCCTCCATCCGTACAACACGGCCTCGTGCTGATGGTGATAGTCAGCGCGGCCGGGGACGAAGCTGTTCTTGATCCAGACGAGCGTCTGCGCGTGATGCCACCCGACCCGCTCAATCTCCTCCGTGAAGGACGCGAACGTCCGTCCGGTGGGAGCGCAGAGATACCAGGGCGCGCCGGCGGTGAGATGTTCGTCGGCAAGCGGGAACACCGCTCGAAGGAGCGGTCCGATGTCCTCGGCTCGATCACCTTGCATCGCCGGCCGATCGTCGAGCTGAAGGTTCACGCCGTAAGGCGGGTCCGTCCATGAGGCGTGAGCGGTGGAAGGGACTCCCGCGAAAAGCGCGTCCCAGGTCGGCGCATCTCGCGCATCGCCGCAGACGAGGCGATGCGGCCCGAGCACGTAGACATCCCCAGGTCGTGAGTGTGGTTTGGCCGGTGGCGTGGGATCAAAGCCTTCATCGTCCGCATCCGCGCCGATGCCCACGAGCGCCAACACGCGCTCTACTTCCTCCGTCGTGAAGCCCAGCAATCCGATGTCCGCGCCCGATGCGTCGAGCCCCTGGAGAATCTCGGCGAGATCCTCGTCGACGTAGTCGCGCCACTGGTTGTTGTCTTTCAGGTTCCATTGCGCCTCGATTTCCGGTGGAACCGATACGACGAGTGCAGGCATCTCGTCCCAGCCGAGCTCCTTGGCGGCGCGGAGGCGCATGTTCCCTGCGATGACAATGTTTTCGCGGCCGGGATACGAGTTGACCAGTAGAGGCCGCGCCTCCAGAAAGTCTCGGTCTTGAAGAAGACTCCGCTTCAGGTTTTCGAATCGGCTGGTCGAGATCGTGCGCGGATTGCGCTCTGATG
>JALYSZ010000159.1 GCA_030854525.1 Chloroflexota bacterium | reverse complement strand
GCAGGCCGCTGGCGGCGTAGGTCAGGGCGTCGCCGTCGGGGTCAGTGGCGGCGGCGCTGAGGCTGATGAGGCTGCCCTCGGCGCTGCTGCGGTCGGGCAGGTTCTGGTTGAAGGTCGGCTCGCGGTTTGCGCACACAATGTCGACAGTGACGGTTCCACTGGCCGTCCCACCATTGCCGTCCGACACGGTGTAGCCGAAGCTTCCTGCGCCCGGTCCGCACAGACCTGGCGTCGGCGTAAACGTGATCGAGCCGCCAACAAGCGACACCGTTCCGCCGGTGGGGCCGGCCACCGCCGAGACGGTGAGGGTGTCGCTGTCCGGATCGGTGTCATTCGCGGCTGGCGATCCGGTACCGGTCGCCGGCACGACCAGCGCCGTGTCTCGGTCGGTTGTGAACGTATCGGCGACAGCGGTGGGCGCTCGGTTTGGTGGCACCTCGCCGCCCGAGAGCGTGACCGCCTCGAGCGCTGGCGTTAGTGACGCGTCCGGGGTCGTCAGATTCGCGCGGTACTGGATGTACCGCCCGTTTGCGCTTGCGATCACGCTTCCGGAAACGGCCGCCCAGACCGACCACGAGGCGTCCGGAGACGCGACGCCGCCGGTACGCGTCTCGATCGCGATCGCGCTTGCGCCGGGGGTGGTGGTCGAGGAGGTGAGCGTCGTCCAGTCGGATGACGCTCCGCCGTCGAAGACCCTGGACTCGAAGGTGCCCGAGCCGGCGTATGGGGAGAGCCGTACCCAGTCGACAATGAGCGGTGTGCCAAGCGTGGCGTCACTGGCTCCCGCGAGCATCGCGCCGCTGGTTGCGAAACTAAGGGTGGTCTTGAACACGCCGTCCACGTAGAAGTCGAAGCCCGTCGCGGTCCAACCGATGCGATAGCGATGCGATGAGCCCAAGAGGTCTGTCCCGAGCACGGTGCCGCCTGGGTCAGTACTCGAGCGAGCCACGACCGCGCTGCCGGAGCTTCCGGTGCTCACGATCACCCACGGGGCGTTGAAATCGAGGTCGGTGACAAACCCAACGTGCTGGAAGGCCTGCCCGCTGAACGTCGCTACAAACTCCAAGGACTTGCCGGGCCCGAAGGTCGCGGCAGTTCCGGCCATCGTGGCGTCGACGGAGATAGCCCCGCCACCCACGGTCGCAGCCCCGCCAGGACCCCATGGGTCCGGTTTCTGGGTCCAGCCAGCGGGCAAACTGGTTCCGGAGAACTCGGCGCCGACGGTCGGTTGCAGGATCAACTCGCCATCTGACGTCTCTGAAATGAAGGTTGACGTGCTGGCACCGGCGGCGAAGTCCGCGACTGTCGTGTCGGTGAAGGTGGCGGTCGGTGCCCCCGTGGTAAATGTCCAACTGGCGTCGGTGCCGAGCAGGTTGTTCGACTCGTCGGCGACCGAGCTGGCGACCGTCGCCGTGTACGTGGTATGTGCGGCAAGGTTGGCGGTCGGGTCAAGCGTCGTGGTCTGGGTGGCACTGCTGTAGGTCACACTTGCCGGCACATCCGCGGCCGCACCCTCGGCTCGGAGCCGGAACGATGCGGTGGTCATCGTCGCCGGATCCATCGGCTCATCGAAGGTCGCCGTGATATTCGAACCCACGGCCACGTTTGTTCCATTCAAAACAGGGCTTCTGGAGACGATGGTGGGCGGCTGAGAGTCGGCCACTGAGCTGTACCCGACGGTGACCGATTGGAGGGTCGGTGAGGAGTCCGCAGCACTCGTATTCATGGTCGCCTGGTACTGCAGATATCGCGAGTTACCACCCACAAGACCACCGTTGGAAACCGCCGAGAACAGGCTCCACGTGCCATCGGGTGTCGAAGTATCGCCGCGTCTCACGCCGAGGCTGACGGTTGTGCCGCTCGGCACGTTGGCCACGTATGAGAGCGCTCCCCAGTTGGTCGCTGCACCGGCGTCGAGAACCCGTGAGGTGAACGTTCCCGACGACGAGAACGGCGACATACGCATCCAGTCGACTGACAGGTTCACGCCGCCGCTCGCGAAATCACTTGCGATGGGACGCATGTCTGCTGCGATAACCACCGGCTCGGTGTGAACCACCGTACCGTCGACCGAGAAGACGACGCTGCTGGCGCCCCAGTCGATACGGTACCGATGCGGCGAGCCGACGAGACTGCCGGTCAGCGCCTTGTAGGCCACAGTCCCGTTGCTGTTCGTGCGAGCCCAGAGCTGACTGCTGTCGTTGAACGTGCTGAACATGGCCCACGACTCGCCCGACTCGCTGGCAAGCATCTGGCCGAATCCCGCGTGCTGGAAGTTCGCTGCGCCGAAGGTGGCCGCGAACTCGATCGACCGCCCAGGCCCGTATGAGCCGGTGGTTGCCAGAAGGGTGCCGTCGACCGTTGCTTGACCCCCGCTAACGGTCACCGCACCGCCGGTGCCCCATGGCGCGCTGGACCACCCGATGGGCAGCGTGGTGCCGGAAAATTCGGTGCCGACCGTCGGCGCAAGGGTCACCTCGCCGCCGGTGGCGTCGCCGATGTACGTTGAGGATCCCGTCGAGCCCGCGGCGAAATCGGCCACCGACGTGTCGATGAGCGCCGCGGATGGCGTGCTGAATGTCGCCGCGGCGGCAGGCGGGCCGGGGGACGTCGCCGAGTTTGCGGCTGCGTCAGCGGACGTGACGCGGAAGTGGTAGGTCGTGTTCGCGGCGAGGCCGGTCAGTTGGATCGAGTGCGCAGTCACCAGGCCCGAGTTCGCGACGTTGCTGGTCAGCTGCGCCGCCGACGTTCCATAGTCGACGCGTGAGTCGGCAGCCTCGTTCGTCGTCCAGGTGATGGTCGCTGACCCGTTGCTGTCCGGGACCGCCAAGACGCCTGTGATGGTGGGCGCCGTCTGGTCTACGGCGTAGGTGGCCTCGTAGCTGCCGGCGGCTGCGCCGAAGAATGCGTACTCGATGCCCTTGATCGTCTGCGTGGCGTAGGTGACCGGACCGCCGTTGCGGGTGATCCCGGTTAGCCCGCCAACGGACGAGGTCACCGGTACCATCGCCTGCAGGCCATTCGAACCAGCGGCGGCGGCGACGGTGAAGCTCAGCGTATTGCCTGCCCACGACATCGATCCGAACGAAGAGCCGTTTCGGCCATCGAGCCAATTGAGCATCTGTCGGGCTGAGACGACGGGGACGCTCCGCGCGAGCGCCGCGTTGACGATCGCCCGCTGGCCGGGGTGATTGCCTGCATCGGTATGCATGTTGGCGGTAACGACGCCGTAGTAGCCGGGAGCGCCGATCGCGTTGTCGAGGAGCGTGTTTATGTGTGTCGAGTAGGTAATGCTGCTCTCGTCGGTCATCTGAGTGGCGGCCTGGTAGACGTCGATCAGCGTCCCATCGAGATCGGCGAAGCGCATCGGCATGCCCGAGCCAGTGAAGTAGCCGGGCCGATCCTGGATCCACGCGGCGGGCCAGTAGTAGTAGTTCGCGTCGAGCCGGATGCCGTGGTTGAGCTCGACCTTCGGCTGGGTCGCCCAGTCGCTCCAGGCGATGCAGTGGGTCCGGTGCGTGGTGGGCGGGGAGATGCTCGGGAACTCCGCGGCAAGCTGCGCGAGCTGGTCGGTGTAGAACGCCTCGAGTGTGCTTTCCGTCCAGTTGTCGCAGTTGGTGTTGAGGTGCAGCGAAACCTCGAAGCCAGCCGCTTCGTACGCGGCCGCGGCGCCGTCCGTAAGCGGCGTGCCCGGGTACATGTACGAAGTGCCGCGCACGCACTCCCAGTCCGCGACGCTGCAGCCGGTTGGGCTCACCGAGCTGGCCCAGTCGAACTGGCCGCTCGTGCCGCCGCTCGTATGGTCATCGCCGGTCATCACGACGACGGCCTTCTCCCCACGCGGGAAGTACCAGAAGCGCGGCAGAGGCTTCTTGTCGAGGTTCATCTGCTCGATCAGGTTCGCGAGCAGGCGCTGCTGCTCATCAGCCTGCGGGATCTGAACCTTGTTCAGATCGACCCAATCGGCCTGGACGTCGCCGATCTTCGCGCCGAAGAACAGGTCGTCGGAACGGATCGGCCCCAACTCGCCGTCGCGTTTGTCTCCTGCCCAGGCCGGATTGCCCTGCCGCGTATAGACGATGGAGCGGGCAAGGTCGTACGCGAAGACCGCCACCTGGCCGCCGTTCGAGCCCACAGACCGCAGCGTCACGGCAGGGTTGGCGGTCGCCGTGTTCGCCGCGGAGTACAGGGTCGCAACGGAAGTCGCGCCGAGTAGGTTGTAGCGGTCGGCACCGCCGTGGAACTGGATGGTCTGGCTCACGATCCCCCGTCCGGGCCCGCTGGATGTGTCCACCTGGAGATAGGCGTTGGAGAGCGTCCCGCCCGCATCGGACAGACCAACGAACGCAGCGAGACCCTTATCCGGTCGCATGGCGATCAGGTTGCCTCCGGCGGTGACCCAATCGCTGAGGGTCGTCTCCTGCGCAGCGCTGAGCTGCATCTCGCCAAGGATCGCGACGTCATAGTTCGCCAAAATGGTGGGCGTCACATTGGAGATGTCGGTGACGGTGAACGCGTTCAGGCCTTCATTGCGAAGGATCTCCGCGTAGAACCGCGTGAACGGATTGGCTCCGTTCCCAATCACGAGGATGGGTCCCCCGGGCCCTTGATCCGGTGGCGGAGGCGGCGGAGGCGCGGGCGCCGCGGTCGTGAACATCCACACCCGATCAGCGGCCAGAGCGTTGTTGGCGCCATCCTTGATCGTCCCGTCCGCAACGATCCTCGCGGTATACGCCGCCGAAGTGGCGAGGTTGGTTGAGGGGTCGAGGATTGCGCGTCGAGTGGTCGCATCGTACGAGACGCTTGCCGGGACGACGGTGGAGCTGCTATCGCGGAGCTCGAACGTCGCGCCGCTGACTCCGGTCACCTGCTCGCTGAAGGTCGCACTCACGTTCGAACCGACGGCAACCGCGGTCGCATTCGCCACGGGCGAGGTCGAGGTGATCGTCGGCGGCGTGGTGTCTGCGGGTACCGAGCTCTCAAAGACGACGTCGACCCAGTAGTTACTGGCGGCGAAGGTCTGCGTCGGGAAGGCGCCGCCAGCTCCGTACAGGTACACGCCATTCGGACCATCGGTGCCATCCTTCAAGGCCTGCAGGGGCGGGCTGTCGACAGCCCCGGCGTCAAAATAGTGCTGGTTGACCGAGTAATGCCCGGTGTCGGTGTGGTAGGAGGCGACGTAGGTGGTGTTCGCAGTGATGGCGATCGGGGAACCGAAGGTGACCTCCTGCCACCCGGAGCCTGACTCTCCGCTGAAGGTGGCGGTGGCCAGCAGCGTTCCCGTCCCCGACCAGAGATGGCCGACGTGGGTCCCCGTGTTGGCTGTGCTCTTGTAATACC
>JALYSZ010000118.1 GCA_030854525.1 Chloroflexota bacterium | reverse complement strand
GGATAGGCCACGCTTCCTACCTGTTGATGCTCACCTCGACTGCGCGACCGGGAACAGCGGCCCGCTCGCGACGGGAGCGTGATTTCGTCCTTCGGCTACGGCAGGTATCTCTAGCTCAGCTTGCGGGCCGTAACCTCGTGAGAGCCGCATCGACCCAGCGTTCGATGGCCGCGGTGTCGTAGGTCGTCTGCACGCGATGGCGAATTAGCGCGACGCCGATCGCTCGAAACAGCTCATTCATGAACACTTCGCGCTCGGCGCGATCGCGGGGGTAGTTAACTGAGTCGTCGAGCTCGATCGCGACAAGTGGCGAGAGCGTGGTTTGGTCGCAGAGCACAAAGTCCACCTGCTGTGCGGCGACCCGGTTGAACGCGGCCGGGTTCACCTGTCGGTGGGTGATCTCACAGAGATCGCGGACTCCAACCTTGAGCAAGATGACGAAACGATCTTCAACAGCCGCCTTCAGGACGTTGTAGAAGGCAAGCTCGACCGGCGACAGCAGCGACTTCCGGCGATACGGAAAGCTGATCGAACCGACCTTCGAAGCGATCGAGGTGATCGCCGAGCGGCCGGCATCTGCTCCCGGGAACAGCTGTCCGAACCAACCACGTTTTTCTGGCGCCACGTAGCTGACGCTAAGTGCGAATCGATCCGGATTGGACCAGTACGGGGGCGCCAAAACGCAGTTGATTCGAAGATGAATTCGGAGTCGGCGGACACGGCTGGGTTGATGCCTTCCGCCTCCCGCAGTGGCGGCCCGGCAACCCCTCCCCCCATCGCACGAGGAGCCCGCCCACGCCAGGGGCGGGGCACCTTAAACCGATACCACCTCCCGCAAATAACGGGACGCGCCATCGACGGCATCCGCGGATCTCGCTTCCATATCGGGCTTCACACCGATCCCGTTGTAGATCTCTCCGTTCGGTCCGGTGATCAGCGCCACGTTCACACCGACTCGTGCCTCATCCGAGAGCTCGATCGCGTCGATTCTGCCCACGAAGCCCGCGGTGCGCTCGCCAATAACGGTGGCGCGCCCATGTTGTCGTAGCCCGAAGACGAAGATCTCGGACGCGGACCAGGTGCCAGAGTCGACTACGATCGCGATCGGCAGCTGGTATTCCGCGGGTAGACGAAGTGATCGATCCGGCTGCGTGACCTCGGTCCGCCCATCCCGGAAGGTCGCACGGAATACCGGGTCTCCATCAAGGAACATCGCCGCCGCCTGGGCTCCGCCCCCGCCGCCGTGGTTACCGCGCACATCAAACAGCCACGCCTTCGCGCCGTCTCGGAGCAGGGCGTCCACTCGCGTGCGGAGCTCGGCCACGATGTCGAATTTGTCGGTTTTGACCCAGCCGCTCCACCGGACGTAGCCGATCCCGCCCGGCAGGATCTCCGAGCGCACCTCGCACCTGCCTTCGGCTATATCGCGTATCGGTGAGTCGGCCCAGACCGGCCAGAACCTCGTGTGGCCATCAGGTCGGATCTGCACCATCGCTTCGATCGCGGCATTGCGGAGCTCATTCGTTGATGGATCGGGTCGCTCGGCTAGAAGCTCGTCGGTCGCCGCCCTGAAGCGCGCGAGATCTTCAGCGACCACGTCGGCTATATCGGATAAGACGGGCATCGCGACGGTCGATCCGGCTCGCGATCGCACCGCCCCGAACGCCGCCTCGATGATCTGCCGACTGGTCAGGCTATCGACATGCTTCGTCGCGAAGAGCTTGTACGCGTCGTCGATGTCGCGGCGCCACGCGGGCGCGGCGGTCTCCCCCACGGCGGGCAGGATACCCGCGTCCGTGAACCGCGGGCGCGTCGGCGAGGCGGTGAGGAGACGAAGAGGTTGGCCCAGCGCGCCCACCCCAACGCTGCCGACGCACGCGGTCCTCATCAATACCGCGCGACTTCGAAGGTGGTTCGGGCTCGGGTGCGAAGTGTCGCGCGGTTAACGTTCTAGACGCGCACCGGCTAAGCGGCTCCGCGGACGCGCCGCCTCCGATGGACGACCGGTCGACGGCGCGGGCGCGCCTTTGCGCGCTCGACCTTCGGGATCGCCCGCGATCCACCTCGCGTGCCGGAGACCTGGCTCGCGGTGCGTGCGACGGTCCGGCCCAGGCTCTCGACCGTGGCCGCCGGCATTCCCGCGGAGAGACCCGCGAGGCTGATCGCGGCCTCGGGGCGGCCGTCAGCGCCAAGGATCGGACTGCCGATGCACACGACCCCTTCGGTCGTCTCCTCCTGGTCGACGGCATAACCGCGCCGGCGGATCGCGGCGAGCTCGCTCTTGAGCCGAGCGCGCGTCGTGATGGTGTTCTTCGTGCGCGGCGCGAGCTCTGCCGGCGACTCGTACAGGCGATCGACCTCATCGTCGGGAAGGAACGCGAGCATCGCCTTCCCGAGCGAGGTGCAGTAGGCGGGCAGGCGGCTCCCGATGTCCGTCACGACGCGCGGCTCGCTGCGCCGGCGGCTCGCGTCCTGGCGCTCGATGTACACGATGTCGGTGTGATCGAGCACGGCCATCTGCGTCGTCAGGCCGGTCCGGCGCGACAGCTCGCGCATCGCGGTACGGCCGACCTCGCGCACCGAGAACTCGTGCA
>JALYSZ010000117.1 GCA_030854525.1 Chloroflexota bacterium | reverse complement strand
GGTCCGCGTCGCCCGTCGCGCCGATGACCATCGGGCCGGCGAACGGCGTAAACCCCTCGCCGAGCGCGAGGAGCTGCCCGCCTTCTTGGTCGGCCGCGATGAGGAGCGGCAGCCCGTCGGACCCGGGCCGGGCACGAGCCGCCGCCTGCAGCTCCGTGGTCAGCAGGTGGACCTGCCGCGGCGTCCGAAGGTTCGTCTCGCGGAACAGCGTGAACCCGGCAGCCGGGGCGGCGTGCAGCCGCTCGCGCAGCCATCCGGGAACGGTCGTGCCCCGAAACGCCAGCATGAGGCGACCGAGGATCGCGCCCTCGTTGGCGAGACTGGCCGCGGTCATCCCTTCACGAGCCGGCGATGATCCCGCGGACGAAGAGCCGCTGCAGCACAAGGAACACGGCGAGCGGCACGGCCATCGTCACGAGCGCCCGGCGAGCCTCGTAGCTGACAAGCTGCGGCAGGACGTCCAGCACGGTAGAAATGGTACTGCCCGTCGAGGCCGTGCCGTCACCTCAGCTGCGACCGACTACGATCGGGCGGTGACGAACGCCGATTTTGACCTCGACCCGGGCGCATTGGCCGCGTGCTTCCCGACGGGCTTCGTCTGGGGATTCGCGGCCTCGGCCTACCAGATCGAAGGCGCGGCCGCCGAGGACGGTCGGGGTCGCTCCGTCTGGGACACGTTCTCTCGCGTGCCGGGCGCGATCGCCGACGGCCAGACCGGCGATGGCGCGTGCGATCACTACCACCGATTCCGCGAGGACGTCGCGCTCATGGCCCGGATCGGCGCGAAGGCATACCGCTTCAGCGTCAGCTGGCCACGGGTGCAGCCCGACGGCACCGGCGCGGTCAACGAGCGCGGCCTCGCTTTCTACGACCGCCTGGTCGATGCCCTCCTGGCCGCCGGCGTCCAGCCGCTCGTCAACCTGTTCCACTGGGACCTGCCCCAGGCGCTCCAGGATCGCGGCGGCTTCGCCGACCCGCGGGCCGTCGGCTGGTTCGCCGAGTACGCCGCATTGGTAGCAGCACGGCTCGGCGATCGGGTCTCCGACTGGATGACCTTCAACGAGCCGGCCGTCTACGCCTTCCTCGGCCACGCCGACGGCATCCACGCTCCGGGTGTGCGCGACTGGCCGACTGCTCTGCGCGTCGCGGACAACCAGCTGCGTGCTCACGCCGCCGCGGGCGCGGCCGTGCGCTCGGTCGTCAGGGACGCGCGGATCGGCATCGCCATCGACGTGAACCAGGTCGTGCCCGCCACCGACACGGACCGCGACAGGCCCGCCGCCGCGCAGTGGAGCTCGGCTCGCGACGCCTGGTTCCTCGATCCGCTGTTCGGCCGCGGCTATCCGCAGCTCGGCCTCGAGGCGCACCGTGCCGCGGGCCACACGGAGGGGGTCGAGCTGACCGACCCGCCGCCGGGCGACCTCGATTACCTGGGCCTGAACTACTACCGCCGCGATCGCGTCAGCGCCGCTTCGGATCGAGCCTTCGACTGGGAAATCGGCGCCGGACCCGGCACGGAACAGACGCAGATGGACTGGGAGGTCGCGCCCGACGGGCTGCGCGACGTCCTGCTGGCGCTCCACGCCGAGTACGCCCCACGGGAGATCGTGATCACCGAGAACGGTGCCGCGTACCCGGACACCATGGATCCCGACGGACGGGTCCGCGACGACCCTCGCGTGGCGTACCTGGCCCGCCACGTCGCGGCGGCGGGTGAGGCCCTCGCGGCCGGCGTGCCGTTGACCGGCTACCACGTCTGGTCGGTGCTCGACAACTACGAGTGGAGCCTCGGCTACACGCGGCGCTTCGGCGTCATCCATGTTGATTTCGCCACCCAGCGCCGCACGCTCAAGGACAGTGCGCATTGGTACGCGGAGCTGATCGCCGCCGCTACTTGACGGAGCCGGCCAGGATCCCGCGCACGAAGAACCGCTGGAGTGCCAGGAAGACCAGCAGCGGAATGACCATGGTCACGAATGCGCCCGCGGTCAGGAGGTGCCACGCGCCTCCCCGCGGGCCGAGCATGAGGAACAGCTGGGTCGGCATGACCCGCACGTCCCCGCCGGGGCCGAGGAACACCAGCGCGACGAGGAGATCGTTCCAGACCCACAGGAACTGAAAGATCGCGAAGGCGCCCAGCGCCGGCACCGAGAGCGGCAGCACGATCCGGATGAACGTCTGGAAGGCGGACGCGCCGTCGATGGACGCCGACTCGAACAGGTCGCGCGGCAGCTGCGACATGAAGTTGTAGAGCAGGAAGATCGCGAGCGGCAGGCCGAAGGCGGTGTGGGCGAGCCAGATCCCCACGAACGATCCATACAGCGACGCCCCGCTGTAGATCTTCAGGATCGGGATCAACGCCATCTGGAGTGGAACGACGAGCAGCGCCACGACGATGATGAACAGGAGGCCGCGTCCCGGGAACTTGATCCAAGCGAAGGCATATGCGGCGAACGCGGCGATGGTGATCGGGATCACCGTCGATGGAATGGTCACGATGAGGCTGTTGAGGAAGGCGGCGCCCATGCCTTCGCCGCCCAGGACCTGCTGGTAGTTCGCGAACGTCCACTGGTTCTGATCGAACAGGTGGAACAGACCTTCCCACCAGCCGGTCTTGGTGATCAGCTGGGGGTTCCGAAATGAGGTGACGAGCAGGCCCGCCGTGGGCAACGTCCACAGGAAGCAGATGACGATGACGGAGAGGCGCAACGGCAGGCTCTCGAGCATGGGTGCACGCCAGAAGGCGGTGCGCCTCTTCGAGGGTCGAGCGATCGATTCTGCGGGAGCGGTCATCACATCGCCTGCTGGCGGCGGAAGTTGCGGAGATTGAGGACCATCACCGGCATGACGGCGATGAACAGGACGGTCGCGAGCGCCGCGGCGCGCCCGTCATTGAAGAACTGGAACATCTCCTGGTACATGCGAACCGCCACGACGGAGTCGTGATTTCGCCCGCCGCTGAGCGAGTACACGATGTCGAAGATCTTGAGCGTCGCAATGCCGATGGTGGTGGCAACCGTGACGATCGAGCCACGAATGAGCGGCACGATCACCTTGAAGAAGGTCTGGCGCTCGCTCGCGCCGTCGAGGCGCGCGGCCTCGAGCACTTCCACCGAGACGCCCTTGATCGCCGCCGAGAGGACGACCATCGCGAAGCCGGTCTGGAGCCAGATCATGATGATGATCTCGGCCGGGATGTTGAACGGGAACGTCGTGGCCCAGGGGACCGGCTCGTTCCCGAACGCGGTCCAGATCGCGTTAATGAGGCCGAACTGCGGTTGGCTGGCCGGCTGGTATGCGTACACGAACCTCCAGATGACCGTCGCGCCGACCAGGGAGATCGCGAGCGGCGTGAAGATGAAGACCTTCGCGAGCGACTCTCGCTTGATGCGGTCGAAGAGCGCGGCGACGAGCAGGCCCAGGCCGACGCTGAACCCCGTCGCGGCGATCAGCCAGATCACGTTGTTCCGCATGATCTCGAGGAACGGCCCCGTGCCGAGGCTCGCCCAGTTATTGAGCGTGAACGCGTCGCTGTCGTCCTGGAAGCTGCGGATCACGGTTGCGACGGCGGGATAGACGAGGTAGATGGTCAGGAGCAGCAGCGCCGGCGCGACGAACACCCAGGGCAGGATCCGATCGCGGAGCTTCGGCCGGAGGCGCTCGACGAGCGTGCTGGCGCCGGTGAAGAGCAGCCAGATCCCACCGACGCCGACGAACAGCGCGATGGCGCCGAGCAGGAGCTTGGCGATGAACTGGTCGCCCTGGCGGTTCCGCAGCAGCTCGGCGCCGGCGGAGTTGCCCATGAGGTCGTAGATCGCAGCGAGCAGGTTCGGGCCGCCATTCGGCTCGAGGAGAATCTTCACGCCGACGGCGGAGATGGCCAGCCCGATCAGGCTGACGATGGGCAGCAACCGCGACGGACCGGGTTCTTGCGGACGGACGAGCGCCACGTGGCCTCCTCGGGAACCAGCCTCCGGGGAAAATGATAGCGGGGCACCTACCGTCCGGTGAGGTGCCCCGCGGCTATCCGAGGCTTACTGACGACTGACCGCTACTGAGCGGGCCAGCTCTCGTCGATGGCCTGCAACACGGCATCGGTATTCGTGCCGTTGTTGTTGGCCCAGTCGACAATGTTCGTCCAGAAGGACCCGGCACCGACGGACGGTGGCATGAGGTCCGAAGCGTCAAAGCCGATGGCCGTCGCGTTGGTGGCGATGTCGTTCGCGACCTTCAGCTTGTAGTTGTTGGCGTACCACTCGGCCGGCGTCTTGACGTTGGGCGAGAGAACGCCCTTGCCGATGATCCAGTTCTTGAGCCCCTCGGGCGTGGCCAGGAACTCCGCGAATGCGCGGACCTCCGGGCGGTCCACGAGGACCATGATCGCGTCAGCCGATCCCTCGGCGCCCTTGAACTCGTCGGAGATCGTCGGGAACGGGAAGATCCCGATGTCCTCGCCGATCACGTACTTCGAGTCGCCGCCGTTGACCCGCTTGTCCGGGAAGAAGTCCGGGCCGTACCAGACGGGGATCTTCTGCATCCAGCAACCGGGCGCAGCCGTGTCCTCGTTGAACATCGGATCCATGACTTCGGTCATTGCATTGTTCACGATCGCGGTGCCACCGCTGTCGACGTAGCCGTCCTTGAACAGGAGCGAGCCAACCTTGTCGAAGGCGGCCTTGATCTTGGGGTCGGTGAACTTGATCTTGTGGCTGATCCAGTCCGCGGTGACCTGGGGATCCTCGGTCTTGAGGAGCACCTCCTCGACCCAGTCCGTGAGCTGCCAGCCCGTCGCGTCGCCGGGGCCGCCGGCGCTGGCGCAGAAGGGATGGCTACCGTCGGCGACGATCTTGTCGGCGAGGGCGACGAGCTCGTCCCACGTCGCGGGAACCGTGTAGCCCTTCGCCTCGAAGGCCTTGATCGGGTACCAGATCATCGACTTGACATCGGCCTTGGTCGGGATGCCCCAGATGTGGCCGCCCTCGCTGATGAGGCCGATGGTCGACGGAAACTCAGCATTGAGCTTCGCAGAATCCATGAACGTGGCGACGTCGATGAGCTTCTTGCCCTTGGCGTACGCGAGCACGCCGGTCGGCTGCGCAAGCACCGCCATGTCCGGCGGACTCCCACCCTCGATACGGGTCTTGAGGACCGTCTCGTGGCTCGAGCCGATGCTGTCGATCTGTACGGCGATGCCGGTCGCCGTGACGAAGTCGGCGATCGCGGCAGCGAAGCCTTCGCCCTCGCCACCGATCCACTGCGTCTGGAAGGAGACCTTCAGGCCCTTGTAGGGCTTGTCGGCGCCGAGCGCCTTGTCCAGCTCCGTGTAGCCCGTTGGGACCTTTGGAAGGGCCAGCTCAGGCGCCGTCGTTGCCGCCGGTCCCGACGCCGCCGGTCCCGACGCCGCCGGTCCCGACGCGGCAGGTACTGTTGGCGAAGTTGATGCCGCGGGGGTGCACGCCCCGACGATCAGGACGACGACCGCGAAGACGGCCAGCATCCTCTGTTTCTTACCCATCGATTCCTCCTCAACGAATCCGTTGGCACTCATCAGTATGGTTGCGATTGGCAA
>JALYSZ010000086.1 GCA_030854525.1 Chloroflexota bacterium | reverse complement strand
GTTCGAGTACAACAAGGCCGGCCTGATCATCTTCCTCATCGTGATCACGGTCGCAGCGATGGACTTCGCTTCAGCTCAGATACGGAGACGGCTGGTCTAGCCCGAGCGGAAGTCGCGGGTGGCACGGCGAGGAGTCGTCCGCTCGCGACGCGCGGGTGCCCCGGGGACCCGCCTGCGTCATGAGCGAAAGCGAATGACGCGTAGGCGGGGAGGGTGCGCGAGCGAGCGGGCGACACGAGCCGGGACAGGACCCGCGACTCGAGCTCAGGCGCCCCAGGCTGGACGGCTGGCGCCGTCTATACCCTCACCACGGGTCAGCTTGATCGCGCCCTTGGCTGATCCGCCTGTGAGCGCGTCGCCGAGATCCATCGAGTAGAGATCGATGACTCCGTCTTTCTCCCTTAGGAAGGCGAGCTGCTTTCCGTCCGGAGAGAACACGCCGTTCCAGGTCGCGCCGTCGTTCGTCAAGGCGACGTCCTTCGCCGTTCCGCCCATCTGAGTCGCATGCAGGTCGTTCTTTCCGTCGTGGCGAAGGGTGTAAACGAGCCACGCTCCGTCAGGCGAGTACGACGCGCGGTAGGGCTCGCCGTCGGGGGTCGTCACGGGGACCGAGGCGCGGCCGTCGGCGGGCACGAGGAGCAGCCGCGGACTCCCGAGCGTGTACGAGGTGACCGCGACCGTCTTCCCATCCGGTGACCACGCCGGGTCGGCGAGGTTCGACCCTTGTGAAAGACCAGCCATCTGCTTTCCGGTCTGCGCGTCGAAGAGCATGAGGTCCGAGTAGCCGTGGCCGTCGTCGGCGACGACCGCGATGCGATTGCCGTCCGGTGACACCGCCGGGCTATCAAACCAGGTCACGAGGTGAAAGCTATCGGCGGACCTGACGAGACCGTTCAGCAGGACGGTTTCGTTACCGCCGTCGCTGCTTCGCGACACGACATTCGAGAAGCGCAGATGCGCCGGGACCACCTGGCCATCGACCATGCGCTTTCCGTCGATCTCCTCGATGCGCGCGAAGAACACCGTTCGGCCATTGGCGGAGATGCTCGGCTGATGCGAGCGGCCGTCGGAGGTGAGCGGCGTATATCCCTTGCCTGAGAGCACATACACGTCGCCGCGGAGCGCGAACGCGATCGTCCCGCTCACGTTTACGCTCGCTCCGGGCGGAAGAGTCACGAGCGAAACCGGTTTCGTCGGTGTCGGCGTCGGGTCGGACGGCGGGAAGAACGCGGGAGCGACGCGCACCCCAATGCCGAGGTAGAGCACGACCAGAACGGCGGCGATGCCGGCGAACACGAGCTCACGCGGGCGGCCGATCACGAGGTCCTCTCGACCGCCGCGACGATCCGCTCGAGCTCCTCCGCGAGCCGCGGGCCGTTGACGAGCTCAATGAATCCCTCGGCGGGTGGCTCGAAGGTCTCCGCGCGCATGCGCTCGTAGATCGGCTCGTCCGCTTCGGAGTGGTCTCCGGGCGCGCGACCGGCCCGGCGCGACGCGAGCCGCGCGCGCGCTTCGTCGTCCGGTGCCGTGATCCGCACGTACGTGACCGAGATGCCGCGGCGTCTCGCCGCCTCGATCGTCCCGGCGCGGTTTCTCGCTATGAGGTTCGTGGCGTCGACCACGACGCGGTGTCCTTCGTCCAGCAGCGATGCGATGAGCGCGGTCGCGGCAGCGAAGACGGCGCGGTTCTCCTCCTCGGCGTAGGACGCCGCGATGAACAGGCGGCTGCGCAGCTCGTCGCTCGCCACGTGCGCCGCTCCGAGGCGCCCGCAGAGAAGTCGCGCGCAATGCGATTTGCCGACGCCGGGTAGGCCCATGAACACGATGAGCGCGGGTCGTCCGTGCGGCGTCGCGGGTACCGTCGCGATCTCCGCGCGCAGCTGCGAGGCGAGGACGTCCGGGCGCATCGCGTAGGCGCGCGTCTGTGCCGAGGTCGCCGCGCTGGATGGCCGATGGACCTTCGTCATGCCCCGAACCCGAGCCCCTTGAGGGCTTCGCGGGCCGCTGTGGCCTCGTCGTAAGGGCGCTTCTCCTCGCCGACGATGATCGACTCTTCGTGCCCCTTCCCGGCGAGGAGGACCGTGTCGTCCGCCGCGGCGCGGCGGATTGCCTCGCCCACGGCCTCGCGGCGGTCGTCGATCACAAGGTAGTCGGTGCCCTTCCGTTTGCCCGCGGCGATCGCGCCCTTCTCGATCTCCTCGAGTATTTTCGCGGGCTCCTCGAGGCGGGGATCCTCCTGTGTGATAACGAACAGGTCGGCGTACTTCGCAGCGACCTCGGCGAGCGCGGGGCGTTTGGCGCGATCACGCTCGCCCGCGCTGCCGAAGACCGCGATGAGCTTTCCCTTGGTGAGCGGACGCAGCAGGCCGAGCACCTTGTCCAGCGACTCGGGCGTGTGCGCGTAGTCGACGATCACGCTGAACGGCTGCCCTGACTCCACGCGCTCCATGCGGCCGCGCAC
>JALYSZ010000262.1 GCA_030854525.1 Chloroflexota bacterium | reverse complement strand
AACATGCCCTGGAGCACCGCGCGTGTTGCCGACGAGACGCTGCGGCGTGCCGCCGCGGCCGATCTCCGGGTCACGGTGCTCTCGAGCTGGTATGACGTCGACGATGCGGCGGGCCTGCGGCGGCTCGTCGCCGACCGCGCCGGATTCGCGCGCGCGGGTGCCACGCGCGACGCACTCGAAGCGGTGGGGCTGTGGCCATGAGCGCGCTGGAGCGCGTGAGCGTCGTCGTCCCGGCGCGCGACGAGGCCGAGTCGATCGCGGACGTCGTGGGGGAGCTGCGACGCGCGGGCGCCGCCCGCGTGGTCGTCGTCGATAACGCCAGCCGCGACGGAACGAGCGAGCGAGCGCGCGAGGCAGGCGCCGAGGTGGTCCAGGCACCCCGCCGCGGTTACGGCTGGGCATGCCTCGCCGGGGTGCGCGCGTCAACGTCGAGCGAGCTCATCGGCTTCATCGACGGTGACGGCAGCTTCGCGGCCGGTGATCTCGAACGGCTTGCGGCTCTCGTCGCCCGCGGTGAGGCCGACGTTGCGCTCGGTGCGCGCCGCGGTCCGCTCGCGTTGGCGGCGCACCAGCGGGCCGGCAACGCGCTCGTCCTCGCCTTGCTGCGATCCCTCTACGGCCTGTCGCTCTCGGACATCGCGCCACTCAGAGTCGTCCGCACGGATCTGCTGCGCGAGCTCGACATGCGCGGCTCGCGATATGCCTGGCTCGTCGAGATGCTCGCGAAGGCGGCGCGATGCCACGCCCGGATCGCCGTGCTTCCGGTTGCATACGGCCCGCGTCGCGGGGGGACGAGCAAAGTCTCTGGATCGCTCCGCGGCAGCGTTCTCGCCGGGCTCGACTTTGTTGAGGCGCTCTTCCGGTTCCGCCGCTAGTGAGCCTCGGCATCGCCCGCCTCGTATTCGCGTCGCTTCTCGTGGTGTACGTGGTCGCGGGAGTCTGGACGACGCGACGCGTGAACGCGACGGGCGACGAGCCTTTCTACTTCATGGCCACCGATGCGCTTCTACACGGCGAGGGCCTGGAGCTCACTGAGCGTTGGCGCGAGCTTCCGACGGCGTCATACGACCCAGGCGAGGCGGTGCCCCTTTCGGAATTCGAGCGGTCGACCGCGCCTTCGCGCGCGCGGGCGGGCTCCTACCCGCTGCACGACACCGGTACCTCGTTCGTCATCGCGCTGCCCTTCGCCGTTGGCGGACGCGCTTTGGTCAGCGCGTTCGTCGCACTGGTCATGGCAACGGCGGTCGCCCTCGGCGTCCTCGCCGCGCGTGCGTCGGGTGCCGGGCCCACGACCGCGGCTTTTGCGGGCCTGGCGGTCGGCCTCACGGCCCCGGCACTTACTTACTCGGGTCAGGTCTTCCCGGACGCGCTCGCGCCGCTGCCACTCGGCATCGCGGTCTGTGCGCTGGTCGGCGCGCTGCCACGCTCGACATTCGGACCGGCGATCGCCGCGCTGCCGTTCCTCCACCTGCGCTTTTGGCCGCTCGCGCTGGCGTTGCTGGCCGTGTATGTGATCGTCTTTCGCCCCGGGCGCCGCGAGGCCGGGCTCGTCATCACGCCGCTCGTCGGCGTCGTGCTCGTGCTCTCGCTCCTCGGAGGGGTCGTGTACGGCGTCCCCATTCCCCATGCCGGTTTCCTCCTCTTCTTCACCGACCGGCCCGAGGCACACCTGGCGGCGTTCACGCGCCCGACGGGCGAAGGCCTTGTGGGGTTGTTCGTTGACCGCGCGTTCGGTCTCCTGCCCGCGGCGCCTCTCATGGCGTTGCTCGCCTTCGGTGTCGGTGCGGCCGCACGCCGGTCGCGTCTGGCCCCGCTGATGTTCTCGCCGATCCCCTACCTCATGCTGGTGTCCTTCCTCGACTGGACGGGCGGATTCAGCCCGCAGGGACGCTACTTCGCCGTGCTGACACCGGTCGCGGTCGTGTTGCTCGCGCTTGCGTTCGAGAGTCGACCGGCGCGGCTCGTCGCGATCCCGCTCGGCCTCTGGACGCTAGGCCAGTCGCTCGTCTATGTCGCGGCGCCGTGGCTCCGCTACGACTTCTACGGAGGAGCGCCGCTCGCCGATATGGCCTGGAGTCGGTTCGTCGGCCTTACGCCGAGCGCCATCTTTCCGCTCTTCGGCTGCTGCGGCACGACGACGACCCTGCTGGCCATCGCCTGGTCGGCGGTCCTCCTCGCGCTCGTGATCGTGGGTGCGGCGAGTCGGCGACCTGTCACGCCAGCGTCACACTGACGCGGAACCATCGACGGCGTGGACCGATCCGCACGTCGCGGTGCGCTCGTCGGCGCGACCTCCGCCGTTGTCGTCGTAGCGCTGATGTTCGGGCTCCGGCTCTCGGTGGGGATCCGAGCCCTACCCGACGTCGCCGCCGACGCCATGACACTGCTCCTGCCGGGGAGCGTTTTCGGCTTCCTCATCGATCGGCTGCAGGAGTACGGGCGGCCGCTGATGCTCGTCGGTCTCTCGACCGCTCTGCTGCTGCTGGGTGGGATCGTCGGCGCGGCGACCGCGCGATATCTCGCGTCCCGGCCGCTGATCGTCCGCCTCGTCGCGCCGGCCGCCGTGCTCTGCGCGCTCACTCTGCCCGCGGTGGTCGTCGGCGCGGGCGACGAGGCGACGGACCCCGCGCTGGCGACGGCCGCGTACTGGTCCCTCTTCGCGGTGCTGCTGAACATCGGCCTCTCGCGCTCCGCCGCCGCACTGCTCGTCGACGCCGCGCCGCGCGTGTCGCGACGATCGCTCCTGTACGGAGGCGCTGCGGTCTCCGCGCTGTGGCTCGTTTCCTACCTGGGAGGCCGCGTCTTCACCGCGAGCGACAAGGTCGGACGCAGGGCGGCTGCGCCGACGAGCGCCTCGACGCTCGCGCCTACGACGCCGGCGCCTCCCGGCACGACCGAGGCGCCGCCGCCCGACCCGTTCGCGAGCATGACCGGGATCACCACGACGGAGGATTTCTACGTCATCTCGAAGAACGGCGTCGACGACCCTACCGTGAACCCCGCGACCTGGCGGCTGCAAGTGAGCGGAGAGCGGCCGTACGCGATCGGCTACGACGAGCTCCGGCGTATCGACTCCGTCGAGTCCCCGCGGACGCTCGCGTGCATCAGTAACAACGTCGGTGGGCCGCTTATCAGCACCGCGGTCTTCCGCGGCGTGCGGTTGCGCGATCTGCTCGATCGCGCCGGCCTGCCCGCGAGCGCGCGCGAGATCCGCTTCAACTGCGC
>JALYSZ010000057.1 GCA_030854525.1 Chloroflexota bacterium | reverse complement strand
GTTGATGGTCGCGCCCTCGCGTCCGGCGAGAACGACGATCGCCAGCGCGCCCGCCAGGTACGCGGCGCGCGCGCCAGCCACCCCGCGCGTGAAGGCAGCGATCCCGAGCGGAGCAGCGATCACGATCAGGCCGATGACCGCGACAGAAACGGTCTGTTCCGCGGACCACGACAATGCGTTCCACGTCACGACGTGCCGCCACACATCGGGGACCGAGTCGAGATACACCGTGACCGCCGCCGCGACGACCGCAACCGCCGCGCCGAAGCCGAAGCGCACCAGCGTCGCGCGATCCGACCACGCGAGCCACGCCACGAGCGCGGCCATCGGCAGCAACGCCGTCGGTTTCGCAAGGGTCGCGAACACCAGCGCGAAACCGGCGATCGGCGCAAGTTCACGGCGCCGATCGAGGAGGACTACCGCCAGCGCGGTCAGAGCGAGCGCGACAAGGTCTGGCTTCAGCGCCGGCCCCCAGATCATCACGGGGGCAAGGGCGAGCCACCCTGCGGCCAGCGCGACCGCCGCAAGACGTCCCCCGGAGCGAGCGCCGAAGAAGACCATCGCCGCGATCGCGAGCGTCGAGGCGATGCTCGCGACCCGCCCGCTGATGAGCGGATCTCCGATCGACGCGAGATGGAAGTAGAGCGGTGGGTAATTCGCCGCGACAAAGCGAGATGGATCCGTGTCGAGATACGCGATTCCGTTGCGCGCGAGGCGCGCCGCGTTCGCCACCGCCCCTTCGCCGTACAAGACGGGAACACGATTCGCGAGCGCTGAAAGCCACTGCACCAACGCGTAAAGCGAGAGTGCCGCGGCGGGGACGAGATACGCGGCCCAGGCGAGGGTCGCGCGCGAGCGCATCAGTTCCCGCGCCGATCCAAGAGGCTCCGCCCGGTTATACGGGCGGGGACGGGAAGACCGAGCAGGCCGAGGAGTGTCGGCGCCACGTCGACGAGCCCACCGTCACGTATCGCGAACCGTCCGGCGTCCTTCGCAATGAAGATCACAGGCACCGGGTTCGTGCTGTGCTGCGTGTCCGCCTCGCCACTCGGAAAGGCCATCTCTTCCGCGTTGCCATGATCGGCGGTGAGGAGCACGCAGCCTCCGGCCGCGAGCGTAGCGTCGACGATCTTACCGACTGCGGCATCGGTCGCTTCCATCGCCTTCAGCGTCGCGTCGAAGTCTCCGGTATGCCCGACCATGTCGGGATTCGCGAGGTTGACGACGGCGAAGTCGTAGGTCCCGGCCCTGATCGCCTTCGCCAGACCCGCAGCGACGCCAGCCGCGCTCATCTCCGGCTTTTGGTCGTACGTCGCGACCTTCGCTGATGGAACGAGCTCCCGGTCCTCTCCCTCGAATGGCTGCTCGTGCCCGCCGTTGAAGAAGTAGGTCACGTGCGCGTACTTCTCGGTCTCGGCGGTGTGGAATTGCCTCATGCCCTCATCGGCGATGATCTGCGCCATGGGCGTCACCTCTTGCGACGGGAACGCGACGCGAACGCCGGGAAGGTCCACCTTGTAGTCGGTCAATGTCATGAACGTGAGCTCGTTCACCACGCGTGCTCGCTTGAATCCGTCGAAGTCGGGCTGCATGAGCGCCCATGTCAGCTCCCGCGCGCGGTCAGGCCGGAAGTTGAAGAAGATCACGGCGTCGCCGTCCCGCATCGGCGCACCTTCGCCGACGATGTGAGGCTCGAGCAGCTCGTCGCGGCAATCCGGCTTTGCGTAGCACGCGCGTAACGCCTCCTCGGCACTCGCGACCCGTGGACCGTCTGCGTCGACGATCGCGCGGTACGAGCGCTCGACGCGATCCCATCTCTTGTCGCGGTCCATGGCGTAGTAGCGGCCGTGCACGGTCGCGATGCGTGCCGGGACGCGCGGAATGAGCTCGAGCGCGCTTCGGGGCGGCATGTCGCGGCCGTCGACGAATGCGTGCACGACTACGTTCGCGACTTTCTCCCGGTGAGCGAGCTCCGCGAGCGCCGCGAGGTGCTTCATGTCCGCGTGCACACCACCGGTCGAGATGAGACCCATGAGGTGCAGGGTCCCCCTGCCGCGGACCGCCGCGCACGCCGCGCGCATGTCGGCGTTCTCGAAGAACGAGCCATTTTCGATCGCGTCGTTGATCCGGACGAGCTCCTGGTACTGGATGTAACCCGCTCCCATCGTCAGGTGCCCGACCTCGCTGTTCCCCATGACGCCGTCCGGGAGGCCCACGTCCCGGCCGCTCGCGCGCAGAGTGGCATGTGGGTACGTCTCGGCGAGCGCTCGAAGACGCGGCGTGTTCGCGCGTGTCACGGCGTTCGATGGCGAATCCGGCGCAAGGCCCCATCCGTCGAGCACGCAGAGGACGACCGGTCGATACGGCGCCTTGCGTGCGTCGCTCAACCGAACGCGCGAACGACGGCCGCGAACTCCTCCGGGTCGAGCGACGCCCCACCGACGAGCGCGCCGTCGATCCCGTCGGCTTTCGCGAATTCGCCGGCAGAGCGGGCGCTGACGCTGCCGCCGTACAGGATCGGCGTCGCGTCCGCGTCCAGCCCCGCCCGCTTCAGCGCCAAGCGGATGGCTCGCGCCGCGGCGGTGGCGTGCTCGCCCGTCGCGGGATTCCCCGTGCCGATCGCCCATACCGGCTCGTAGGCAATGACAAGTCGCTCCAGACCCCTGCGTTCGGCCTGCGCGACGTCGGCCGCGATCTGCCGGGCGACGACTGCGGTCGCCTCGCCGGCGGCATGCTCCGCGGCGCTCTCGCCGACACAAAGAAGGGGACGCAGGCCGGCTGAAACGGCGCGCGCAAGCTTTTTCGCGACACGCGCGTCGGTGTCGCCAAGATCGCGACGGACCTCCGAGTGCCCCACGATCGTTCCCACCGCCAGGCCGCGGACCATCGAGACGGAGATCTGGCCGGTGAACGCCCCCCGTTCCTCCCAGTGCACGTCCTGCGCGTAGACGTCGACGTTCGCATCGCGCAGCGCGTCTGCGACCGCTGGCAGCGCGATGGCGGCGGGCGCCACGCCGACCGAGACCCCGCCCGGCATCCGATCGGCGACGTTGCGAGCGAGCTCGACCGCGTCGGCGATCGTCGGCGGGTTCATCTTCCAGTTGCCGATAACGATCCGCTCACGCATCAGGTCCGGACCTCGGGGCGATCGACGTCGCGGTGCTCCACCTCGATCTCGCCCGGCCAGAACTCACGGGCCGCGCGCGCGATCTCGTCGGCGATGACGACGGAGCGATGGCGCCCGCCGGTGCAGCCGAAGGCGAGGCCCAACCGCGCCTTCTTCTCGCTCTCGTAGCGCGGGAGCGCGAAGCGGAGGAACGGGATGACGTGGCCGAGGAATTCCTTCGTCGCGGGGTGCCGTAGGACGTAGTCGCGCACGGCTTCGTCGCGCCCGGTGAGATCGCGCAGCTCCGAGATATAGAAGGGGTTCTCCATGAAACGGACGTCGAACACGAGGTCGGCGGCCGGTGGCAAACCGTACTTGTAGCCGAAGCTGGCAACGTGGACGAGCATGCCCGTCTTCCCCGACCCGTACAGAGAGTGCAGGGTGTCGCGCAGGTCCTTCACCGAGAGGTGCGTCGTGTCGATCACCTTGTCCGCGCGCGCGCGTACATCGACGAGCATCCGGCGTTCCTCGTCGATCGACGGCTGGACGCCTCCAGGCGCGTCGACCGGATGGCGGTGACGGGTCTCGCTGTAGCGGCGAAGAAGGACGTCGTCCGAGGCATCGAAGAAAAGCACGTGCGCCGGGGTGCCGGCCCTGTCGAGCGCCTCGAGATCCTTCTTCGCGTCCGCGAAGAGCGAACCGCTCCGGGCGTCGATCACGAATGCGACCTTCTGCTTCCCGCCCTTGCGGGAGACATCGATCGCCGACGCCATGAGCGCGGGGGGCAGGTTGTCGAGGGTGTAGTAGCCGAGGTCCTCGAGGACCTTCACCGCCTGCGATTTGCCCGAGCCGGAGAGCCCTGTGACGACGACGAAGTCCGGCTGACCCGTTGAGGTCAGTCGGGCAGGATCCACGACAGGACGAGACCGACGATCGCGATGATGATCGCGCCCAGGAAAGCGGCGATGAGTCCGTTCACCTGGAAGCCGAGGCCGGGAATCGCCGAGACGAGGAGCAGCATCAGCGCGCCGATCACGAAGTGGAAGAGACCCAATGTCAGGCACGTGATGGGCATCGAGATCAGTTCGATGATCGGTCTGATGAAGGCGTTGACGATGCCAAGGACGAGACCGGTGAGCAGGAGCGAGATGTATTTGTCTACCTCGCCGAAGCCGTAGGTCGCGTTCCCCCAGGTGATCCCGGGAACAAAGTAAGCGGCCACCACGATGGCCGCGGCGTTGATGAGCGCGCGCCAGATGATCTTCATCCGCGACAGACTAAACGAGCGACGAGCAGTTCACCTGCGAGGTGCGAGACCACCAGCCTTGAGCGCGTCTCCTGGCGCAGCCAGAGATTGAGCAAGATCAATACTGGGCGAGCATCCCGCGGCGGCGCACCGTCGGCACGGCGGTCACTCTACAAAGATCTCTACCCGGTCTTCATCGTCGGCGATATCGACGATCTTGCCGGGAAAGTCCACGGTGCGAAGCAGCTCGTCGAGGTCGATGCCGAATTTTCCAAGATGCCCGCGGACGAGACCGCTCGACGCGAGCTTCAACTTCCCCACCCTCGCGATCGCGAGCGGGATGGCGACGTTGACCTTCTGCTCGCCGTCTTCAGTGACGCGGATCCTCAAAATTCGGCCCCGCCCGCCCGGGGCCGTTGGTGGCATCGGCGGGGTCGGTGGCGTCGGTGGGAAGGGCGCAAAGGGAGCGCGCGGCGGCCGCGGGGCGCCCTCTCCGACGTCGCCGAGAGCGCGAAGCAGACGGTAGGCCTGCTCGACGTCTATCTTCCCCTC
>JALYSZ010000388.1 GCA_030854525.1 Chloroflexota bacterium | reverse complement strand
GCGCGACGCGGCTATTCTCTCGGGCGGGGAGGCCGTCCGTGAAAGAAGCGCTCGTCCGGCTCGACGCGCTGATGAACCGCCTCGTAGAGGCGGATCAGACCGGGTCCGGCATCGATCCACTGCGCATCGCGAACGAGCTGGGCCAGATCCGCCAGCTTCTCGCGGAGGCGCCGGCCGTCGTTCGCGCCAAAGGCGGTCAGAAACACTTCCGGTGCGAAGCCTGCGGGACGATCTCGCATGGCCAGGAGCAGCCAGAGCGCTGCCCGACGTGTGGTGGCCGCAAGTTCTTCGCGGCGGACATCGAGCAGCCCTTCGTGGAGTCAGGAGCCGGCTAGACCACGCGTTCGAGCGCGAATGTCGCGCAGCGAACGTTGCGCCGAATCGTTTGGCCTCCATATAGTTCATCTCCCTAACTATTCGGAGGCTGAATATCGTGACCATCGCATCCGAGCGGCCGGCCTCGCGAGCGCCAGGGACCGAGGAAGTTCGGCTCGCGGGGATGCTCCTGTCGCTGCTCCCCCGGATCGGGAAGCTCGCGGCGCAAGTGGCCCACGATCGCGGCGCCATCACCCTCGAGCGCGCCCGCATCCTGTGGCAGCTTGTGGAGGCGCCACGACGCAGCGGCGAGCTTGCGCAGCGCTGCGTGCTCACGCCCGCTTCGGTCTCCGAGCTCGTTGACTCTCTCGAGCGCGATGGGTTCGTGCGCCGCTCGGAGGATCGGAGCGATCGCCGGGTCGTCGTCGTCGACATCACCAGCCGCGGCCGGCGCGAGATAGAACGCGTCGGCGAGCTCATGACCGCACCCGTCGCGAAGATCATCGCCGGCCTCTCGGCCGAGAAGCGCGCGCGTCTCGCGGCCGCGCTCACCGATCTGCAGGAGGCGCTCGCCGCCCCGAAGGAGTCAACCAATGCCCGCTGAGATGACCCGCAACGCTCGCATCCTCGCGACCGTCGGCGTCGGGCTAGCCCTCTTCCTCGCTGCCCTCGACCAGACGATCGTCGGCACCGCGCTGCCGCGCATCGTCGCCGACCTGAACGGCCTCGATTACTTCGCGTGGGTCGCGACGGCGTACCTCGTGACGTCGACGACCCTCACGCCGATCGCGGGCAAGCTCGGTGACCTCTTCGGGCGCAAACCGTTCGTTCTCGGCGGGATGATCGGCTTCGTTCTCGCCTCAGCCCTCTGCGGGCAGGCGCAGAACATGGCGGAGCTGATCGCCTTTCGGGCCATCCAGGGCATCTTCGGCGGCGTGCTGTTTGCGAGCGTGTTCGCGACGATCGGGGACCTGTACTCCCCGGCGGAACGCGCGAAGCTGCAGGGCGTCTTCGCCGGGATCTTCGGCATCGCTTCCGTCGTCGGTCCCGTGGTCGGTGGCTACCTCACGGACAGCCTTAGCTGGCGCTGGGTGTTTTACGTGAACGTCCCAGTCGGTCTGCTCGCGATCGCGGTCGTCTTCGTGACCCTTCCCGCCGTCGCGCACCAGGCCTCCTGGCGCGATATCGACTTCGCCGGGGCCTTCACACTGGCTGCGACCCTCGTCCCCCTGCTCATCGGGCTGTCCATCACCCAGGACCATGACCTCACTTCCCCCGAAGTGATGGGCCTTCTCGCGATCGCGGCGGTGATGGCCGTGATCTTCTTCCTCATCGAGCGGCGGAATCCGCACCCGGTCGTGCCCTTCGATCTTTGGAAGAACCCGACGTATATGGTGTCCACGATCATCGGCTTCTTACTCGGATTCGCGATGTTCGGCGCGATCATCTTCGTGAGCCTGGTTTACCAAGGCGTGCTTGGGATCCCGGCGACGAACGCGGGACTCCTCATCACGCCGCTCATGGTCGGCCTGATCACCGCGAGCGTCATCACTGGACAACTCATGGTCCGCATCAAGGGGTACCGCTACATCGGGACGGTTGGTGCCGTGATCCTGACGATCGGCCTTGTCCTGCTCGCGCAGGTGACCGTGGGGACGCCCGAGATCGAGGTCGTACGCGATCTCGTCCTCGTCGGGCTCGGCGTCGGCGTCGGGATGCCTCTCTACCTGAACGCGAGCCAGAGCGCCGTGGACGCGAGGTACCTCGGCGTCGTCTCCAGTCAGATCCAGTTCTGGCGCAACATCGGGAGCACCGTCGGCGTCGCCCTTCTCGGCTCCGTCCTCGGGCACGAGCTCGGGCAGAAGATCGCGGCCGCCGTCCCGCCGCAGTTCGCGGGCGCGGTCGCCGGAAAGACGGCCAACGCGCAGGCCATTTTCAGCCCTGCCGCCATTCAGCAGATCCCGGCGCCCGTCCTCCAGGCGATCCGGGGCGCCCTCGCCTCGTCGCTGCACGACGTGTTTCTCATCGCCGCTGCCGTTTCCGCTATCGCGGTGGTCGTCTCGCTGTTCCTTCAGGAAATCCCGCTCCGCGGCCGGACCGAACGCGTACGCCAGCCGGACGTCGAGGCCGCGCCGGCGTTCGGCGGCTAGCTCGCTACCCGCGACCGACACGCCTCCGGATGACGGCGTCCATCTCGCGGGTGGCCTCGCGCTCCTTGATCACCTGCCGCTTATCGAAGCGCTTCCGTCCGCGCGCGATCCCGAGCTCGACCTTGGCCCTTCCGTGCTTGATGTACATGCGCAGCGGAACGAGGGTGTAACCCTTCTGAGCGATCGTCCCGACGAGCTGCCCGATCTCGCCCTTGTGGAGGAGGAGCTTGCGCGGGCGCAGCGGATCGTGATTGTCGGCCGCCGAGTTCGCCCACGGCGCGATGTGCACGTTCCGCAGGAACACCTCGCCGTTTTCCACGCGCGCATACCCGTCCCGCAGGTTTGCGTGACCCGCGCGGAGCGACTTGATCTCGGTACCGCGTAGCGCGATGCCCGCCTCGAGCCGACCTTCGATCTGGTAGTCGAACCGAGCCTTGCGATTGTCGGCGAGCTGGAGCTCGCGCTCGGGCTCGGCCGGCACGTCGGTCTTCGCGTCGGTCTTTCGGGATGGCATGGCGAGGAGATTAGGCGGTGAAAACGAAGAGCGGCGGCATCTCTGCCGCCGCTCTCCTTTGCCGGGTCACCAAAGACCCAACGCGTTAGTGCGCGATCACCTCAGTTGGATTCATTCCGAAAGGCTGAAGTGAGCTCACATGGGTCTTTGGATTCCCACTGGCATCGCCCACTCCACATCACCTCCTTTCTTTCGGAAATGATGCTACAGGGCCGGGAATTACCGTCAATGTCGCCGGGGATTCACTAGGGGAACGCGTGTGTGTCTGGGGCGCGGACTGCGAAAAGCATTGAAAAAGGGAGTAGCGGCGTTCGCCGCTACGGCAAATAGCTCATTGGGCTGACCGCGCGCCCGTCCGCGATCGTCATGAAGTGCAGGTGCGGGCCGGTCGTCCATCCGGTCATTCCGACGTAGGCGATGATCTGACCCGCCGAGACGGTTTGCCCGACGGACACGGTCGGCCAGTGCAGATCGTCGAGGTGGCCGTAGAGCGTCGAGAAGTTGAATCCGTGCGCGATGATCACGACGACCGCCGTGTCGCCGTACGCGAGGTACGGACGACCGACGGTGACCACCTTGCCGGCCGACGCGGCGCGAATCGGCGTGTACTTCGGGCGAGCGATGTCGATGCCGTTGTGGAAGCCGCCCCAGCGCGGGCCAAAGCCAGACGTGATCGGTCCGGTGAGCGGCCACATCGCGAGCTTCGAGCCGTTGAATAGGCCGAGCCCGCTGCCACCCGCCGCCTGCGCCGCCAGGGCCTCGTACTGCGCCTCGGCCTGGTCGAGCTGTCGCTCGAGGTCAGCGGTCGTGCGATTGGTCTGGCTTACCTGACCCTGCGCTGACTGTTTTTGCTGCGCCGCAGCCTGGCGTGCTGCTGCCTCCGCGTCGATTGCCGTCTGCGCCTCCGCGACGAGCTTGTCGTACTTCGCCTTCGAGCCCGCGAGCTGCGTTCGCTGGGTCGAGATCTGCTCGGAGAGCCCCAGGATCTCCTTCTCCTTGGTGGAGGCCTGGTCCTGCTTGTCTTGGGTGTCCGCCCGGAGGCCGCGGATTTCCTTCGCGAGCTGCACGTCCTGGCGGTTGATGAAGATCATCGCCTGGAGGCGGTTCGCGAATTCGGTAAGCGACGAGGACGAGAGAAGCATCTCGAGCGGGCTGACGAGAGCCTGCCGATAGGTCGTGCGGAGGTGGCGCGCGTACAGGGCCTCCTGCGTTGCGAGCTGCTTGGTCTCCTGTGTGGCCTCCGCCTTGAGCGAGTCGGTCAAAGCGCGTGTCTCGTCGAGCTGGAAGGTGACGAGGGCGAGCTGCTCTTCGGAGATTTGGATCTGGTAGAAGAGCTGGTCTGCTTCGGATTGGGCGTTCGCCTGCTTCTCGGCGAGGCCGGAGATACGCGCGTTGGTCTGATTCACGACCGCCTGGAACTGGTTGGCGACCGCCTGGTACCGCTCGGCGTTGGCGCGCGAGATCTGGACCGCGCGCGCGAGCTCTTCCTTGCGCTTCAGTGCCTCGGTAACCGGATCGTCGGCGGCGGCGGGTTGCGCCAGACCACCGAAGAATGCAGAGACGACCAGCGCGACCGTTGTCGCGCGAGTCGCGCGCATCCTCCAGACCCCACCTCCCCGAGCGGTTTGCCGGGGAGTTCCCATGCGTGGCGCATCGTCGCACCCGGCCGCGCTCGGGGTCAAGGCTTGGCGAAGGCTCATTTGGCGAGGTGCGCCCGCACCGAGAGCATCGCGCCGCCACCGCCGACAGCAAGCGCCAGCGCGAACACGCTGCCGACGAGCTGCCAGACGAAAGAGGTCCCGAACGACAGCGGGAGTATCTCGATGAAGCTGACCATGGCGTTCATCACCGGGCCGGCTGCCACAAGGACGACGGCCGTCGCAGCCACCGCGCCGAGGGCGCCGACGAGCATCCCCTCGAGGATGAATGGCCAGCGCACGAACCAGTCCGTGGCCCCGACGAGCTTCATGATCTCGATCTCGTCGCGCCTCGCGTGCACGGCGATGCGGATCGTGTTTACGATCACGAAGAGGGCGACGATCAGCATCATCGCGAGCACGGCGAGCCCGCCGAACGAAAGGACCCGCGTGATGGTCAGCAGCTTGTCGACGACCTGCGGGTTGTCCACCACGTCGTTGACGACGCCGCTGCCGATCTCCTCGCGCAAAGTTGCGGCCAACCGCGGCGCGTCCTGCGCGTGGGCAAGCTTGATCTCAAGGGAATCTTGGAGGGGGTTCGACGACGTGTCGACGATCTGTATGTCCGGGCGCCTCGCGGCGATGTCCACAAGGCGCGCCATCGCCTGCTCTTTGGTTAAGTAGTCCACGCGCGATACCGCCGGATCGGCCTCGATGCGGGCGCGCAACGCAAGCACGTCCGACACGCGAGCGTTGTCCTCCAGGAAGAGGGCGAGCTCGACCTTCGATTCAAGAACGCCGACTGCTGCCTGAAGGCCTCGGTCGGTCGCGAGGAAGAACGCGAAGAGCAAGAGCATCAGCCCGACCGTGAATGTCGAGGCAAGGCTCATCACCGGGTTGCGCCAGAAGCCCTGTGCCGCAGTCGTGCCGATGTACTCGAGCCGCCTCATGCCGCGTACTGGCCTTCGCGCTCATCGCGCACGACCATCCCGTGGTCGAGGTGGACGACGCGGCGACGGAGTGCGTTGACGATCTCGGCGTTGTGCGTGGCCATGAGCATCGTGGTGCCGAGCTCGTTGACCCGAACGAGCAGCTTGATGATTTCCCAGCTGGTGACAGGGTCGAGGTTTCCGGTCGGCTCGTCGGCGATCAGGATCTTCGGTCGACTCACAAGCGCGCGCGCGATCGCCGTGCGCTGCTTCTCTCCACCGGAGAGCTGGTCGGGGAAGTGGTGGCGCCGCTGGGTAAGGCCGACGAGCGCGAGTGCGCGCTCGGTCTCCTCGCGCGCCTCTTCGCCGGAGTGCCCGGTGACGAGAAGTGCGAAGCTCACATTTTCGGCGACCGTCTTCCGAGGCAGAAGCTTGAAATCCTGGAACACCACGCCGACGCGCCGGCGAAGCTTGGGCACCGCGGATCGGCGCATGCGGACGACGTCCTGGCCGTCGACCCACACGCGTCCGGACGAAGGAAGCTCTTCGCGGATCAGAAGACGGATGAGGCTGGACTTACCCGCGCCGGAGGAGCCGACGAGAAAGACGAAGTCTCCCGAGTCGATCTCGAGATCCACATCGCGGAGCGCGTCGGTGCCGTTCGGATAACGCTTGCTGACGTCGTCCAGCGTGATCAGTTCGTTGCCCCTCCCAAGGATGGCCACGTTACCGGGACGCCCGCTCGGGACAACGTCAAATTGGTCGAAAGAAGTACTGCTGGTGCCTCTTTGCAACGCACCCTCGACAAGCATGCGCCGCGATTGCAACCCCGCGCGGGTGCGCGTGAGTACCGTGCCGGAGCTCAGCGGGGCAGATCGAGCTGCGTTTGCGCCGGCCGGGTGGGCGTGAATGTCGCAATTGACGCGATCTTCGTTTCTCCCACGGCCATGACCTTCACACCCATCGTGGCGCGGCCCAGGACGCGTACCTGCTCGAGCGGTGTGCGGATCACCACGCCGTTCGAGGTAATGAGCAGGATCTCCTGGGTGCCCTCGTCGACCATTTGGATGGCCGCCACATTGCCTGTCTTCGGCGAGAGCGCGGCAAGGATCACCCCCTGGCCACCGCGGCCTTGCGTCGGGAACTCCGCGACAGCGGTGCGCTTGCCAAAGCCGTTCTCCGTGACCGAGAGCGCCTCCGTGCGCGGCCGGGCGATACCCATCCCGACGACCTCGTCGCCTTTCTGGAGCCGGATGCCGGTGACGCCCTGAGTCTGCCGGCCCATCGGACGGGCGTCGGTGGCCTTGAAGGTGATCGCCTTGCCCTTCCGGGTCGCGAGGAGGATGCGGTCCTGCGACGTGCACGGAGCGACCCAGGCGAGCTGATCGCCCTTCCGAAGGGCGATCGCGATAAGCCCGGCGCGCCGGACGTTCGCGTATTCGGACAGGGGCGTCTTCTTGATGAAGCCTTTCCGCGTCGCCATGACGAGGTGCTCGGTCGAGCCTGTCTCGCGGAGCGCGACGAGCGCCGACACGCGCTCGTTGGCCTGCATGGCCTCGAGGATGTTCTGGATCGGTGTCCCCTTCGCGGTCCGGCTCGCGTCCGGTAGCTCGAAGACCTTCAGGGCGAAGACGCGGCCCCGGTCGGTGAAGACATACAGGCGGTCGTGACTGCGCGCGACGACCAGATACTCAACGTCATCCTCATCGCGCGTCGCCATGCCGATTACGCCGCGCCCCCCGCGGTGCTGCGCGCGATAGGTCGACAGCGGCATGCGCTTCACATAGTTGCGGCTCGACACGGTGATCACGACGTCCTCGTCGGCGACGAGCTCCTCGGCCGAGAGCTGACGGGGCGTGTCGTCGACGATCTCAGTTCGTCGGTCATCGCCGTATTTGGTGGCGATCTCGTCGAGGTCCAGCTTAATGAGTGAGAGGATCCTGCGCGGGCTGGCGAGGATCGACTCGAGCTCGGAGATGAGCTTGATCGTCTCGCGATAGTCGTCGTCCAGCTTCTGGCGCTCGAGTCCGGAGAGCCGGCGGAGCTGCATCTCGAGGATCGCCTTGGCCTGCAATTCGGTGAGGCCGAACCCCTCGCGCATCTTGCCGACGAGCAAGACCTCCTGGCCCTTGTGAGCGCGGATGAGCTTGATGATCTCGTCGATGTGGTCGTGCGCGATCTTGAGGCCCTCGAGGATGTGCGCGCGCTCCTTCGCCCTCCGAAGATCGTGATCCGTGCGGCGGCGGATAACTTCGCGCCGGTGGTCGACGTGGTGCTGAAGGATCTCCTTCAGCGAAAGAGTGCGCGGCTGCTGGTCGACGAGCGCGAGCATGTTGAAGTTGAACGCCGACTGCATAGCGGTGTGCTTGAAGAGGTTATTCAGTACGAGGGTCTTGTCGTCGTCGCGCTTGATCTCGATGACGATGCGCATTCCCTCGCGGTCGCTCTCGTCGCGGATGTCCGAGATCCCGGCGAGCTTCTTGTTCTGCACGAGGTCAGCGATCTTCTCGATGAGAGACGCCTTGTTCACCGCGTAGGGCAGCTCGGTCACGATGATGGCGTCGCGGTTACCCCGAAGCTGCTCGTTGTGCGCCTTCGCGCGGGCGATGATGCGCCCGCGGCCCTGCGCGTACGCCCGACGGATCGCATCGACCCGCTCGGCGGCGCCGGTCTCGACATTGCGCTGCTCGTCGAAGCGGTAGATCACGCCGCCGCCGGGGAAATCGGGCCCGATCACGGTCTCGCAGAGGTCGTCGGTCGTGAGATCCGGGTCGTCGATGAGGCGCTTCGTCGCCTCGACGATCTCCCGCAGGTTGTGCGGCGGGATGTTCGTTGCCATGCCGACCGCGATGCCCGCGGATCCATTCACGATGAGATTCGGAACGCGTGCTGGAAGTACGGTGGGCTGTTGGTGCCGGTTGTCGTAGTTCGGCATCCAGTCGACCGTTTCCTTCTCGATGTCGGCGAGCATCTCGGTCGATATCGCGGCGAGGCGTGCCTCGGTGTAACGCATGTGGGCGGGGGGGTCGTCGTCGATCGAGTTGTGGACGAAAACGCCGGCCCCTAGCGCGAAGTTCTGGGTGAGATCGACGGTGAGGTCGTAGACATCAGCGCGGCCGGCGGGCTCGACCTTGCTCACCTTCTGGGTCAGGCTCGCCGGGATCGGAAACGCGCCGGTCCGGTGCAGACGCTCGGGGATCGCGCTCCGCGAGAACGGCATGAGCTGGTCTTTCGCCCGGAGCTGCTGCGCCTCCCGGTAGGTCCCGTCGCGAAGCATGAACCTGTGGTCCGGCGTGCAGACGATCTCGGCGCCTGTCTCGAGGGTGACCTTCACGACGGGGTCGTTGCGCCGGACGAGCCGGGGGGCACGAAGCGGTTTGATGCGCACGTTGCGGTGCGGGTCGACGGTGAAGATCTCGGCCCGCAGGCCCTTGTGCGCCATCTCAACGAGCTCGGTGAACGGTTTCTGCTCGCCGCTGTAGAGCTCTACCTTCGTCTCGCCGCTGAAGCAGCCGAAGTTTCCCTGTCCCTGCACGAGCGGGTACCGGGCCGCGAAGTCCTGGGCGAGACGGACGAGAGCGTCGTAGATCGGCACGTCGCCGTGCGGGTGGTATTTCGCCATGACGACACCGACGACGTTCGCCGACTTGCGGAACGGCCGATCGTTCCGGAGGCCCTCCTCGAGCATCGTGTAGAGGATCCGGCGCTGTACCGGCTTCAAGCCGTCGCGGACGTCGGGGAGCGCGCGCGAGACGATCACGCTCATCGAGTAGTCGAGATACGCCTGGCGCATCTCGTGTTCGAGCTCGACGCCGATCACCCGATCGTTCTTTGGTTCCTCGATCACTTTCTTCTACTCACCCTCTAGGTCCGTCCGTGCTCCGTCGAGCGCTCTTCGCTCTCGACCGCGGCTCTCACCCTGGCGAACGCGTCGTCTGTGCCGGAGTAGCGTCGCTCGAGGTCGCGGCGTCGGCCCTCGGGCATCCGGAGAAAGGTCCCCTCGGCCTCCGCCAACACTGCTCCGTCCTGCGCACGTTCGACGGTGCCGCGCGTCTCGATCACGCGACCACGGTCGCGGGCTATCTCACCGACGACGCGCAGGTCCTCACCGATCGGGACTGGCTGTCGGAACGCGACGCTGATCTTGGCGGTTACCCCCCAGATGCCCTGGTGGAATATCGCCCAGCCCATCGCCTCATCGAGGAGCGCCGTGACGACGCCACCGTGTAGCAGGCCGTCGTAGCCCTGATGACGCTGCAGCGCGGTGTACCGCGCTTCTGCACGATCGCGGGACACCTCGAAATCGAGGCGCAGCCCGCCGGGGTTGAGCTGCCCGCACGCGAAACACCAATGCTGGAAATCGACACCGAGCTCGGAAAGCTTCGCCATTAGATGTCGAGGTCCGCCTTCCCGGCATTCGCCATGATCCACTTCTTGCGTCCCTCGACCTCGCTGCCCATAAGCTCGTCGAAGGCGAGGTCGGCAAGCTCGGCGTCGTCGAGCGTGACGCGCCTGAGCGTCCGGGTCGCCGGATTGAGCGTCGTGTCCCAGAGCTGTTCAGCGTTCATCTCGCCGAGCCCCTTGTACCGCGCGATGGCGGGCTCGCGTCCACCCTTTCCGTCGTCGGTGCCTTCGTCGGTGTTCGTCGAGACCGCGTCCGCCTGGTCTTCAGCGTCTTCGGCGGCTCGGCGGCGGGAGCGTGCCGTCGCCTTATCCCCGTCCGCGGCGGCCCTTTCCCCCGCGGCCTTCTTTCGGTCATCGCGTTTGGCCTTCGCGGTGCTCTTCAGCTCCTTGATCGCCTTGTCCCGTTCGTTGTCCGAATACGCCCAGCGGACCTCTTTGCCGAGCTGCAGCCGGTAAAGAGGAGGCTGACCGATGTAGATGCGGCCGTCCTCTACGAGCGGCCTGAAGTGCCGATACAGCAACGTCAGCAAAAGCGTACGGATGTGCGACCCGTCGACATCGGCGTCCGCGAGCAGAATCGTCCGGCCGTAGCGGAGCTTCTTGATGTCGAAGTAATCCCCTATCCCCGTGCCGAGCGCGGTGATGAGGGCCTTGATTTCCTCGTTGCCGAGCATCTTGTCGGCACGGGCCTTCTCGACATTCAGGATCTTGCCGCGGAGAGGCAGGATCGCCTGGAAGCGCCGGTCTCGGCCGCCTTTCGCGCTGCCGCCCGCCGAGATGCCCTCGACGATGATCAACTCGCTCTTCTCCGGGTCACGCTCCGAGCAGTCGGCGAGCTTTCCCGGCAGCGAGAAGCCGTCAAGCGCGCCCTTGCGCTGAACGAGATCGCGCGCTTTGCGCGCCGCCTCGCGCGCACGGAATGCGGTTAGGCACTTCTCGACGATGCGCTTCGCGTCAGAAGGGTTCTCCTCGAGGTACTGGCCCAGTGCGTCGTTCACCGCGGTCGCGACCTGCCCCGCGACTTCGGCGTTCCCGAGGCGTGTCTTGGTCTGACCTTCGAACTGCGGCTCGCGAATCTTCACGCTGATGACCGCGGTCAGCCCCTCACGCACGTCGTCCGAGGTGAGATTCGGGTCGGATTCCTTCAGCGCTCCGCTCTTGCGGGCGTACGCGTTGATGGTCCGTGTCAGTGCGGTTCGAAAGCCGGTGAGGTGGGCGCCGCCGTCGATGGTGTTGATGTTGTTCGCGAACGTGTAGACCTTTTCCGCGAACGTGTCGTTGTACTGGAGGGCGACCTCCGCGATCGTGTCGTTCTCAAACGTCCGCTCGACGTAGATGGGCTTGGGGTGAAGGTTCTCGTGCGCCCGATTAAGGTGGCGAACGAAGCTAATGACCCCACCGTCGAAGTAGTAATTCTCTTCAGCACCGCTCCGCTCGTCATGGAGGGTGAGCCACAGCCGCTTGTTCAGATAGGCGGTTTCCCTGAGCCACTGGGTGATCACCACCGTGTCCCACTCGATGACCGGGAACATCTCCTTGTCCGAAGCGAAGCGCGTGACCGTGCCGGTTGTCCTGCCCGGCTCGCGCCACGGGATGACTGGAGGGAGCGGTAGCTGTGGCTTTGTGATGGTGTGGACGGCTGTGGCCGGCTTTCCGCGCTCGTATGCCTGGGTGAAGATCTTGCCGTCGCGGTGGACCTCGACGGTCATCTTCGAGGCAAGCGCGTTCACTACCGAAACGCCGACGCCATGGAGTCCGCCGGTGACCTTGTAACCGGATCCGCCGAACTTTCCGCCGGCGTGGAGGATGGTCATAACGACCTGGAGCGCATCCATCGCTTTTCCCTTCGCGTCCTTCTGCGTCGGGTGCGGCCCCGCCGGAATACCGCGGCCGTTATCGGCGACCGTGATCTCGTTTGTCTTGTGGATCCAGAGATCGATGCGGTCGCACGTTCCGTTCATCGCCTCGTCGATCGAGTTGTCGAGAACCTCGCGGACGAGGTGATGGAGACCACGCAGATCCGTCGTCCCGATGTACATGCCGGGACGGCGGCGGACGGCCTCGAGACCCTCGAGAACCTGGATATCTTTCGCGCTGTACGACGGCGCAGCGCCAGGGCGGCGCTTGCGCTTGTCGTCGTCGGGTATGTCTTTCCTTACGGCCACGATCAGGCCTTTCCTGCGCGGACGAGGATCTCAAAGAGACGTTCGAAGTCCTCATCCGAATAGAACTGGATCGCAATGCGGCCGCCTCGTCGACCCCGCAAAACTTCCACCTTCGTTCCGAGCGCCGCACGCAACTCGGTGGTCACCTGGGCGAGCTCTGGGTCGCCGCCCCGCAAGCGAGGCCGCGCCCTGCCGCGACGAGTCGGGCGAACCATCTTTCGCGCGAGAGCCTCGGCTTCACGGACGGAAAGGCTCTTGGCGATGACTGTTGCGAGCGCCTGGAGTGCATCCGAAAGAGATAGCGGTAGCAGCGCACGCAGGTGGCCCTCGCCGATCTTTCCTTCGACCACGGCATCCTGAAGTGCCTGCGGCGCGGTCAAGGCGCGCAGCATGTTGGCGACCGACGAACGGGACTTGCCGAGCCGCTCTGCGAGCTGTTCCTGTGTGAGCTCGTAGGTTTCCATCAAGAGCTTGTAAGCCCGCGCGGTCTCGATCGCATTCAGGTCGGACCGTTGCAGGTTCTCAATCAGGGCAAGCTCGAGCCGATCCCCTACCTCCTCCCGCACGACGGCCGGGATCGTCGATTTGCCCGCGAGCCGGGCGGCCAGGACACGGCGGTGACCTGCGATGAGCTCGTAGCCGTCGCGGTCGGCCGATACCACTATCGGTTGCAGCACGCCGTGGCGCGCGATCGACGCCGCGAGCTCGGAGAGCCCCTCGGGGTCGAAGGCCGTTCGGGGTTGGTGCCGATTCGGCCGCACCCGCTCCAGGGGGATCTCGCTCGTTGCCGGCCGCTCCTCCGCGGCTGTCTCCCCGGAGACGGATTGACCGAGCAGAACGTCTAGGCCGCGGCCGAGCCCACTTCGTGCCATCAGGCGATCGCTCCGCCGAGAGCGATCGGCTCCCTGGCCTTCACTCGCGCCGAGAGCTCATACGCGAGGTCGTCGTAAGCCTGAGCGGCGGCCGACCGTCGGTCGTAAATGGAGATCGGGAGCCCGTGGCTTGGCGCCTCTGCCAGGCGCACGGCGCGCGGAATCCGCGCATCCGCGACGAGATTGGGGAAGTGCCGTCGTACGTCTTCGATCACCTGAAGTGAGAGCCGATTACGGCGGTCTTCCATGGTCAGGACGATTGCGAGCACGTCCAGCTGGTCGTTGAGACGCGCTCGAACCGCCGCGATGGTCGAGAGCAGCTGCGCCAGCCCCTCGAGGGCGTAGTACTCGCACTGAACAGGGATGACGACAGCGTCCCCCGCGGCGAGCGCGTTGATCGTCAGAAGCCCGAGCGACGGTGGGCAGTCCACGAGGACGGTGTCGTAGTTGTGGGCGGAGCGGAGCGCGTTCCGCAGGCGATACTCCCTGGCCATGAGGGGGACGAGCTCAACCTCAGCCCCCGCCATATCGGGACCGGAAGGGATGATGTCTAGGCCGGGCACGGCTGTCGCGACGATGGAGTCGTTAATTGGTCGCTCCTTCAGAATGAGGCCGTAAATAGGATTCGGCGGGCTCTTGCTTATCCCTAGCCCGCTTGTCGCGTTCCCTTGTGGGTCGAGATCGACGATTAGGACCTTCTCGCCGTGCTCAACGAGGGCCGCGCCGAGGCTGATGGCGGTGGTCGTCTTTCCTACTCCGCCCTTCTGATTGCTCACCACGAGCACCGTCAAGCGGTCGTCCCTGTCACACGTGAAACATTGGCCGAAATCTGGGTAAACCTGGGAGCCGAAAGGGGGATGTTCGTGCCTGCCATTCTACCCGACGTCAGGCCGGCCGACCACTCTCCCGTCGCGTTTCGCGCCCCTGTCGAGCCCTCTCCGTAGCGACCATTTTAGATATCGAGGTAGCGACCGTTCGTACCCCAATTCACGACGATGGCGGCCTGATAATCCGATCACAGCCATGGGAGCCCGTTGGAGCAGCACGACCAAGCGAGTCGTAGTCGCCCTTCTTGCGATTGCCTCGCTCTACATCGTCTACCGCGCCGGAGACATCGTGCGTCCATTCGTTTGGGCCGGCGTATTGGCTTTTGTGTTGCTCCCTGTGGTCGGCCTGCTCGAGCGCCGCCTCCCTCTGCCACGCACCGCAGCAGCGGCCGTTGTTTTCTTGGGCCTGCTCGCTGCCATAATTGGGGGCGGCCGACTTCTCGTGCCGCTCTCGATCGATCAAGTCCGCGACCTGCAACGCAGCCTGCCGACGCTCGTCGCCAACGCGCAGAACACGCTCGCCGCGACCGCGGATCAGGTCGGGCTCGCGGACCTCAACGCGGTAATCGTCGGCTTCACCGGCGCGAGCGACCTCACCGGAATGGTGGCGCGAGGCGCAGTGCCGTTCATCGTCGGGTTAGGCCACTTCCTTCTTGAGCTCCTGGTATTCCTCATCGCGACGTTCTTTCTGCTGCGCGACGCGCCACGACTCGTCCAATGGTTCCGGCGCATCCTGCCGCCGAGCCAGCGGAACGAGCTCATCCCGCTGTTGGCCCAGGTGAACATGGTGCTCGGTCGCTATGTGCGCGGGCAGATGTTCCTCATCGGGTTCATGTCAGCGGTGACCTTCATCGGTCTTTCGATCTTGCAGGTCCCATTCGTGTTGCTTCTCGCGATCATGACCGGCGTGCTCGAGGTGATTCCGATCGTTGGCCCAATTACGGCAGGCGCCATTGCGTGCCTCGTGGCGCTTGGGCATCCCGCGCCGTGGGGGCTTTCGCAGATCTGGTATGTGGCGATAGTCGCCGCGATGTATACGGTCCTGCGGCACGCTGAGGACTATTTCGTGATCCCGCTGGTCATAGGCCGGATCGTGAAACTGCACCCGGCGATCGTGATTTTCTCGCTGCTCACTGGTGGCGCGCTGTACGGCCTGCTCGGTGTCCTCATCGCGGTGCCGGTGGCAGCGACGCTTCGTTTGGTGCTCGTCTACGTCGGTGCAAAGCTCCGGGACGAGGATCCGTTCCCACAGCTAGAGCAGGAGCTCGAGGTTCCACACCCATCGCCGCCGGCCGCGGCCCGCGCTGTCGAGCGGCGCGCGCACTCCTGAGCGGGACGAGCGGAACGAACGCGTGTCCACCGCTGCCTGGTCGCGCGAAGGGGGAATGATGCGGTTCTTGCTCGGCGTCCTGATCCCGTTGGCCGCGGCCCTACTCCAGGGGACTGTGGCGCCCCTCATCGCCGTCGGCGGAGCGCGCCCTTCGCTACCGATATTGGTTGCTGCGTCCTGGTCGGTCGCGGCCGGCGCTCGCGAGGGAGTGTGGTGGGCGTTCCTCGGCGGGATCGTTTCGGACCTCATATCAGGAGGTCCGTTGGGAGCCTTCGCCCTCGCCTCGCTGCCGCCCGTCGCGGCCGTTGGACTCGGCGAGGCCGGGCCGGGCCGTCCGACGCCCGCCGTGGCGGGAGCCGTGCTCGTCGGGCTGGCCGCACTAGTGGCGGGGCTGATCTATCTGGCTGTCCTCGCGGTAACCGGGGCAGGGGTCTCGTCGTTGCCGCTTGCGGCCGGTACGACCGTCGCGAGCGCGGCGTACACGGGACTCCTGGCGCTCGCGGTTTATCCGATTGCGCGACTTCTCCGCCGCGCCACTGAGAAGCAGGGGGCGTTAGGAGTCTGGTGAAGGAAGACCCGCGCGCCTTCGTACCGGTCCGGCGGTTCGTCGCCTTCGGCGTCGCGATCTTTGTCATCTTCTCGACGCTCACGGCCCGGTTGTACGACCTGGAGATCGTCCGCGGCGATTACTACCATCAGCTCTCCGAGCAGAACCGGATCGTGCGATTGCCGGTGCCAGCCGAACGCGGCGGCATCGTGGACCGGACGGGCTACGTCCTGGCGCGAAACATTCCGGGCTTTGCGATCAGCGTGATCCCCGTCGATCTACCGCGTGCGCGCGAGGAGGAGATCTCCCAGCGTCTCGGCGCGGTCCTCGGTGTGTCGAGCGACTCCGTCAGCGACCTTATCCGCGCGCAACGAGTCCGTAATCCGTATGAACCCGGCCGCATATCCAAGACGCCCGTCCCCCGCGAGATCGCACTCGCCCTCACCGAGCGCGCCGAGCTCTTTCCCGGCGTGCGCGTCGATCCGGAGAGCATCCGCTTCTACGTCGATGGAACGCTCTATGCGCCGGTCATCGGGTACACGGGGCCGATCACCGAGCAGGAGCTAGAGAAGCTCAAGCAGGCCGGATATCTGGGGAACGACGACATCGGACGAACCGGAATCGAGGATGTATACGAGCAATACCTCCGCGGCACGTATGGGTGGCGGGAGATCGAGCGCGACGCCGCGCTGCGGGAGATCAAAACACTCGCACTCCAACGGCCCGCGGTCGGCAACACCGTCACGCTGACGATCGACGACCGTCTGCAGAAGCTGCTCGACTCCGAACTGCGCAAGGGCGTCGAGGAGGACAAGTTCACGCAGGCCGTCGGCGTTGCGATAAATCCGCAGAACGGCGAGATCCTCGCGATGGTCTCGATCCCCGGCTACGACAACAACATGTTCGCCCGAGGGATCACCACGGCGGAGCTCGCGGCGCTGAACGGAGACGATCGCCACCCTCTTGTGAACAAGGCGATCGGCGACCGTTACCCGGCGGGGTCCACCTTCAAGATGGTCACCGGGCTCTCCGCGCTTTCCGAAGGGACTGCCACGCGGGATACCGTCGTGAACGTCTCGGCCAGCTCGTTCAGCGTCAGCGGAACGAGCTTCTTCGACTGGCGAGCGCACGGCTCCGTCAACTTCGTGAACGGCTTCGCTCACTCGAGCGATATCTACTTCTACACCCTCGCCGGTGGTAGTCCGATGGCGCCGAACGTCCGCGGCGTCGGACCGGACGCGATCGCGAAGTACGCGCGCATGCTCGGTTTCGGCGCGCCGACCGGCATCGATCTCCCGAACGAGGACGGCGGGATCATGCCGGATCCTCAGTGGAAGCTCGCGACGTTCGACGAGCCATGGACGATCGGCAACACGTACCAGGAAGCGATCGGACAGGGCTTCGTTGCGGTCACACCGCTGCAGCTCCTGAATGCGTACGCGTCGGTGGCCAATGGCGGGACGGTCTGGCAGCCGCACCTTCTGAAGCACGTGACCGACGCGGCGGGGAAGACCGTGCCGATCCCCGAGTGGTCCTCGCGGAAGCTAGATATGAGCCAGGAGAACCTCCGCCTGATCCGCGAGTCCGCTCGGCGCGTCGTCACGATCGGCCACGCTTACATGCCGAACCTCAAGATCCCGATCGCCGGCAAGACCGGTACCGCGGAATTCGGCGCCTCGGCCGGGAAAGACAGCGCGGGGCGCAACAAGCTCGGTTTCCACAACTGGTTCGTTTCGTTCGTCCCCCAGGCCGACAATACTGACCCGACGGCGCAGATCGCCATGGTGATCTTCACGTACGACTCGTCGAAATCGCTTTGCGAACTCTGCCTCAACCCGGCCGTTGGGATGACTCAGCGGATTCTCGAGCAGTACCTCGGAGCCACGAAGTGAGCGTCCGACCTATGACGCTGCCGCGTCCAACGACGCCGCTTCACGATCGGCCGGCGCCACGGCGCTGGACGCAGATCGACCCGATCCTGCTGATCATCACTCTGCTCCTCATCGGGTACGGCCTAGTGATGACGTACTCGACGACTGCCGAGACTCGCACGTTCACCGGCGACCCGATGCAGTTTGTGATCCGAGGCGCGATCTGGGCCGCGGTCGGGATGGCTGCCATGGCCGCTGTCGCGCTCTTCGACTACGCGTGGCTCGGCGCGTTCGCCCCGCTGCTCTACGTCTTCATGCTGGGTCTTCTGTCGGTCGTGCTAGCGATCGGCACGTCGAGCCTCGGCGCGCAACGATCGGTCAACCTCGGAGGCCTTTCGTTCCAGTTCAGCGAGGTTGCGAAGGTTCTCATGATCGTCGTGCTCGCGAAGTTCTTCGCGGACCGACGCGCGTCGATCGGGTCTCCGCTCACGATGTTGCTCGGTCTCGCGTTGCTCGCGCCGGCGGTCCTTCTCGTGTACCGGCAGCCGGATCTCGGCACGAGCCTCGTGTTCATCGCGATCTTCTTCGGCATGGCGTTCCTGGCCGGTGCGCGGATCTGGCAGCTGGTCGCGCTCGTCGCGATCGCCGCCGCGTCGTTCCCCGTCGTCTGGGCGCTCCTTAAGGACTACCAGCGCGCGCGGCTCTCCGCGTTCCTCGATCCGTATTCCGACCCGCAGGGTGCGGGCTGGAACATCATCCAGTCCCTCATTGCGGTTGGCTCGGGCGGGGCCACGGGAAAAGGGCTCACGGCTGGCACGCAGTCGCCCCTCGGATACCTTCCGATCGCGGAGTCCGACTTCGTGTTCTCGGGCCTCGCGGAGGACCTCGGGTTCGCGGGTGCGGTGATCCTGTTCGCCCTCTACATCGTGCTGCTCGTCTCCGCGCTCCGTGTCGCCCTCCGGGCGAAGGATCCTTTTGGGATGTTGATCGGCGCGGGCGTGGCGACGATGCTCCTTTTCCAGATCATGGTGAATGTAGGCATGGCCATCTCGCTCATGCCGGTGACCGGCATCCCGCTTCCGTTCATCTCGCACGGCGGCAGCTCCCTCGTTTCGATCTGCTTCGCGCTCGGTGTCCTGCAGTCGATCTCGATGCGTAGGGAGCCCGAGGGCCCTTAGTCCTCGGACCTCGCGGTCCTGCGGTCTGCTTCGGCGGTACCAGTCCCTATACTTTTCGCGAACGGCAACGAACGGGAGCAGTACGCGCATCCCCCTCGACTAGAGAGAGCCGGCGGCAGGTGTGAGCCGGCGTCGCGGGAGCGCGGAACTCGCCCGGGAGCCGCGGGAGCGAACCGCTAGGCGGCTAGCTCTCGCCGGGGTCACGCCCGTTATAAGCGTGCTCGAGCGGAGAGCATCGGGGCTGTGGCGCAGTGGGAGCGCATCACACTGGCAGTGTGGGGGTCGCGGGTTCGAATCCCGCCAGCTCCACTAGAACACCGGCTCTCAATTGGGGTGGTACCGCGGAGGTCTTTCGTCCCCAGGGGCAGCAGGCCCCTGAGCGCGCAAGCGCAGACGAAGGGCCTCTTTGTTTGTGAAGGGAGGTCGACATGACGAGCGAACTGGAGAAGAAAATAGATCGCTACGCGCCCGCTGCCATCGAAGCGAAGTGGCGCGAGCGCTGGGCGTCGTCCGGCCTCCACAATACTCCGGACGTTTCGGATAAACCGAACTTCTACTTCCTGACGATGTTCCCGTACCCGTCGGGGGAGATCCACGTGGGTCACTGGTATGCCTTCGCTCCGCCGGATACGGCTGCGCGTTTCTTGCGCATGCGCGGCAACAACGTCCTGTTTCCGATGGGCTTCGACGCATTCGGGATCAACGCCGAGAACGCGGCGATCGACCGGAAGATCCACCCAGCTGTGTGGACCGAAAAGAACATGGCGCACATGCGCGAGCAGTTCAACCGCATGGGCGCGGCGATCGACTGGCGCCGCGAAGTCGTCACGTGTTACCCGGAGTACTACCGCTGGAACCAGTGGATGTTCTTGAAGCTCTTCGAGAAGGGTCTCGCCTACCGCGCCGACGCGCCGGTCAACTGGTGCCCGCGCGACGAGACGGTCCTGGCGAACGAGCAGGTCATCGCGGGGCGATGCGAGCGCTGCGACACGACCGTCGTGAAGCGTCAGATGACGCAGTGGTTCTACCGGATCACGCAGTACGCGGACGAGCTGCTGAAGTTCGAGGGCCTGGACTGGCCCGAGCGCGTGCGCGTGTTGCAGACGAACTGGATCGGCCGCTCAGAGGGCGCGGAGCTGACCTTCCCGGTCGACGGGCACCCGGGGGAGGAGATCCGCTTCTTCACTACGCGCCCCGACACGATCTACGGCGCGACCTTCATGGTCCTGGCGCCGGAGCATCCATTGGTCGCGAAGATCACCGAGCCTGCCAGGTGGGCCGAAGTCGAGCGCTACGTCGAGAAAGCCCGCAACATGGCCGAGATCGAGCGCATCTCCACCGAGCGCGAGAAGACCGGCGTGGACACCGGTGCGTTCGCCCGCAACGTCTTCACCGGCGAGCGCATCCCGATCTGGGTGGCCGACTACGTCCTCGCGACCTACGGGACCGGCGCGATCATGGCCGTCCCCGGCCACGACGAGCGTGACTTCGCGTTCGCGAAGAGGTACCGCCTCCCGATCCGCGAGGTGATCTCCCCGGACGGCAAAGAGCATGACCGCCTGGACGGGCCCTACATGGGCGAGGGAATCATGGTCCGGAGCGGGCCGTCCACAGGCATGCGCAGCGAGGACGGCAAGCGTGCGGTGGCGGACGAGGCGAAGACGCGTGGTATCGGCGGCCCCTCGGTCACCTACCGCCTCCGCGACTGGCTCATCTCGCGCCAGCGCTACTGGGGCACGCCGATTCCGATCGTGCACTGCGAGCGCTGCGGTCCCGTCCCGGTTCCCTACGAGCTGCTTCCCGTCGTACTTCCCCGCGACGTCGAGTTCACCGGACGCGGTGGCTCGCCGCTGAGCCACGTCGCGTCATTCGTCAACACGACCTGCCCGAAGTGCGGCGAGCCGGCGCGCCGCGATACCGACACGATGGACACGTTCGTCGATTCCTCCTGGTACATGTACCGATACGTCGACCCGAAATACGACAAGGCGTTCATGAACAAGGAGCTCGGAGAGAAATGGCTGCCGGTCCAGCAATACACCGGCGGGGTCGAGCACGCGATCCTGCACCTCCTGTACATGCGCTTCATGGCAAAGGCGCTGCGCGACCTCGGCGAGATCTGGTTCGACGAGCCGGCGCTGCGTTTTCGCTACCAGGGCACGATCGTGTTCAGAGGCCGGAAGATGTCGAAGTCGCGCGGGAACGTGCAAACTCCCGACGCGTACGTCGAAAAGTACGGCGCCGACACGCTGCGCCTCTTCATGATGTTCATGGGTCCATGGGTCGACGGGGCGGACTGGGACGCCTCCGGCATCGAGGGCGTCCATCGATTTCTGCGTCGTGTCTGGGAGATGGCCCAGTCCGAGGCCCAACCCCCGGGGCTGCGAAACCCCGAGGTGGACCGCGCCGTCCACCGAACGATCGCGAAGGTCACTGGAGACCTGCAGACCTACTCGTTCAACACGGCGGTCGCGGCGATGATGGAGCTCTCGAACGCTCTGCAGCATGCGACTGGTCCCAGCCGCGACCAAGGCGTGGCGACGCTGCTGCTGCTCTTGGCCCCTTTCGCGCCCTACATGACCGAGGAGCTTTGGGAGCGCCGCGGCGGCCGAGGCTCGGTGCACCAGCAGAGCTGGCCGGCGTTTGACCCGGCGATGGCGGCCGCGACGGAGGTCACCCTCGTCGTCCAGATCGACGGGAAAGTACGCGACCGCATCACTGCGGCTGCGGGAATCTCGAAGGCGGCCGCCGAGAAGCTCGCGATGGCGAGCCCGAAGCTGAAGACGGCATTGGACGGCCGCGAGCCCCTGCGGACCATCTTCGTGGCTGACCGCTTGGTGAACATCGTCACGAAGGAGAAGTCATGACGGCCGAGATCCGCCTCGCGGCCTTGTGCGACCACGCTTTGGTCGGACAGGACGGCAAAGTCAGCCTGATGGGGATCTTCCGCAACATCTCTGTGAGCGGGCTGCCTGCGCAGCATCCGCGGATGTTCGTCGTCGCGATCCTTGGGCTCGAGGTCGGCGCACATACCGTGAAGGTTCGTCTGCTGCGGCCGGATGGCCAGCAAGCTATGCCCAACCCTCCCGAGATCTCGGTCCACGCCGTCGCTGGCCAGGACGTCAATGTGATCGTCGAACTGAACAACATGAGCTTCACGAGTTACGGAACGCACAAGTTCGACCTAGAGGTCGACGGTGACTCTATCGGCGGCTTACCGGTGGCGATCGTCCAGATGCAACAGCAACAACAGGGCCGACGCACGAATTGACGACAGGCTGTCGTCAAAAATGACGACAGCATTGATGCATTACAGGTCTAGGCACGACGGCTCGTGCCGCTCACCCTGCCGGCATGCAGAGGCCGATCCTGATCCTCCTCGCGATCGCGGCGACGGCTGTCGTTGCCCTGACCGTGACGCGCCTGCACGGAGGCGACGCTCAGCCGGTCGCGGTCGTCGAAGACACCCCGCTGCCCACGCGTTCGGCGGAGCCGCCGATCGTCGTGGACGTCGCGGGCGCTGTCGCCCACCCCGGCGTGTACCGGCTCGCGGCCGGGTCCCGGATCGTCGACGCCCTCCTCGCGGCGGGCGGCATGACCGGGGAGGCCGACCTCCTCGCCCTGAACAAGGCGGCGCCCATCCACGACGGCCAACGGATTTACGTACCGCGACCGGATGAGGCGGTCCCGGCGGGAAGCGCGGGAAGCGACGCGCAGCTCAAGATCGACGTGAACCACGCGACCGCGTCGGAGTTGGAAGCACTTCCAGGCATCGGCCCCACGACCGCCGCGCGGATCGTGCGGTCGCGAGGCGGCCACCCCTTCACGCGGATCGAGGAGCTGCAGACACGCGGCTTGGTGACGGCCCGCGTCTTCGCCGACATCAAGGACATGGTCACTATGCGTTGAGCGTGGTTCTGAGGGCGCCGCTCCTCCCAGCCGCCGCTGCCGCCGTGTGTATCGCTCTCGCCGTACAAATGGTCCCGCTCCTCGGCGTGGGCCTCGCGGTCATCCTCGCCGTCGGCTTCGCGATCCTGGCGGTCGCGAGCGCCGATCGCGCGCGACGACTCTGCTGGTGCGCAGCGACGCTCGTCGCCGCGATCTCGGGCCTTGCCACATTGTTCGGACCGCTCCCGGGCTTCGACCTCCGCCACGCCGGTCCCCTCGACGGGCTCCGCGAAGCCCTCGCCGATCCGCTTCGCCGTCTGATCCCCGAGCCCGAGGGAGGCATCGTTCGCGGCATCGTCCTCGGCGAGCGCGCCGCTGTGGACGCCGACCTGGCGACCGCCTTCGCTCGGAGCGGCACGTCGCACCTTCTCGCGATCTCGGGGTTCAACATGACGCTGGTCGCGACCGCGGTCGCGCTCGTCGCGCGCGGCCGTGTGCGTCCGGCGATCACGGCTTCACTCACGGTCTCATGCGTTCTCGCCTACAGCGTCCTGGTAGGACTAGCGCCCAGCGTGGCGCGCGCGGCCGTCATGGCTGTGGTGGCATCGCTCGGTCTGGCCTTCGGGCGCCGGCCCGCCACCGACAACGCGCTCGCCCTCGCAGTGGCGACGATGGTCGGCATCGACGCGTCCGCGATCGGTGACGTCGGATTTCTGCTGTCGGCTACCGCGACCGGCGGCCTCCTCTACCTGGGAGATCCCATTTCGCGGCGTCTTGCTTTTCTGCCTGGCGCGGTCCGACAGGGCCTTGCCACAACATTCGCGGCAACGCTGCCGACCATCCCGATCATCGCCGCGGTATTCGGTCGGGTATCGCTCGTGTCGCCGGTCGCGAACCTCTTGGCGGTCCCATTGTTTCCGCCCCTCATGCTCGCCGGGGCGGCGACGGCCGCGCTCGGGACGGTATCGGTCGAACTGGCGCAGATCCCGGCGCTGCTCGCCTATTCCGTCGCGTACCTCTTGCGGCTCGTTGTGGAGACCTCGGCCGCATTGCCGCTCGCATCACTCGCCGTCCCCGACGGCTCGCTCGCTGGACTCGCGTACGGCACCGCCGTCGCGCTCGCGCTTTTCTTGGGCCCCGTGTTCACTTCGCGCCTGGCGCGGGGTGGCGGCGGACGGATCCGATGGCTCAGCACCTCGACCGTGCGCTCTCTCGCCGGACGTCTCCTCGCGCGGCGCGCGCTCTGGGCGAGCGGCGCCGTCGGCATCGTCCTCGTCATCGCGTCTATCGCCGCCGTCCTGTGGCCGCCCGCGTCCGGTGTGCGCGTGCGGGCGCTCGATGTCGGCCAGGGCGACGCGTTCCTCGTGGAATTCGACGGCCGGACGCTACTCATCGATGGCGGGCCCGACCCGACGCGGCTCCTCGCCGAGCTAGGCGCGAGCCTGCCGCCGTGGACGCGCCGCATCGACGTGATCGCGCTCACGCACGCGCACGCCGATCACGCCGACGGCCTCATCGGCGTGCTCGAGCGGTACGAGGTGGGTCTCGCCATCGAACCGGTCGGCCTGAACCCGGGCGCCGTTGCCACCGCTTGGAGCGACCGCATCGCCCGCAGACACGTAGCGCGCCGTGCCCTCGCGGCGGGAATGCGGGTCCAGATCGGCGCCACAACGCTCGCGGTCCTCGCGCCGAACGGCGATCCGCGCGTGGACGTCCCCTCGCTCGTGCTACGTGTCGAGCGTGGTGCTTTCTCGATGCTCTTCATGGGGGACGCGACCGAGCAGGCGCAGGCGGACCTTCTTCTGAGCCCGACGTCCCTCGCGGCGCGCGTGTACGTTCCGCCACACCACGGTGCGGCGAGCGCGTATGCGGTCCCGCTCGTCGACGCGGTCCGCCCGAGCGCGGCGGTGATCTCGGTGGGCGCAAAGAACCGGTATGGTCATCCCACGCCCGAGACGCTCGCGGCGCTCGGCCGAGTGCCTACATACCGCACCGACCGCGACGGTACGGTGGAGCTCCATCAAGGTGGTAACCAGCTCGTCGTCCGGACCCACGCGAATGGTCTTCCTGCTCCACGGGGAGGATTCCTTCCGCACGCGCCTCCGGCTCGGTGAGCTCGCTGAGGCGCTTCTTTCGGGTGCTCCCGCGGGAACGACGGACCTTTTGACGCGGGTCGAACCGCGCCTCGGGTCGCTCTTGGGCATCACGCGTCATGACGGCCGCGTGGACACGTCCGACGCGATCATGCTGTCGGGCCAGGCGCAGGGCTTGTTCGACGCCGTCGATGAGCCCCGAGTCGTGATCGTCGATCATGCCGAGGCGTTGAAGGATCTGAACCTGATTGCCTCGTTTCCGCGCGAAGCGGCACTCGTCCTCGTTTCCGTCGAGCGCCTCGCCGCGGGACGGTCGCGCCGCGGTCAGCGCCCGAAGGCTCCGAACGCCCCAGCTGCAAATCTCCTCGAGGCCGTCGAGGCCGTGGGTGGATCCGTCGAGCGCATCGAGCGGCTCGCGCCGGTTGACGTTCCTGATTGGATCTCGGCGCGCGCGCGTCTGCATAGCGTCAAGCTCGATCCGGAAGCCGTCGCGACGCTTGCCTCGGCGGTGGGCGGCGACACGGAGCGCATCGAGCAGGAAATTCAGAAACTCGGTGCGTACGCGGCCAACGCGACCGTGACCGCGGCCGATGTGCGGACGCTCGTAAGCGGCGCGATCGAAGCCGACGTCTTCGAGCTCACCCAGGCGGTCGTACGGAAGGACGCGCGGACGGCGGTGGCCACGCTCGAGCGGCTCCTGGCCGACGGCAACGCGGTCCAGCAGATCCTCGCCCTACTTCTTTGGCAGTTCCGGGTGCTTCTCTTCGCGTCGGCAATGCGTTCGAGCGCCGACGCTGAGCGTATGGCGAAGGCGATCCGGTCGAGCCCGTACGCCATTCAGCGCGCCACCGCGTTCGCCCGCCGCGTCACGCGGACGGACGTAGTTCGCGCCTATGAGGCGATCTATGCGACGGACCAGGTCATCAAGACGGGGCGCGCGGAGTCCGATGTCGCCGCCCTGACTCTGTGTGTGCTCGACCTTTGCGGCGTGGCGAACGCGGACCTTCGCGACATGCTGCTTGTCGAGGCGCCCCGCCGCTAACGCTTGGTCGCAGGCTCCGGTCGCGTCGGTACGGGCTTCGCTTCCTGCGTCTTCCGATAATCCTCGAGGAACTTCTTCTGTCCCGCCTCGGTGAGGGGGTGCAGGAAGAGCATCTTCAGCACGCCGAAGGGCATCGTGCCGATGTCCGCACCGGCGAGTGCCGCCTGCGTCACGTGCATCGGGTTGCGGATCGATGCGGCGAGCACCTTGGTCTTGATCTCCTGCTGCCGGTACGCGGCCACGATGTCCGCGACCACGCGCATCCCGTCCTCGTTGATGTCGTCGAGCCGGCCCGCGAACGGGCTGACGATGTACGCACCGATCGCGGCCGCGAGCAGAGCCTGATTCACCGAGAAGCAGAGCGTGACGTTGATCCGTATGCCCTCGCCGGCGAGCACTTTGCCTGCCGCGAGGCCCTCGGGCGTAAGGGGAACCTTGACGATGACGTTCTTGTGCCAGGCCGCGATGCGGCGGCCTTCGACGATCATGTCGTCCTTTTTCTCGGAAACGACTTCCGCCGAAACGTTGCCGATGATCTGGCAGATGCGCTTGACCTGCTCCTCGTGATCGTGGCCGGCCTTCGCGATCAGCGTCGGGTTCGTCGTCACGCCGTCGATCACACCCCAGGTGACGCCTTGCTCGATCTCTTCGTAGATGGCGGTGTCGAGGAAGAGCTTCATGTCGTCGGCAACTCCTGCAGGCGGGATGCCCCTTCGGCGGCGCGTCCGTTCGAGCGTGCGAACGATATCGCGGCATCGATGAACGAAATGAAGAGTGGATGTGGCCGGTTGGGACGTGATTTGAACTCAGGGTGGTATTGCGTCCCGAGATAGAACGGGTGGTCGGGCATCTCCGCGATCTCGACGAGGCGCCCATCTGGCGAGAGACCTGTGAATCGCATGCCGTGGCTCTGAAGGAGCTCGCGATAGGCGTTATTGAATTCGAAGCGATGACGATGACGCTCAAGCACGATCGGTTGTCCGTACGAGCGCGCGGCGACCGACCCCGGTTCGAGCACGCAGGGATAGCTTCCGAGGCGCATCGTTCCGCCCTTATCGCCGATGTCGCGCTGCTCCGGAAGGAGGTCGATCACCGGGTGCGGCGTGAACGCATCGAACTCGGTCGAGTTCGCGTCGTTCGTGCCCAGCGCTGTGCGTGCGAGCTCGATCACCATGCACTGCATCCCCATGCAGAGGCCGAGCGTAGGTACGCGGCGCTCCCGGCCGAAGCGTGTCGCTTTGACCTTGCCCTCGATGCCGCGGTACCCGAACCCGCCCGGCACCACGATGCCGTCTAGGCCCACGAGCGGTTCTACGTCGTCCGAGCGCTCTAGATGCTCGCTGTCGATCCATTGCAGCTTCACGTCGCACCCCGCCGCCCACGCGGCATGGCGCACCGCCTCCGCGACCGAGAGGTATGCGTCGGGCAGCTCGATGTACTTTCCGACCAACCCGATCGTCAGCGGGATACGCGCCCCGCGGATCCGTTCGGTGAGGGCCTTCCACTCGGTCAGGTCGGGCTCGCGCGCTTCAGAGAGACCCAGCTCCTCGACGACGATCTTCCCGAGGCCCGCGTCCTCCAGCATGAGCGGGACGGCGTAGATGGACCAGGCGTCCGGCTCGCTGATCACGTTGTCGAGCTTGACGTCACAGAAGAGCGCGATCTTCTCGCGGAGATCGTCGTCGATGGGCTCGTCGGCGCGGGCAATGACCACGTCGGGCTGAATGCCGATCGCGCGCAGCTCCCGGACGGAGTGCTGGGTCGGCTTCGTCTTGAGCTCGCCAGTGGCGACCCGCGGGAGCAATGTCAGGTGGATATAGAGGACATTCTGTTTGCCGACGTCCTTGCGGAACTGGCGAATCGCTTCGAGGTACGGGAGCGATTCGATGTCGCCGACGGTCCCGCCGACTTCGACGACCACGATCTCAGCCTGTTGCTCGCGCGCGACCCGATGGATCCGCTCTTTGATCTCGTTCGTGACGTGAGGGATCACCTGCACAGTCGCACCGAGGTAATCGCCGCGCCGCTCCTTGGCGATGACCGCGTTGTAGATCTGGCCGGTGGTCAGGTTCGAGGCGCGGGTGACGTTACGGTCGATGAACCGCTCGTAGTGGCCGAGGTCGAGGTCGGTCTCGGCGCCGTCTTCAGTAACGAAGACCTCGCCGTGCTGATAGGGCGACATCGTCCCGGGGTCGACGTTGAGGTAGGGATCCATCTTCAGCGACGCGACCGCGAGCCCTCTGGCGGCGAGAATGCGGCCAAGGGAAGCGGCAGTGATGCCTTTGCCAAGGGAGGAAGTTACCCCTCCGGTCACGAACACGAACTTCGGCACGAGTTGGACCTCCGGGGTTTTTCTGATTCTACAGAGGTGGCGATGTTCAGTCCAGCATGGACTGAACACTCGCCGGAGCCTCTGCAGACCGCAGCAGCGAAGCTGCGAGGACTACTGCGAAGCAGCAGGAGCGCAGGGGAGTTAGCCCCGAGCACTACAGGATGAGGGCCAGCAATTGAGCAGTCTTCATGAGACGGGGAAGGGAAGGCTGTTCAAAACGATGAGACGGGGTCGATCGCTCGCCGTGTGGGGCGGGTACGACGGAACCTCGACCGGCTCATCGAGACGGCAATCGTCGAGATGCCCATCGAGCCGCAGACCACGGAATCGCGCATCGCGAAGCTCCCCGTTCTCGAGCCCCGCGTACTCGACGATCGCCACGAGGCGCGGCCGCAAGAAACGAAGACCGTCGCGCAGGGCCATCGGTGTCGCGAACGGGGAGACGTCGGCGGCGAAGTCTCGCGTCGCGACGTCGAGCCACTGGCCGAGAAAGGGCGGCACGTACGCGTCGCCCGCGAATGCGATCGCTCCATCTTCACCGCGAAGGCCGCAGAGCACGGTGCGCGCGCCGCGGTGCTCGTCGACGACGAGGGCACCCACGACGACGTCGGCACGCGGTGTCACGTGGCACTTCAGCCAGTCGGCGGTGCGTGTGCCCGGGACGTACCGGCCGTCGCGCTTCTTGGCGACGATGCCTTCGAGCCCGTATTCGGCGACCACTTCGAGGAAGGGTTCGCCGTCGTCATCGAGATGCTCCGGCACCGCGAGGATGCGCGAGCCCAGACCGGCGCCGAGCAGGCGCGCGCGACGCTCGGCCAGCGGCCGCGAGATGAGTGGGCGGCCGTCGGCGTAGAGCATGTCGAACGCGACAAAGATCGGGCCGCGACCCCGCTTCGCTGCCTTGGGGCCGAGTCTTCCGGCGAGGAGGTCGTAGCTCGGACGACCGCGCGAGTCGCAGACGACGATCTCGCCGTCGAGGACTAGCCCGTCGGGCAGCCGAAGGTCGCGGAGCTCAGGGACCGCGGGAAGGAGATCGCCGCCCGCGCGGTCGGTGACGCGAAGACCGGTCGCGTCATTCGCCGCGAGCGCTCGGATGCCATCCCACTTCAGCTCGAAGACGTACTCGGGCGAATTGAAGGCTCGGCGCGCGGGACGCGGCCGCATCGGGACGAGCGCCCGAGGCAGCGCGCTCCTCGCCTCGCCGACATCTATGAGAGTCGGATGCTCCGCGCTCTCTGGTCGCTCGCGCGACGGCACCTGGCGAGGATACGGTCCTAAGAGGCCTTCTTTCGTGCCGTCCGCGAGGACGAAGCCGACGATGAGGCCCGCTTGGTCTTCGCTCCGCTCTTCTTGGCCTTTTCGACCGACGCTTTGAGGGCCGACATGAGATCGACGACAGTGGTTTCTGCCTCCGGCTCGGGAGCCTCGATGACCTCTTTCTTCTGGACCTTCGCCTCCACCAGCTTGAGGACCGCCTGCTTGTACTCGTCCTTGTAGTCGGACGGCTCGAATGCGGTGGCCATCATGCCCACGAGGTTCTCGGCCATCTTGAGCTCGGCCGGCGACACCTTCACGTCCTCCGGCACGTCGAGATCCTCCGTCGATCGGATCTCGTCCGGCCAGTGCAGCGTGTTCATGAGGAGCGCGCCGTCCTGCGGACGCACCGAGACCAGGCGCTCGCGGTCGCGCAAGGCGAACTTCGCGATGGCGACGCGTCCGGTCTTGGCCAGGGTCTTGTTCAGTAGCGCGTACGGCTTCTCGGCCGATTTCTCGGGCTCGAGGTAATACGCCGACTGGTAATAGAGCGCGCCTGGGAGCTCCTCATCCTTGATGAACCCAGTGATGTCGATGGCCTTGCTCGAACGGAGGGGGAGCTTCTCGAGGTCTTCGTCGGTCAGCTCGACGTAGTTCCCCTTCTCGTACTCGTAGCCTCGCACGACGTCGCCCCACGCGACCTCGTGGTCCCCCTCGACGCAATAGCGCTTGTTCTTGATGCGGCTTCGGTGCTCAGGGCAGAGGAGGTTGAACGAGACCTTGCTCGAGCTCTCCGTGGCCAGATACAACCGCACCGGGATGGCGACCATCCCGAAGCTCATGACGCCCTTCCAAATCGATCGCGGCATGCTCAATCACCTCGCCGGCCGCTTTCCCCTTTTTGCGCGCGGCCTTGCCGCGCGTATCGTAACGGGCCTGTCAAGGGAGCGCACGCGGCGTGCCGCGGCCGCCCCAGGACACAAGCCGGAGCAGCCGTTCGAGCGTGGCCGGATCGCCGCGCCAGTGCTCGCGAACGATGGCGCCGTCGGTCGTGCCGAGAACGAAGCGCAGGGCAAGCGCCGCGACGACCGCGTCGTCGAGCGAGCCCACGATCGGGATGAACTCGGGGATGAGGTCGATCGGCGAGGCGAGCCAGACACTGGCCACCGCGAGGACGATCTTCGCCCGAAGCGGTACGCGCGCATCGCGCAGAAGGCCACCGAAGAGTCGGATGAGATTAGGGAGGAGAAGCGCGAGCTCGCGCGCAAGAACGACGCGACCGACGATGACAAGCACCACCACGACGACGATCCAGATCGCGATGAGGACCAGAAGGATGTCCGCCCACAGAGGAAGATCCACGCGAGCTAGTTCGCGATCGCCCGCTCCGCGAGTGAGGTCGGGATCGAGCCGGTCGAGGTGATGGCGTCGTGGAACGCGCGAAGGGCTGCCCGATTGGCCGACCCATGCTTCGCGAGCCACCGCGTGCGGATGTCCACGATCTCGAGCATTCCCGTGAGATAGCTCGATGCCTGCGTCGGCCAGGAGCAGTAGCGGCCGACCTCGGCCTTCGCGTTGGGCGGCGTGAGATTCGCGTTCTTCACCATGAAGTCGACGGCTTGGTCGAAGGTCATGTCGTTCGTGTGCAATGACGTGTCGACGACGATGCGCGCGGCACGGAACAGAGTGGCCTCGTACTGGAACAGAAGGTGGCGCGGGTCGGTGAAGAAGCCCTGCTCGCGCATGACGCGCTCGGCGTAGAGCCCCCAGCCCTCGGCGAAGTAGGAGGTGAAGTGCGTGCGGCGGATGTCCGAGCGGTTCTGCTTGGCCATCACGAGGTGCCAATGATGGCCCGGGTACGCCTCGTGGACCGCGGTCGTCGGGATGCCCGCGCTGCAGTTGCCCTCGAGCCGCTTTTGGATCTCCTCGGATGGCGTCCCATCGGGCGGATAGGGCACGAAGAAGTGGCCGTGGAGCGAGTCGCTGAAGGCCGGCGGTGGGTTGTAGCTCGCGACCGCTTGGATCGGGCGCTGGTAGTGAGGTGAAGGCTCCACCGTGCAACGCTCACCGGGTGGCAACGTGACGAGCCCGGTGTCGGCAAGAAAGGATCGCGCGCGCTCGGTCCATTCCTCGTACTCGGCGCGCATCGCGTCCGGCGTCGGCGCGTGCACCCGATTCAGTCGCTCGCAGACCTCCGTCCAGGTGCCACCTCCGTCGATCTGCCGGGCGATCTTGTTCGCCTCATTCGCGAGTAGGTCGTACTGCTCGCGCCCGCGCTCGCGGAGCTCTGGGGTGCCGAACGGGAGGAGCTCCTTTTCGCGCAGCAGCGCCGTGTAGAGCTCTTCGCCGATCGCGTAGTCGCCGGCGGCGCGCGACTTGTTCGTCTCGAGAAATGCCGCGAAATCCTCGTAGGCGCCCGCCGCCGTCGCTCCCGCCTCCGCAACCTTCTGCCGAAGCGTCGCGTCCTTCACCTCGCCCGGGACGAGTTCTCTCGCATAGCGCGCCGCCGCCTTTGCCTGGCCGATCGCGCGCTCGACAAAGACGCGCGGCGCGAGCGCGAAGTCGATGTTGGCTTTTCCATCGGCGACGTGCTTCGTCACGGCGTGCAGGCGCGCGCGCGCCGCGTCGGCAAGCTCCGGCTCGGGGCGGAGGCGGTGCAGGAAGAGCGTGAACACTCCGCCGAGAGAGGGATTCAGATAGGTATTCGGCTGACGTTTCCAATCGAAACGCGGCTGCGTGAGCTCTCGTCCTCGAAGCGACGCGAGAATGACGTCACGGTCGATGCGCTCATCTCCCGTGATGGTGTCGTCCACCACGGCCTCAAAGCGCTTGATCCAGTCAACGACCATCGCGTCACGCCGGCGGAACGCCTCCGCCGAGAGGTCCTCCGACCGTTCGTCGTAGGCGGTGAGGCCGAGCGTGCTGGCCCAGCTCGGCGACTCGTCGTACCGGTCGTCGAGATAATCCTTGACCAGCGACGAGAACGCCGCGGACGCCACGATGCGACCTCCCCGACAATGGCGAAGGTCACACAGTGAGCCTCACCGAGTACCAGCGCAAACGCGACTTCCGCCGCACGCCCGAACCAAAGGGCCAGCCGCCCGAGGGCGAAGTAACGCGTCGCTACGTGGTCCATCGCCACCACGCGACGCGGCTTCACTGGGACGTTCGGCTCGAGATGCGCGGCATCCTGGCGTCGTGGGCTGTGCCCAACGGTCCGCCGCTCGAGGCCGGAAAGAGGCGCCTCGCGGTGCATACCGAGGATCATCCGATCGAGTACCTCACCTTCCATGGCGTGATCCCCGACGGCTATGGCGCGGGCTCGATGACGATCTGGGACACCGGCACGTACGAGCTTCTCGAAGAGAAGGACAACGAGCTGAAGTTGCGTATGAAGGGCACGCGCCTGAACGGCGAGTGGGTCCTCGTGCAAACCAAGCAGAACGAGGGACGTGACTGGCTGATGATCAAGCACGGCACGCCCCCGAAGAACGACCCGCTCCTTTCGAAGATCGAGCCGATGCTGGCCGCCGCCGCGGATGAGCCTTTCGACTCGCCCGAGTTCACCTACGAGCCGAAGTGGGACGGCGTGCGCACGATCGCGTTCGTGGATGGGGGCGAGGTCCGCCTCCAGACGCGCAACCTGCTCGATTGCACCAAGCAGTATCCGGAGGCGACGCAGGCGGCGGAGGCGCTCACGGGCGCGTACCAGGCAATTCTCGACGGCGAGGTCGTGGCGTTAGACGAGAAGGGAGTGCCGAGGTTCCAGCGCCTGCAGCCACGCATGCACGTGAGCGACGAGAGCACCGTTCGCAAGCTGCACAAATCGACCCCGGTGATCTATCAGGTGTTCGACATCCTTTACGCGGATGGCGAGGATCTCACTCGAAAGCCCCTGCGCGAGCGCCTGAAGCGCCTCGACGAAGCGCTGACGCCGATGGGCTCCATCCGGCGCAGCGAGGGGTTCCCGGGAACGGGGATCGCGCTCTTCGAAGCGGCGCGCGAGCAGGGGATCGAAGGGATCGTCGCCAAGCGGCTCGATTCGATCTATCAGCCAGGCGCGCGTTCGCCGGCGTGGGTGAAGATCAAGGCGTTCCGCACGATGGAGTGCGTGATCGGCGGATGGACGGCGGGGCAGGGTGGCCGCACCAAGACGCTTGGCGCGCTGCTGCTTGGTGTGTACCGCGACGGCAAGCTGCAGCCGGTGGGGCATGTGGGTACGGGGTTCGACGAACGGACCCTTCGGGATCTTCTGGAGATCCTGCAAAAACACGAGTCGCCATCGTCGCCGTTCGCCACGCAGCCGAGGACGAATCAACCCGCGCGGTGGTGCCTACCCGAGCTCGTCTGCGAGGTCGAGTACGCCGAGATCACCCGCGACGGGACCCTTCGGCATCCGACCTACCGCGGGCTTCGTCCGGATGTCGATCCGCATGACTGCACGGGAGAGGAGCGTCGCGAGTCGGCGAAGAAAGCCCAGGAGGCCGCCAAGCGCGCGACCACGACGCGCGCTCCGTCGGGGAATGGTGACCAGGCCGCGCGGGTTCCGTCGGTGCTGGAGGTCGAGGGCAAGCGCATCAAGCTGACGAACCTTGAGAAGGTCCTCTTCCCCGAGGATGGCTACACCAAGGCCGACCTCATCCGCTACTACACCGAGGTCTCGCCGTACCTCGTGCCATGGCTTCGCGACCGGCCGCTCACGTTAAAGCCGTTCCCCGACGGCATCCACGGAACGCACTTCTATCAAAAGAACAAGCCCGGTTTTACGCCCGAATGGATCACGAGCTGGACCGATCCGCTCGAGCCCGACAACGCGTACGTCCTCGCGAATGACATGGCCACGCTCGTGTGGATGGCCAACTACACCGCGATCGAGATCCACCCGCGGCTCGCGCGCGTGGACAATCCGGAAAGACCCGACAACGTCATGATCGATCTGGACCCAGCCGAGGGCGCGACGTGGGACGACGTGAAGGAGGTCGCGCGCGTCGTAAAGGAGGTGCTCGACGGCCTCGGCCTCGTTGGGTTCCCGAAGACAACGGGCTCGCGCGGGATCCACGTGCTCGTTCCCATCGCGCGGCGGTACACGTTCGAAGAGAGCCGCGCGTTCGCCCTCCGCGTGGGCCAGCTTGCCCGCGAGAAGGCGCCGAAGCTCGTCACGCTCGAGTTCAGCAAAGCGAAGCGGCGCGGGATCTACATCGATTACCTGCAGAACACGCGCGCGAAGTCGACGGCTGGCCCGTACAGCGTTCGTCCGATCCGCCGCGCGCCGGTGTCCGCGCCGCTCCGGTGGGACGAGATCGGGGCGCTCGGACGGCCGGACGCCTTCACGATGATCAACATGTCCGCACGTCTCGACGCGGTCGGCGATCTTCTCAGCCCGTCGCTCGCGCTCGCGCAGAAGCTTCCGAAGCTTCCGGCTTGAACCGCGCGGCGGTCCTTGCGCCGGGCTACGGTGGCACCGCGGAGCAGCCGATCCTCCGCGCACTGGCGTCGGCGCTCGACAGATTCGGCATCGCCTCGCAGGCGGTGACATTCAGAACGCGCGGCTCGCGGCCGAGCAAGGAGTACGCGTCGGAGATCGAGGATCTTCGCGCGGCGCGCGACGCGTTTCGGATGGCCGGCTACGAACGCCTCGCTATCGTCGGCCGCTCGTTCGGCGGCCGCATGGCCGCATTCCTCGCCGAGCACGAGCCGCCGGATGCGCTCGTCATCCTCGGCCATCCCATCGCGCCCCCGAAGCGCCCGCGGCCTCGCGACGAGGCGGCTCTCGCCGCGACGACCTGCCCGACGCTCGTCGTCCAGGGCGAAAAGGACGAGCTGGGTCCGTTTGCCGTACTGGAGCGCATCGCCGCGAACAATCCGCGCATCGATCTCGTCCGCATCGCAGGCGCGGGCCACGATTTCGGCTCGGGCGAGGCCGAGGCGGTCGCGACGGCGGCGCGCTGGCTGGATAGCGTCCTGCGCTGACGCGAAATCTCCGCTCCTCGTTCACACCCAATTCATCACCTGCTGTGACGATTCCTCTCGACGACATCGCAAAAGGAGATTCACATGCGAGGCATCGGGATCATCGTGACGCTCGTGATCGCCGCGATCGTGGGCGTCGGCGCGTACCAGCTCGGGCTGGCCCAGGGGCTCGCCGGAACCGGGACCGCGGTCGCTCCGGCCGTGTACTACCACCCCTACTTCTTTGGAGGGTTCGGGTTCCTCTTCCCGCTCCTCTTCCTCTTCCTCATCTTTGCCCTCGTGCGTGGCGCGTTCTCACGCGGACGGGGATGGGGCTACGGCGGTGGTTGGGGCGGCCCCGGCCATTACCAGAGCCCGCGCGAGCGGCTCGAGGAGCTGCACCGGGAGCTGCACGGTGAGAAGCCCAACGACACCGGCACGACATCGCCCCCGCCCAGCGGCCGGTAGTCACCCATTTCGACGACGGGACGCCGGACTATGGTCCGGCGTCTCGCGGTATCTAGGATTCGGCGAACGATGAGAACGGTCATGGTCGTCGACGACGAGCCGAAGATCGTGCAGCTGGCGCGTGACTATCTCGAGCACGCCGGCTTCGCGGTCGTCGTGGCTCACGACGGAAGGGCCGCGCTCGCGGCCGCGCGCGCGCAGAGGCCGGATTTGGTCGTGCTCGATCTCGGCCTCCCCGAGCTCGACGGGCTCGACGTGGCGCGCACGCTGCGCGGCGAGTCCAACGTGCCGATTGTGATGCTGACCGGCCGGAGCGAGGAGTCCGACAAGCTTGTGGGACTTGAGCTCGGCGCGGACGATTACGTCACGAAGCCCTTCAGCCCCAAGGAGCTCGTGGCGCGTGTGCGGGCCGTGCTTCGGCGGACTGAGCATCCCCGCTCGGACACCGAGATCGTTCGCGCCGGAGAGATCACCCTCGACATACCGCGGATGCGCACGACGGTCGCAGACCGCGTTGTCGACCTGACGCCGACTGAGTTCCAGCTCGTCACGACGATGGCGCGTGAGCCGGGGCGCGTATTCACGCGCTCGCAGCTTCTCGACGCGGTGCACGGCGTCGCGTTCGAGTCGTACGAACGCGCGATCGATGCGCATGTGAAGAACATCCGGCACAAGCTCGAATCTGATCCGGCTCGACCGCGATACCTGCTCACGGTCTACGGAGTGGGCTATCGCTTCGCGGAGGTTGAGGAGTGAGAGGCGGTCGATGGGATCAGTCCCGCCGGCGCCCGCCGTGGTGGCCGGAGAACGAGCCCTTTCCTCCGCAACGGGGCTGGGGCCGGACACCGTGGCCAAGAGGCGGCGGGTTCGTGCGGCGCATGGCGATGTTCTTCGTCGCCGGCGCTGTGCTGTCGGTCGTTGCTGCGACGTTCCTCTTCTGGACGCTGGCCAGCGCGCTTGGAGCGCCGGATCTCGTCGGCAATGTTGCGCGTGGCGTGGCGCTGCTCGTGGTGCTGTACGGGATCGTCTTCTCGGCCAGATCGCTTCGTCGGCTCGCGGCTCCGGTGGGCGACGTGATCGAAGCCGTCGGACGAGTGGCGGATGGCGACCTCTCGACACGCGTGGTTGAACGAGGTCCGCGCGACGCGCGCGCTCTCGCTCGCGCGTTCAACGCGATGACCGGCCGGCTCGAGGCGGGGGAGGAGCAGCGCCGGCGCCTCCTCGCGGACGTGAGCCACGAGCTCCGCACGCCGCTCTCGGTCGTGCAGGGAAACCTCGAAGCGCTCGTGGACGGCGTTCATCCCGCGGACGAGGCACATCTGGTCGCGATCTTGGACGAGACGAGGGTGCTGTCGCGCCTTGTCGAGGATCTGCGCACGCTCTCGCTCGCCGAATCGGGCGCGCTCGCGCTCCATCGCGAGGCCGTCGATGTCGGCGCGCTGGTGCGCGAGACTGTCGACTCGTTCGCATCGCACGCCGAACCGGCGGGGGTGTCGCTCGAGGCACGGGCGCCGAGCGGTCTGCCCCAGGTGAACGCGGATCCGGTCCGCGCTCGCGAGATCCTCTCGAACCTGATCGCCAACGCGCTCCGGTACACCCCTAGTGGCGGCTGCATCAGCGTGACGGCGCGCGCAGAGGATGCCGCGGGGGTCACGATCGACGTACGCGACACGGGTGCCGGGATCGCGCCCGACCTGATCGACCGGATCTTCGATCGCTTCTACAAGTCCGCCGAGTCTCGCGGCGCCGGTCTGGGACTCGCAATCGCAAAACAGCTGGTCGAGGCGCACGGTGGTCGGATCTCGGCGACCAGCGTCGTCGGCGAGGGAACCGTCGTGCATTTCACGCTGCCGGTTGACGAGTCATGAACGTTTTCTGGATGGGCGAGGCGCCGCTCGCACGCGTGGCGCTCGCGCCGGCGTGACCTCACGCTGCGCCGCGACGGCGTAGGCCTCGGCGAGAAGGCGCGCGAGCGCGGGATCGAGGTCCTCCTCCCGCACAACACGGAAGTGGAGCACACGTCCGAGCGCGCCGTAATCGTCGACCTTGCGTACCTGGGGGTGCGTGGCGCCGCTCTTCAGCCAGAGGGTGAGATCGATCCAGCGATCCTTCGGAGCGAGGCCGATCGCCCGGGCGCGCACCTGAAAGACGATCCCACGACCTTGAGGATCGACCGTTACCGGACCGAGCTGGCGGATGCGGTCATGGAGGTACCGATAGAGGGCGAGGATCTCTGGCGGCCTGTCGCGGAGATGCTCCGCCACGCTCATCCGCCGGCAGGAGTGCGACATGTTCCTCGTGACGAACGTGCGACCGCAGTTGGGGCACGGCCAGAGCGGGCGCTTCCGCGCGGTCACGGCGCTGTCTTCGCGCCCTCCGACGTGTCGATCTGCGCACGCTGGAGCTTCCCCGAGTAGTCGACGTAGATCGACTTCCACTCCGAATACACGTCGAGCGCGGCGCGGCCCGCCTCGCGATGACCGTTGCCGGTCGCCTTCATGCCGCCGAACGGGAGCTGGATCTCCGCGCCGATGGTCCCCGCGTTGACGTACACGATCCCCGTCTCGGCGTCGCGCATGAAGCGGAACGCGTTGTTCACGTTCCGCGTGTAGATCGAGCTCGAGAGCCCGTACTTCGTCGAGTTCACAGCCTTGATCGCTTCGTCGACGCTCGAGACTTCGATGACCGCCGTCACCGGTCCGAAGATCTCTTCCTGGGCCACGCGCATGTTCGGCTTCACGTCGACAAGGACGGTCGGTTCGTGGAAGAACCCTTTGCCGAGCGCTCCCTCTTTCGACACATGTCCACCGGCCGCGACGGTGGCCCCTTCTCTCTCCGCGATGGGAATGAACGAATGCACACGCTCGAGCTGCGACAACGAGACCACTGGCCCGACGTCCGTCGATGCCTCGAGCCCATTTCCGAGGCGAAGCTTCTTGGCCCTTCCGACGAGCTTGTCGACGAGCTCTTTCGCGATGCTCTTGTGCGCGATGACTCTCGACGCCGCGGTGCATCGCTGTCCGGACGTACCGAACGCCGACCAGACGATCCCGTCGAGGGACAGATCCACATCCGCGTCGTCGAGCACGACGATCGCGTTTTTCCCGCCGAGCTCGCACGACACGCGCTTCAGGAGTCGCCCGCCGATCTCGCTGATGTGCGAGCCCGTGTCGGACGAACCCGTGAACGAGATCAGGTCGACCCCCGGATGTGAAACGATGTGGTCGCCGAGGTCGCCTCCGGAGCCGAGGACGAGGTTGATGACGCCCTTCGGCAGGCCCGCCTCCTCGAGTATCTCGACCAGGCGGACCGCGAGGAGCGGGGTGTACGACGCGGGCTTGAAGACGATGGTGTTGCCGAGGATGAGCGCCGGCATGATCTTCCAGGTTGGGATCGCGAATGGGAAATTCCACGGGGTGATCGCGGCGACCACGCCCACCGGGTGCCGCATGCTCATCGCCCACTTGTTGGGGAGCTCCGCCGGGACGACGTCGCCGAACTGACGGCGCCCCTCGCCGGCGATGTAATAGGTCATGTCGATGCCCTCTTGGACGTCGCCGCGCGATTCGGCGAGCACCTTGCCCATCTCGCGCGTCATCTCGCGCGCGAGGTCGTCCTTGCGCGTCAGCATGATCTCGCCGGCGCGATAGAGGATCTCGCCGCGCTTCGGGGCGGGGTAGAGGCGCCAGCCATCGAGAGCGCGCCGAGCCGCGTCCACCGCGCTGTCCACGTCGGCGACCGTCGACTTCGCGACGTTCGCGATCAGCTCGCCGGTCGCGGGGTTGGTGTTCTCGAACGTCCCGCCGCCCGACGCGTCGACCCAGCGGCCGTCGATGTAGTTCCGAAGCGTTGGCGTCGCCATCCTTGACTCCCCCTTGTCTGCCGATGTTAGGTGCTCGAGACGGACGCCTCTGCCGCTCCGCCGTAGCTCGGGAGCCGGCTAGATCGCGGTCATCTGGTGGCGTATTCCGGAGAGCAGCGCGAGCGACCTCGCGAGGCGGCGCCTGCGCGCTCCGCAACAGGTTGTGCCGCCGGGATGGTGACTCTCACCGTCCCACCCGGGCCGCCGAAGTCCGCGGCCCAGTACCACTTGTAAGTCGCGCTTGGGTCGTGGATCAAGCCGATGCCGATCGCGTCGTAGTTCGGATTCAGGAGGACGGCGTTATGCGCGGGGCTCGCCTGCCATCCCGCCAGCACCGCGCCCGCGGTCCCATGGCCCGCCCCGAGATCCTCACCCGTGTACATCGAAGTCGCCGGATATCCGAACGCGGACATCCGCTGGGTCGGCGAGCGTCCATCGGACGAGACATGGCCGATGTAGTTCTTCGCGGCCATGTCGCCGGCCATCCACGCCGCGGCGGCCGCGAGCGCGCCGTTCGGCGAGACGGCTTGGAGGCCGTTGCGTGCTCGATAGGCGTTGATCATCGCGATGAGATCGCTCTCCGCGCTCGCCGTTTCCGAGCCGTGCTCCAGGCTTCTGACCGCCGCGGCGGGCGCCGAAGAACCGACGGCGATGACGACGATCGCGAACGCGAACGTCAGCGCCCCGCGGAGCATTAGGACTCCTTGGACCAATGGTCGGGCAACGGCCTGAGGGAGTTGATAACGGACCCGCTGTGACCCTGTCAGCACTTTCGTACGGAATCGACCGCACATCGCCCGGCCCGGCAAGCGCCGGGAACACGTGGAAGCTCGCGCGAGGCCAGATTGGGCGCGACGCGGAACGAGCGCGGGCTCGTTTGGCCGGTCCGGTTAGAAGGACGCTCCGTAAAAGAGCCAGATCGTTAGAGCGCCGACCGCGATGATGCCGAGGAAGATCAAGGCAAAGGCGATGTTCGCCTGACGCTCAGGGTCGTTTTGGGTGAAGCGGTCCATCAGGCGCTGACCATCGCAGACCCTGTGGAGCTGAGGGGGATCGAACCCCTGACCTCATGAGTGCGATTCATGCGCTCTCCCAGCTGAGCTACAGCCCCTCGCCGCGGGCCGCGACAGGTCCTGCTCGTGATGTCTAGGGTACCCGAGACCGCCGCATTACGGCATGGCATGTTCCCTGCTTCCGGGCAGGCGGTGAATCCTCCGCGCGCGCGGACCCGCTCCCCGCGCCCGATCAGCTGAGCGACCTGCAGCGAAGCGGCCTTGCGCGCTTCTCGCCTCCCGGGACGCGTACGCATTCGCGCCCGCGCGAGCTGGTTCAAGCGATCCGAAGCACCACCGGAGCGTCGCCCCACAGCCGCTCGAGCCGATAGAGCTGGCGCTCCTCCGGGACGAACGCGTGCACGACGACGTCGCCAAGATCGATCAACACCCAGCGGCCGGAGTTGTACCCCTCCACCCCGATCGGCCGGCGGCCCGCCTCGATCGCTTTTTCGCGCACCGCGTCCGCGATCGCCTGCACCTGGCGCTCGCCTCGACCGGTGCAGATCACGAACAGGTCCGCGATCGTCGTGAGCTCCGAAACATTGAGCACGAGGATGTCCTCGGCTTTCTTATCGCCCGCGGCATCGACCACGACGTCGGCCATGGCTCTGGGCGAGAGGT
>JALYSZ010000378.1 GCA_030854525.1 Chloroflexota bacterium | reverse complement strand
ATGCCTGCGGCGTTCGCCATAGCCGCGATGTTGCGGGCCGGCTCGACCCCCAGGACCCGGACCGAGCCACGATCGAACGCACGGAGGAGCGTGCCGTCGTTGCTTCCTATCTCGACGACAAGGCCGTTTTGGGGGACGAAGCGCTCAGCGACATCCTTCGCATACGCCGCGAAATGCGCGGGGATGGTGTCCGACGTGCCCGACACATAGAGGTAGTTGCGGAACATGATCTCGGGCGGGACGGTGAGGGAGAGCTGCACGTGGCCGCACGCGGCGCATCGCGCGAGCTCGAGCGGATACCGCGCTTCGGGCTTTCCAAGATCGTCGGGTGCGATAAACGAATTGGCGAGAGGCTGCGTGCCGAGGTCTAAGACATTCCGGAGCGCATCGGCCTGGCAGATCCGGCATGCAGAGCGCGATCTATCCGTGGCGCACTTCCCAGTCGTACGGGATCTTCGTGCTGAAGGGGTCCAATCGGGTGATTTCCGTCGGGTCATGCGGGATCGTCGCGCAGTTCGCGACGACGGAATAGGGATGGCCGATCCCCTTGAAGCCGTTCCAGATGTGCGGCGGAACGGTTACGAGCGCGTAGTTGCTCTCGCCGACGAACAGCTCCTGCAACTGGCCGCGCGTCGGGGAGCCCTCGCGGTCGTCGAACAGGACGAGCTTGATCGCACCGACCGGGACCGCGTAGTTGATGGTCATCCGCTCGTGGAGATGCCAGCCTTTGACGACGCCTGCGTACACGGTCGAGAAATAGATCTCACCGAAACGCTCGAAATGCGGATCGTCCGCGCGGAGCATGTGCATGACCTTCCCGCGCTCGTCTGGGATCTGCTTCAGCGGAACGACGCGGACGCCTTCGATCAGGGTTTCGCCCCGAGGTAGGCCCGATACCACTCGATCGTCGACCGAAGACCCTCGTCAAGTGAGACGCGCGACTTCCAGCCGAGGATGCGCTTTGCCTTGTCGGTCGACAGACGCTGCTCTTTGATCTCGTTCTTCGCGGTGTTCAGCACGCGCGGCTCGGGCAATTGACCACCCATGACCTTCGCGATCGCATTCACCATGTCGAGAACGCTCACCTGCTCGCCGGAGGCGAAGTTGAAGGCCTGCCCGGCGACCTCGGGCCGGTCGAGCGCCTCCGCGACCCTCAGGTAAGCGTCGACGACGTCGGCGATGTAGATGTAATCGCGCACGTAGGTGCCGTCGCTCCGGATCTCCGGTGGCTCGCGCTTCACGAAGGACCGGATGGTCCCGGGAACAATGCGGCTCCAGTTCAGATCGCCACCGCCGTAGATGTTGCCGCACCGCACAATTCCGATGCGAAGGCCGTACGTCGCGTGATAGCTCTGCGCGATGAGATCCGCCGCCGCCTTCGAGACGTCGTACGGAGACGACGCGCGAAGTGGGTCGTCCTCGCCGTAGGGGTGGTCGCTCTGCCCGTACGCCTTGTCGCTGGAGGCCACGACGACGCGCTCGACGGTGCGCGATTGGCGGCGGCACGCCTCGAGCAGGTTGTAGGTGCCGCGAACGTTCGATTCGAACGTCAGGAGCGGAGCGTTTAGTCCGACTCCCACGAGCGTCTGCGCCCCCAGATGAAAAACGACCGAAGCGCCACTCTCCGCGATTGCCCGCTCGACGTCGGCGGGCGACTCGAGCTCGCCCTCTGTGACCGCGACACGCTCGATGCTGCCGCTCCGGAACAGCTCGGACCGGCGCTCGTGGTCTCGCAAGAGGATGGCGACGTTCGCGCGTTTGTCCAAGAGCGCGCGCACGAGACTAGATCCGACGAGTCCGGTCGCGCCCGTAACGAGCACGGACCGACCGACCCAAAAGGAACGATCTCCGGTCATCTCGAGATGCTGACCAGCGAGCGAGGTATGGCTGACAGTTGCGACGTACCCCTCGGCGTCGTTGCCGCGATCCTTGGTTTCAGAATCCGAAAACGATATCTGGTTCGTCGCCAGGCGCGCCTAGCGCGCGCGGAAAACCCCGCATGCGCACGTGGTCAAGCTCCAACCCGATCGCGGCGGCCTAATGAGCGCGAACGTCTGGGCTCCCGGACCTGCATGAGGAAGAGCCTTACGCCGATGAGGGCAAGCGCCGCGACACGGCCTCAGAGCGTCGTCGGTCGGACAAGTCGAGCGGAGTTCTGCGCGTGTCGCCTTCGGCTGCAATAAGACCCAACAAGACCGCGAGCGGCTTCAGGCTCTCTCCTCCGAAGAATTGCAGTTGGATTGAC
>JALYSZ010000375.1 GCA_030854525.1 Chloroflexota bacterium | reverse complement strand
ATACGGGGGGTATGGCGTCGGATTCGCGACGGGCGACGGCCCGCCCCACCACACCGGAACTCGACCACTCGGCCAGACCTCTCCGGCCACGGCGACGACCCACACGGTGCGCGTGCTTGGGTCGCCCGTCGTGCCTAGTGCGCCTTTGATTTGAAGCCCGCTGGGATCGCCTGAGATCACTCGGGGCGAACCCGCAATCGCGAGATATTCGGCCCAGGTCATGAGCCTCGCCTCGATGCGATCGACCCGCCCGACGTTCTGCGTCAGGCCGCGAACCAGTCCGATCGCCTCGGCGCGCTGCATCACGGTCGACAGTTTGACGTTGCTTGCACCCGGAGTGCCCGCTGCCCGCTCGGTCCGTGACTCGAGCAGCGCCTGCCCGATGACCAGAGCCACAACCAGCGCGACGAGCGTGAGCGGGACCGCCAGCAAAGTCGCGACGCCGCGACGGGCTCGACTCCGGAGGTCCAGTGCCTGGTCCGGAACGCGGACCGCGCGGATGGCACCTCTCAAACGATCGACCAGTTCCCGATCTTCGATCACGTCAGCTCCTTTCGCAAAGCAGCGCGCGCTCGCGTGAGCACCTGACCCACGCTTTTCTGGCTGAGACCGAGTGCTAGCGCAATCTCGGCATAGCCCGACCCGAAGAAGTAACGCAACACCACGGCACCCCGCTGTGTGGGCTGGAGCCGGCGTAGAGCATCGTGCAGCTCGGGATCGGGCAGCTCGTTCGAGGCGACGGGCACGCCGAGCCGGACACGCTCCCATAAAGCACGCCGACGCAGCCGCGACACGGCAAGCCGAACCGCGACCGTGCGCAACCACGCGCCAGTGTCCGCGACGTGCTCGAAAAAGCCTGGATCGCGCATCCCACGCTCGAAGGCGTCATGCACGATCTCCTCAGCTTCGCCGCTACCGAGTAGATACGCGGCTACGCGATAGAGATCTGGCCGATAGCGCCCGTAGGCCTCGTTCCAGCGCGGATCCAGTTGGTCCTCCTGATCCCAGGATCGTTCTCACTACTACATAGACGCACGGCGCTGCCATTTGTTTGACATCGGACCCAAGAGTGACCGGATATCGGAGATGCCCGGGACGGACCGTACCCCTGTCAAGGCTAGCCACGTGGGTCGCGCAGCTCTAGGGAGCCGTCCGCTCATGAAGCCGGCCACATTGATGCTCGGTTGGGCCAAGATCTCATGTTCGGGCCGCCGTTCTTCTATGGAGGGGATTCGGCGACCAACGACGAGCTCTACTACGAAATCCGTCAACTCCCATTGATTTCAGAGGTCCTTTTGTGCCGTCGAATTCGAGGACCGCGCGAGCAGGCGCTACTAGGTCAGCAACTCGTGTTCGATCGTCTCCGGGTCAAAGAGGGTCGGTTTCGCCAGGACCGCGACGAGGGCCCGGCGGAGGAAGTCTCGCGATACGGCTGCCAACGCGGGTAGGTCGAGCTTGCCGGTATCGGCTCCATGCAACACCTTGGACCGGCCGTTGTACGCAGTCCGTGCCTGCCGCAGAACGGATTGGGCGTCAGCGCCGTCTCGGCCAATCAGGGCGGCAAGACGCAGTGAGGCCCGGTAGATGATCTCGCCAGAGGAACCGCCGCGGAAGAGGAGCGACTCCAGCCCGATCCACGCATCGACGATCACGCTCGACGCGGAACCGCCTGCCGCGATGGAACGCCAGCGGCCAAGAGCGAGTTCGCAGGCCGTTCGATTGGGGCTGACGCCGAGGCGCTCGGACAGCTCGCGGATAGGCCCGACGTGCACGCGCAGTAGATTGCCGCGCTGGCGGCCGAAGTGCGGCGCTGGCGTGACGGTGCCACCCAAGCTTCTGTGGAACGTCGCATCGCAGCGGAACCGGACGAACGCTGCGTAGGCATCGCAGTTGAGATGCAGCTGGATCGCAGTCATTAGCTGTTCGATCACATCCTGCGACTGACGCGCGCCACGGACTTCGCCCACGGTCTCAAGGTATGGCCGCTCTAGCACCGTCTCGACGCCGATGTAGTTGATACGTTCGAACGGCGTACCGCGGTTTATCCACTGCTCGAGATCCTCCTTGTCCCGAGGTCGCATTTCTATGCCGGCGACAACCTCGACCGCTCCATCCGGAAGAGTGAGGTTGTCGATCGGCGCGTAGGCCGTATACGGCGTGGCCGGCGACTGAAGCTCCATTGCGATCTGGTCGAACACGCGGTCGAATGTCGCCCGATCGAACCGCACGGCGCCAATGTCATCGATATACGTGCCGAGGATCGGCTCGGCTACGACGGCCGCAACCCAGTCGGAGCGAGTCCCTGTCGGCTCATCCGTCTTGGGGATCTGAGGGAGGAGATCGTCGCAAGCAAGCGCTACTGCGCAGACCGCGTCGAATGAAGGTAGCCCGAGACGGCGCGTGGATCGCTCCAGCGTCAAGAGATCAAGTGTCGGCTCCTCGCGCGTCTCGTAGCCGGTGGGATAGACAGCAGTAACGAGATTTCGCGTGACCATCGGCGGACCTGCTCCGAGCATGCTGCACACATCCGCAATCCACGCTGCCATAGCTTCGCGCAGTTGAGGCAACTTCCTATCGGTCAAGTTGGGCATCATCCGCAAGTCTGGCAGCCATTCCGGACAGGAACCGTATCCGTCGATGCCTGACTCGGCGCGGGCACCTGCGATACCGGACGGGGTCCGTCCTGAGATCGCTCCTAGTTCGCCAGCGGGCAAACGAAAGAGACGACCCCACGTACACAGGCAGCCGAACTGCGCCGAGCAGCACGCGCAGTGAGCCGTTCTTCACGTCGCTTCCCACTACCGTCGGGCAATCGCCGCGAGCAGCGACAGCGCCTTGAACACCGCCTGGAGCGCAGCCCGGTACTCGGCGTAGGAGCGCGACCGCGATTTCTCGATCGGCTCTTGCAGCCGACGCCAGGTCAGCGGGTCCGCATCGTGGCCCTTCGTACGATCAATGGCTTCGGCGAAGTGCCGCGCCATCTGTCCGGCGCAGCGAGCCGCCGTGTCGAGTCCGCGCAGCATGTCCGTCAGCGCGCCTCGCGCATCCGCCGACAGCGCGGTTTCGTCGGTCGTGGCCGCGGCGGCAAGCTCGTCGCGCCTCTCCTTGACGCTCTCCGCGATCGCCGTCCACCGCTGCAGATGACCTTCTTCACCATTGCCGTCGGCCGAGTGCGTTCCGTACGCGAGCTCGCGCAGAGACGCCTGGGCGGACCACCGCTGATCGGGGTAGGCCTCGCGCAGCGAGGTCCGAACGGGTTGATCAAGGATCACGCGCGCAACGTTGTAGAGGCGACGCCCGGCGCGGCGAGATTGACGGTCGGCGGCGACGGCGAGGCCGATCTGAACAGCGGTGCTCACCAGCACAGCGACGATCCCAGCGAAGGCGCCTGCGACGCTGCCCTCAAGCCCCGCGAGAGCGGCGGTGACGGCAAAGGCTGCAGTCAACAACGTGAGCCAGGTTCGCGAAAGCCACCTCACAGAGCGACACTACGGCCGTCGTCCTCTTCACTATCCATGCCGCGAATGCCTCGAGCACTGCGTGCGAGTTTGAGGGGCGCGCGGGATCGTGCAGACCGGCCGTCGGCGCCACCTAGCCTTCACCTACGAAGAACAGCAGCACGCCCCTCCGACTCGCCCGGGCGCGATGAGATTACGCGATGAATTGCGTAGGAATCCTGAATGACTCCACAGGATGGGTATACGGGTAGAGCACCTTCTGCTCTCCGGTAGAGCACTGCCCTTTTGGGACTTGTGCGACGCGCCATTTCTGTGGAACGACGATCCGGTGAACGGTTCCGGTGTCAGAGTCAGGCCACGTGGGAAGACCGATCGCGTTCTTCGCGCCTGCGTCGGGGTGGCCGCGGTTCACCTCGGCATTGGGACGCTCCTACTGCTGGGTCTCGGGTTCCGCTTCGGGCCGACGTACATGTCGCTCGAGGCTGGGCTCTTTGGCCCGATCCCCATCGAGTTCCCGCTCCTGCTCACCTTGGCTTATGCGCCGCGTCCCTCGAGCCAGAGGCGTTAGCTCCTCGCGAGGGCGTAACCGGCCACAAACACAGGCACCAGCTGTAGCGTGCTTAGGACGCGCGTGAATTCATCTAGCGGCGTGATGCCTGCAGCCCCCGCGGTGACGAGGTTGCCGGCGCTGTAATGCAGCGCCTCCCAAAACGTCAGGTGACTGCAAGTGAACGCGCTAAGCGCTGGGGTAACGCAGTGGGGAGCCGATGCACCTGCGAGAGCCGGTGTGACTGCGAAGAGCAGACCTTCGATCGCGGCGGACGAGCCGCTCCAATAGATCAGAGTGAACCACAGCACACTCGCGACGAGGTACTGGATGGTGTCGGTGCGGAGCCGCCGGCGGCCGGCTCGGCCAGGGCTGGCCGGCCGCGACGCGAGCGCGATGAATCCGATCGTCTGTCCAAGGATCGCGTAGGTCCCCAGAACAAACGCGAGCTGATCCGGGATCATGTGGATCGCTAACAGCAGAACCATGACGAGCGGTGCGACGACGACACCCAGGATCACCGGCCGTAGCGCGTTCGGGGGCACATGCCACGATCGAATGGCTACCGCAACGCCCACAGCCGTGATGACGACGGAACCCAATACGAGGAGGAGTGGTCCGGCGAGCTGGTTCAGGTGCGATCCGCAGTGAGGTCGTCACGGACGCTACGAATCGACCACCCAGCGGTCGATCGCCGCACCGCACGCGGAGCAGTGAAGGAGGCCCTGCATGTCGTCGAAGCCATCACGCTCGACATATCGACCGGCGGAGCAGAACTGGCAAGGTGCGTCTCTCATGTCTTTCCAAGTCAGTGCTGGCACGCGGGCAGCGTCGCGTCGCAGTGTGGCTGGCCCTCGATCTTCCTGTCCCACGCACCATACGTAGCGCGTTAATGATGCTCACGTGCGTGATTCCGTTTCAGGTCAGGCAGGTACGCAGTTCGTCGCGACGGAATTGACTACATAGGCGTGGCCGACCAAGGCTTCGCATCGTGCATCAGCCAGGTCGGTTGGCCCTCTGCCCAAAATTCGGCCTCGGTGTGCCGCATCACATCGGTCGGCCTGATCCTCGCCCACCGCCACCCCCTTTCTTGTTGAGCTACTCCGGTACAGCGATGTAGTACTGCTTAGTACGACTAAAGTCGAGACGATTAGTCACGATCAATGGTGGCGTTTTCCATTACCCGGTTATCGATCCAACCTAGGTAGGCGACAGGCGAGATTGTGCCGCTGAGCGTCTTGCCCAATGACGAACAATCGGCCAGGGCCGCTTGCGCAGCTCCCACCCATCGTCATCTTCCACTTGCGTCCACACGTTCACGCGCGAGGCGGCGCGATCGGCCAGCAGCGCAAGACGACGAAGGCGGCACTGAGGCCGACCAGGCAGGATGTCAGGGGGTCGGCTTGGATCGGATAGTGGAGGGTGAGGGTGATGGCCGACTGAACGATCGCCCCTGCCAGGATCGCCGCGACATCTCCCCGGATCCATTCCATGAGCTCCTCTTGCCGCGGGGCGACGACATCTGTCAAGGGCTACCGCAGGACGACGAAATACACGAGAAACACGATCGTGAGCAGCAGGAACAAGCCTCCGCCCCGGCGGAAACGCTGCTGCATCGCACCATCCGGGAGCACGAAGGACAGTGCGACGGCAAGGATGCCGATCGCGGCTGCGGCCAAACTCGGGAAATATTTCAGGTCCCACAAATTGGAGTCCTCCCGGCTGGCGGCGGATGAATACGCCCGCCCCTAAGCGCCTGGCGCAGCGTTCGACCGCCAATCAAGTCGCCCAATTCCGGGCGGTCACCGTCCCCGTGCAACGCAGCTGCCTGCGATCGTCCTCGAGTATAGCGAAGAGTAGTAGTACTCATTACCAAAACGTCATGCGCGTTCCGGAGTGGAGTGTCAGGCTGGGCGCGCTGCCGTCGCGGAACGTGGCGAGCACGCTACCAAGAGTGGGAGGGCCGATCGTGAACCGCCAGCCGAGTTTGACTGCCGAGGAATGTTCTCCGTGCGTGCAGGAGGGTCGACTCACGAGGCGAGGTCTCTTGAAGGTGTCTGGTGTCCTCTCTGCTGCCACTATTCTCTCGCCGATCGCTCTCGGCTCACTTGCATTTGGGGAGGAGATCCGTGGGCCAGGGGACTTCAGACTGCCGCCCAACTGCGTTTATGTGGCGCTGCCCAAGCGCAGCGGGCCGAACGGACTGGACTGGATGGTTAATCTCGGGACGCAGGGCAATCAGGCCGCCCGCGGAGTGCTGGGACCCGCGCTTAGCTCGCAGGGATGGACGTACCTGCGTCACGGACTCGCGACCGCATCCTGGGCGAAATCTGGCCTACTGGTCACAGTTTGTGAAGGCTCCGGTCAGTCCGGCAACTATCCGCGACTCGTAGCGCATCCCGCTACCGCGCGTGATCTGCAGACAACTCGATAACGTCGCGCGATAGATAGAAGGGGTAAGACATGTCGACTGAAGGCGTTGACTACGACCAGACCGAGTCCCTAGCGAACGAGCAATGCTTCGTAAACAATTTCAAGGCATTCGCAAATCGCTACTATGACGCGTCCGGTGGTACAAGTCTCAAGTGTCTCGATGCCGCTGAGGTAGCGTCCCTGCATACCGCAGGTCTGCTCATCAACGTCTGTTATCAGACGTGCGGCGGCGCCCCCGGGATCAGTGGCTGCCCCGCCGGCGTGCTTTACTTCACTCCCGCGCAGGGAACCTATGACGCGCAGCAGGCGCTGGCGCGGGCAGCAGC
>JALYSZ010000253.1 GCA_030854525.1 Chloroflexota bacterium | reverse complement strand
GGGTGCGGCGGCGCGGAATCAGGTAAGGACCGGACTCCAGCCCGGTCTCACTCGCGGCCCCGATAGACGTATCCCGCTCTTTCCCCCTCCGGGGGTTGTCCCTATTTTGGGCATCCCTTCCGGCGGCTCCCGTCCAGCTGCCGGCAATCAAAATCAATGGAGGTCGAATGAGACTCCGCTACTTTGCGGTCTCTCTGCTGTCCCTTGCCGCCGCCACCGCGGGCGCGCAGTCAGCGAAGTCGGGCAAGAGTCCCGAATTGCGCGTGGACTTCACCAAGGAGACCCTCCCCAACGGTCTCACCGTGATCTACCACGTGGATCACTCGACGCCAGTGGCCGCCGTTCTCTTATGGTATAACGTCGGCTCGAAGATGGAGCAGCCCGGCCGAACGGGATTTGCCCATCTGTTCGAGCACATGATGTTCCAAGGCTCCAAGAACGTTGAAAAAGGCCAGCACTTTGGTCTCCTCGAGGCCGCCGGCGGCCGAGCGGGGGCTGACATCAACGGTACGACGAACCAGGACCGCACGAACTACTTCGAGCAGCTCCCGTCGAACCAGCTCGAGCTGGCACTTTGGCTCGAGGCGGACCGGATGGGAACTCTCACTCAGACGCTGACGAAGGAGAAGCTGGACAACCAGCGCGAGGTGGTGAAGAACGAGCGCCGTCAGGGCGTTGACAACCAGCCTTACGGAACTTGGGGCGAGAAGACCGGTGAGCTGCTGTTTCCCGACTCGCATCCTTACCACCATTCCGTGATCGGCTCGATGACCGACCTTTCCGCCGCGTCAGTCGAGGACGTCCAGAACTTCTTCAAGACCTATTACGCTCCGAACAACGCTGTACTGGTGGTCGCTGGCGACATCGACGTGCCACAGGCGAAGACGATGGTTCGCAAGTACTTCGGACCAATTCCGCGTGGTCCGGTGCCGCCCAAGCTAGTCAGCATGAGCTTGCCTGCCATCGTCGGACGCGAGCAACGCGTTGTGGTTCAAGACGCACTCGCGCCAGCGCCTGCCATTTTCGTGGCGTACCGCGTTCCGCCGGCAAAGGACAAACGGGCTCAGGCCGTCTCCCTTCTCGCCAGAGTCATCGGTGGTGGGGCCTCATCCCGCCTCGACGAATCGCTGGTGCGGAGACAACAGCTCGCGACCAACGTCACTGGGTTCAACTTCGGTCTCGCCGATGGGGCGGACATGCTGGTCTTCATCGCGAATGGAAAGCCGGGTAGCAATCCTGATTCACTCGAGCGCGCGCTGTTGGCGGAGCTGGCGGGTGCATCGAGCTTCACGCAGTCGGAGCTGGATCGCGCCCGCGCAGGTGAGAGATTCTCGTTCGTTGATGGGCTTCAATCGACGGGTGGCTTTGGTGGTCGGGCCGACCGGCTCGCGGAAGGATGGACTTTCTTTCACAATCCGGATTACGTGAACACGGTCCTCGGCGACATCGATCGCGTCAAGCTCGCGGATCTCAACGACTTGGCTCGAGAGCGACTCGTACCCAATAACCGGGTGATCCTCGTTTTCGTGCCCGCCAAGAAGACGGCTAGCGAAACTTCAGCGACGAGGGCCAACTAATGCGCGGCACTCTCCTTATTCAGAAGACATTGGCGCTTGTTGCGGGAGCCATCTTGCTGTCGGCAAGCGCAATCCGGGCTCAAACGGTCACGCCGCCCCCGGCGGCACCCCTGCGTCCGTACGTCTTTCCATCGGTTGAACAATTTCAGCTTGCAAACGGCCTCAAGGTAATTCTGGTCGAGAAGCACACGCTGCCCGTGGTTGAAGGCCGCATCATTGTCGATGCGGGTGCCATGCGAGAGCCGGCGGCAAAGAATGGGCTCGCGTCCCTGACGGGCTCACTCTTGTCGGAGGGCACGGGCGACATGACGGGCGCGGACATCGCGCGCGCGATGGACGTGTTCGGAGCACAGTACTCCACTAACGCGAATTTCAATGGCGCGTATGCCGATGTCGTCGCGCTCAAGACTGTCTTTCCGCAAGCTCTGTCGCTGGCGGCGAAAACGGTCATGGCGCCGAGCTTTCCTGTCGGCGAGATCAGCCGAGTAAAGAACCGGGCGCTTGCGAACTATCAGCAAACCCACGCGCGGACCGCGGGTCTAGCAGCCGACGCGTTCATCCGTGCGGCGTTCGACAGCACCGCGCCGTTCTCGCGCCCAGCCAGCGGAACTCCGGCAACGATTGGCCCGCTGACCCGCGATGATGTAATCAACTGGCATCGGACGATGTACGCTCCGTCCGCGGCCACGCTGCTTCTCGTTGGAGATCTGACGCCCGCTGAAGCGCGTTCGATTGCGCAGCAGGCGTACGGCAGCTGGACGGCCAGCCGCTCCGCGCGCGCACCGGTCGAGAACCCAATCCGTCCGAGCACAGGAACGAGGGTGATTCTGGTCGACCGCCCTGGTTCCGTGCAGTCCTCGGTAGTGATCGGTCAGCCCGGCTTCCGCGCCAATGATCCCGACTATCTCACCATGGTTGCGTTGAATCACGTTCTGGGCGGCGGGTTCAGCAATCGCGTCAACCTCAACCTGCGCGAAAAGCACGGCTATACGTATAACGCGGGCAGTACGCTCGACCTGAGGCCTGGGGCCGGCGCATTTCGCATCTCCTCGGAGGTCAGAACGAATGCGACCGATTCAGCGCTCGTCGAAGTAGTCAACGAGTACAAGCGAGTGGTCGGCGAGCCGATACCTGCGACGGAGCTGCAAGGATCCGTAAACAATCTGGTATCGGGTTTTCCGAGCTCAGTTCAAACCGTTCAGCAACTGGCGGGGAGGATTCAGCAGCTGATCATCTGGGGTTTGCCGGTGGATTTCTACGCGACGTATCGCGAACGGCTCGCCGCGGTCACGCCTGAAGAAGTGCGTACCGCCGCGACGACCAGGCTCACGCCGAACAACCTGATCGTGGTTGATGCGGGTGACCTGTCCAAGATCGAAGCGCCGATCAGAGCGCGGAATCTGGGAA